>DIEW01000035.1:20767-27574 GCA_002418825.1 Syntrophaceae bacterium UBA5764 | reverse complement strand
GATTACCTCGCAGCAAATATCCGAGCGAATTCGATAGGCGGCTCCACGTTCGATGTCCTCTTCAATGGCAGCGGCGAAAAGCCCGAGACGGTCACCGTGGTCAGCCTGCAAATCCCCGGAGAACATAACGTACGCAATGCCCTGCAGGTGATTGCAACCTTGCACCAGATGGGTGTTCCAGTAAATCAGGCAGCGCAAAGCCTGTCTGAATTCAAGGGCACGGGTCGGCGGTTTGAGCTTGTCGGCGAGGCGGACGGTGTAAGCATTATCAATGATTATGCGCATCATCCGACCAAGATTCGTGCCACGCTGGCTGCCGCACGTTCCCGATATGCCGGACGAAGGTTGATTGCCGTCTGGCAGCCGCATACCTTTTCGCGAACCCAGGCTCTCGAGAGCCAGTTTATGAATTCGTTGACCAATGCGGATATGGTACTTGTAACCGAAGTGTTCGGTGCGCGAGAGCAATCCTCCACTTACAGTGCCCAAAACCTCGTTGAGAAAATGGGCAAGGAAAATGTGCTTTTTGAAGCCACCCTGTCGGAAACTACAGAAAAGTTGATGCAAATTCTGGTTCCCGGTGACGTTCTGGTGGTCCTATCAGCAGGTGATGCAGATCAAATCTGTTACGACGTACTCAAGCAGCTCAAAGAAAGGGAGGTCTAAAATGATAGACCCAAAGATGGCAAGTTTTGAAACCAACCCCCGTGAATCTGATTCACAGCGCTTCTCCACTGGATATCAACGTATCCAGGTGACGCACCCCCAGCGTCCGGTCGTTCGTGAATACCAGGACCTTCCCCGGGCGCATCAGCAGGAATTGCTCTCCAGACTCATCGATCACGTTCGCGAGCTCTAACAGGTCTCAAATCATGACCCTGCCACTTGATGCCCTCCGTGCTCAATTTGCCGACCGCCTCCAGGAAAATGTGTCCCTGGCGGGTTACTGCACCGCGCATACCGGCGGAGCAGCAAAGGTAATGATCACGGTCGGTGATTCCACTCAATTGGCAGAAGCAGCTCAGTTCCTCTGGCAACAATCCATTCCATTTATCACCCTGGGGAGTGGATCAAATGTCCTCTTCAGTGATCACGGACTGGATGCCGTGTTGCTCCTCAACCGTGCCAAAGCCATTCGCATCGAGGATGCCTCTGATCACCCAACGGTATGGGCTGAATCCGGTGCCAACCTGGGCAGCATCGCCCGCCAGGCAGCTTTGCGCGGTCTTTCGGGGCTCGAGTGGGCTTCAACCATTCCAGGCACTCTCGGCGGTGCAGTATACGGAAATGCCGGCGCTTATGGCAGCGATATGAGCAAAACCCTGGTGATGGCAGAAATCTTGCATCGGTCTATGGGTAGAGTCTCCTGGACGGCCGGGCAAATGGAATACGCTTACCGGTCCAGCATTCTGAAACGACAGACTGGAGTGGGTGTCATCCTCAGCGCGGTCTTAACTGTCAGCCGCGGGAATGTTGAAGAAATCCAGGCAAAGATGGCGGAGTTATCGGAAAAGCGCCGCCAATCACAGCCTCCCGGTGCCAGCATGGGTTCGATGTTCAAAAACCCGGTTGGAGATTATGCCGGAAGGCTCATCGAAGCAGCTGGGTTGAAGGGGACCAGAATTGGCGGTGCTGAGATCAGCCGTGTGCATGGCAATTTCTTCGTCAATGACGGAACTGCATCGGCTTCTGATATTTACCGCCTGATCGTTCTCGTGCAAAAAACCGTGCATGAGAAATTTGGCATTGATCTTGAGTTGGAAGTGGAACCACTGGGAAGTTGGCAGGAAGAATAATGGCAGAAAAACTACGCATCGGATTGATCTTTGGTGGACGTTCTGGCGAACACGAGGTATCGCTTCTCTCCGCGCACTCGGTCCGCTCAGTGCTTGATCCTGACATTTACCAGGTTACCGAAATCGGGATCACGCCCGAGGGAATGTGGTTGGGCGGCAGCGCGGTTCTCGAAGCCTTTGAGAACAAGCAGTACGACGCCCTCAGCCCTGTGATCCTGCTGCCTGAACCACGGAATGCCACACTTTACCACCTCACCCGGTCTCCTCTCGGTGACATTCTTGAACCCTTTGCCCGCCTGGATGTAATTTTCCCTCTCATCCACGGTACTTTTGGTGAAGACGGTACCCTGCAAGGATTACTTGAACTCGCAGACGTGGCTTACGTCGGTGGCGGTGTACTGGCTTCATCAGTGGGTATGGACAAGGCACTCTTCAAAGAGGTGATGCGGGCAAATCAGATTCCCGTGGTAGATTCACTCCTGGTCAACCGGCATGAACTCGAATCGGGAATTGCGGATGTGATTTCCCAGGTTGAAGCATCTTTGACTTACCCGGTGTTTGTAAAACCCGTTAATCTGGGTTCTTCAGTGGGAGTCAGCAAATGTTTCGGCGCCAGCGACCTGGTGGAAGGACTGCTTGAAGCTGCCCGGTATGATCGCCGGATCATGGTGGAACAAGGCGTGAACGCACGTGAAATTGAGGTAAGTGTACTTGGAAATGACCATCCTCAGGCTTCGGTGATTGGTGAAGTCCTGCCGGGTGCTGAATTTTACACCTATGACGCGAAATATATCAACGACAATTCAGAGCTGGTGATTCCAGCCAAAGTGGACGCCGCCCTCGCCGGCAAGATCCAGGCAACAGCAATCAAAGCCTACGGGCTGGTGGATTGCGCAGGTATGGCACGTGTCGATTTCCTGCTTGATCGGGATTCCAACGAGTTTTTCCTTAGTGAAATCAATACCATCCCCGGCTTCACGCGGATCAGCATGTATCCCAAACTCTGGGACGCCACCGGCATTAAATACAGCAAACTTCTGGATAAACTGATTGAACTGGCGCTGGAACGGCATAAGAAAAAATTGGAAATTAATACAGAGGGTGTTTAAGCAATCTTATGAAAATTTAAAAATAAAAATATAAAGGGAGATAACATGAATTATTATATTGATTTATTTTCCCCTGAAACAGCCACTGCATTTTCAAAATCAACCCGAAATATAAGTGGCTTTAGAATCTCAAGAAAAACTTACGTAGAAAATCAAAAAATCGGACCCGGCGATAAATTCATTTGCTATTGTACAAGAATTCAAAGATTTATTGGCATTTTAGAAGTCTTGTCCCCTTATTTCATTGATAGTAAACCAATTTTCGCAGAAGCAGATGATCCCTTCGTGCTTAGATTTAATGTGAAAAGTATTATTTGGCTGCCTTTAGAAAAATCGATACCAATACACGAAAATATAATTTGGGATAATCTCTCTTTTACAAAAAATCTCTTAAAAGATAGTAATCAATGGACATATATGGTTTTTTCAAGCCCTCGCTTATGGCCAACGAAAGATTGTGAATTTTTAGAGCAAAAATTAATTGAACAAAATAAAATTCAAAAAGATTATCCTTTTTTAGAAAATGATGAGAAAAAATTGAAATTTACTAAAATACGAGTGAACAATAAAAAAGAAACAACTGTTACAGTTCCGGAAAATGAAGAAGATAATAATATAGAAAAAAATAATCAAGATCACAGGGCTTCGATTAAAATCCAGGCTCATCTTTCAGAAATAGGAGAAAAACTAGGATATAAAATTTGGATTCCGAGACCAGATAGAAACAAGATTTTGAAATTATGGGAACCGAAAAATGAATCATTATTAGAAGAATTATCTCTTGTTTTCGATGATACAACATTAAAAACTATACGCAATATTGACGTTCTTTGGATTAGAAAAAGAGCAATTGTTCGTGCTTTTGAGGTTGAAGATACAACTTCAATTTATTCTGGAATACTGAGAATGGCTGATCTGTTATCCTTGCAACCTATGCTAGATATCAAAATACATATTGTTGCACCTACTGAGCGTAGAGATGCGGTTTTCCAGCAACTTACTCGACCTGTTTTTGCCGTTATGGAAAAAGGACATTTAGCAGAATTATGCTCATATATATCTTATGACTCAGTAAACGAATTATCTATAGAAAAAAGGCTTGAGCATATGACAGATACAATTCTAGATGAATATTCGGAATTCGCTAATGATTAAATTTCGCAATAAAATTTAGGAGGTAACCCCATGAAACGACCCGCATCATTAGTAGCAGCCATTTTATTTTTTCTGATGGCCATTGTCCAGTTGTGCCGCTTCTTTTTACAAATTCATGTAGTCGCCGGAGAGCTAACCGTCCCCCTTTGGCCCAGCGCACTTGCTGCCGTATTTCTGATTCTGCTGGCAGTTTGGCTGCTGCTGGAAAGAAGCAAGTAATCACCTATAACATTTCATCTGTTATTAGATTGCTTCGCTTCGCTCGCAATGACAACGGCCGTACCATCGCGAGGAACGCAGACGACGTGATGATCTCTGTTAATGAATTAACAATAATTGATTTTTAACGCTCTTGCCGCAAAAAAACATTGAAAATAAAATACTTACAACAGCAATAGCCATTTAACAAATTTCCGGTTTCTTCAGACCTTTCGGGATTTCTCCTGTTTTTTTCATCCATTATTCCATTGACTCTCAAAATTGTTTACTTTATAGTGCCGCGACTTATGCAAGAAATATTGACCACATACTCATTTGACCCGCGCGTGCTTCTTATCATTTTGACGGGAGTAGCGATTATCCTTGCCGTCATTATGAATCTGATTTTGTTGTTTCGCAAAACTTATCCGGGCTTTGGCCTGTGGACAATGGGAATCACTGCTTTCGCTCTGGGATGGAATTTAATTTTGCTGCGTAATGTTTTCCCGGATATCTTCACCATTGTGCTGGCCAATATGTTGTTTTTAACCGCCGCCATAAGCTTTTTAGAAGGCATAAAAATCTTTCGCGGCAAAAGAACACGCAAAACCCTCTTCATCGCCATTATTTTTTTATATACCGTATTTCAATCATATTTTACTTTCGCCGATTACAATACAAGCGCGCGTATTATTCTGGTTTCGTTTATTTCGGCGATAATATGCGGCTTTATCGTTTTTGAACTTCTGTCAAATATACCGGCCGATTTACGCATTACCTCTTATCTCACGGCAGGTGTATTCATCCTTTACAGCACATTCATGTTTATCAGGGGCATTCTTACCACATTGCATCCTTCTCCTCAGAACTTCCTGGAACCAAACATTATTACTGCAATAACCCTTCTATTGAACTTATTCTTTATTATTGCCGTGACTTTCTCTTTCATTATGACAAATAACATACGTATGGAAATTGAGCTGCGGGGCACAATGACACAATTGCAAAAAATGGCCACAACCGACCCGCTCACCGGCATTCCCAATTATCGCTTTTTCTTTCAGGCAGGAGAGCAGGAAATGAGGCGCGTCTACCGTTATAAAAATCATTTGTCCGTTCTTATGCTGGATATTGACCATTTCAAAAAAATCAATGACAAATATGGTCATGCTGTTGGCGATACAGTACTGGCAACATTTGCGGATGTCTGTAAAAAGTGCCTGCGCGATATAGATATTTTCGGCCGTCTGGGTGGAGAAGAATTTGCCGTTATTTCCCCGCAAACCGACATTATTGGCGCAAAAATACTGGCACAAAGGTTGCGCACGAACATAGAGCAAGCAGAAATAAAAACAGAAAAGGGAAATGTTAGAATAACTGTCAGTATCGGGGCCACGGAACTTTTGCCTCAGGAAAACAACTTCGAATCCGTGCTTAAGCGCGCAGATGATGCCATGTATGAAGCAAAAAGAAAAGGCCGTAACCGGGTTGTGGCTCTATAATAGCGACCGGTTAGACATCCCATGTAAAAATCACGCCGCTGGTGGGAAATACCCACTCCTTGTCGGATACTTTAACGCTGACAAATTTTCCTTTATCTGAAGTTATCATCGGCGCAGGATTTCTTCCGGAAAAAAAACTTTCCTCCTTCACATTTTTCAATTTCGCTTTTCGGTAATCAAAATTAATTTCTACGCCGCGCGTCGGATAAACAAGATACACCGGGAACATTTTGTTTTGTTTCGTCTGCTTTGTGGTGATTTCAATTTCGATTTCGGCTTCTTTGTTCATCTTATTTTTCAAAAAATCGGCACCGCACCATACTTCATAACCGCGCGCGGTTTTTTCCGTTTTGATAACTGCAACCGGACGTTTATCTACCCGGACTCTGTCCACCGTGAAATCGCGCGCCAAATTAGCGCCTTTTGCCGCGCCTAGAAGCCAACGGTATTCACATCGCGGATCTTCAAACAACGCGGCCAACTGCTTGTTGTCTGACGCACAGCCAATCATAAAAACATCATTCCTGATTATCTTTTTAAAACTGATGCGCGTGTTGACACGAAAATTGCTCCGGCCGTTGACCTTTAATTTCGGCATCTGCGCGATGCGGATATTGTAGCGAAAAGACGAACGCAGTTCGAGCTGACGGTCTTCTTTGCCGAAGAGCGTTTCAAACATTTCATAGTAAATCGCGTTTCCCAGCTCTTCATTGCACGCGCGCGTCTGCATACAATGGCGAATGATGTTATCGATGCGGGAAATGGATTTTTCCTCATCCGGAATGAATATCCGGCGCAGTCGCGGTTCAAATGTGTCGCTTTTCCCCCTCCGCAAGAATATCCGCGGCGCCCTTTTGCCTAAAGCGCAAAGAACTTCGTAACTGATTGTCTTTGCTTTTTGGGAAATTTCATTGGCGCTGATATATTCCTTGCCCTGTCTGCCAAGAAGAACAACTTCATCGCCCACTTTACATCCGGGAATCCGGCTTACATCAATCGTGCACAAATCCATAGAAATCCTGCCGACGATGGGCGCGCGCCGGCCGC
>DIEW01000035.1:0-20709 GCA_002418825.1 Syntrophaceae bacterium UBA5764 | reverse complement strand
TTTTGGGTGACATATGTGCTGTTATAACCGATACCGTAGCCGGCGGGAAAATCCTTAATCAAAACTACACAGGTTTTAAAAGACATCACCGGCAGAAGATTTGCTTTCGCTTTCGTTTCGTCCGATGGATAAATGCCGTAGGTCATCAATCCCGGGCGCACTAAATTCAATTTAAACCCGGGATAATTCAGCACTGCGCCGCTGTTTCCAAGATGCTTTAAAGGAATGTTTATGCCCAGAAGTTGCAACTCTGCCAGCAAATCAGAAAACAGGCGCCATTGTTTATCGTTGGAAGGAATCATCATCTCGCTCGAAGCCAGATGACTGAAGATTCCTTCCAGCTTTATGTTGGGGAGGTTGGATATTTTTCTGACCAGTTCAAGCGCTTCGCTGTGCATCGTCCCACCTCGCCCCATACCCGTATCCACTTCAACATGCGCGGAAAGTTTGCGCCCGGATTTTTCCAGCGCTCTCTGTAATTTTTTGGCAAAGGATATGTCGGAAATGGAAGCGGTCAGATTATATTTTATGATATCGGAGATTTCCGCTTCTGTGGATGGCCCTAAAATCACTATGGGAGACTCAATCCCGCCGACACGCAGCTGAATGCCTTCGTCGGCATTGGCAACGCCCAGCAGTTTCGCCCCATTTTTCAAAGCCGCTTGCGATATTTCTATCGCGCCATGCCCGTAAGCATCGGCTTTCACTGCCGGCATAAAACCGACGCCCGGCCCCACAAGTCTTTTTATTTCTCGAAGGTTCGCGATAAAATTGTCCAGGTCAACTTCCACCCAGCTGCGGTATTTCTGCTCTTTCTTCAGAGGCATGAAACCATTATCCTTTTATCCCTTTTTTATTTTGCCCTCATTGTAAAAACGCCGTTCCAGGGCTGAACGAACGGCTCCGTTTTCAGTTTTTCACACCGTTCTATATAGACGCGTGATGGTCCGTCTTCCGGCCATGCCGTCAAAACCTTCTGAAAGCACGCGATGGCCTCATCCCACCTGCCTTCACGGTATAAAGAAAGACCGGTATGAAAAGCAACCAGCAAATCTCCCCACCTGTTTTCGTCCTTTTTTTCTCCCAACAGCTCATAAATCTTTACCGGTTTTTGTTTGCCTTTCACCTGCACCCAATCCAGTTCGCGACAAATCACTATATCGGAAACAGCTTTATAAGTAAATTCACTGATAATAATATTAGTCCCATATTCTTTATTGACACCTTCCAGGCGCGAACCGAGATTCACCATATCCCCCATCACCGTATAATCAAAACGCATTTCCGAACCCATGTTCCCCACCACCATATCGCCGGTACTGATGCCGATGCCGATATCCAGCGCGGGGCGATTTTCTTCCCGCCATTTATCCTGCAGTTTACGCAATTCATCCATCATCGCCAGAGCCGTAAGACAGGCTCTTTTCGCGTGATCCGGCTGATAGAGCGGCGCGCCATAGACAGCCATAATGGCATCACCCATATATTTATCCAGCAGGCCGTCATATCGGAAAACAATATTGGTCATGGCGGTAAGATATTCGTTGAGCAAAGCAACCAGTTCTTCGGGAGTCAGTTTTTCTGAAATAGTCGTAAAATCGCGAATATCGGAAAACAAAACAGTCAATTCTTTTTTGTCCCCGCCCAGCTTGAGCTTTGCCGGGTCTTTGAGTATTTCATCAATGACAGAAGCGGTAAGATAGTATTGAAAAGCGTCCTTTATTTTTTTCTTTTCCCTCTCTTCGCTGATGTAACGGAAAACGGTTATCCCCAGATAAACAGCCAGCATCGTTAGAACCGGATAAATCAGGTTCAGCCAAACATTAAAGTATGCAAATATAAAAACATTTGCCACCACAAACGCCACTAATAAAAGAAACGTAGCAATGATGCCGGATACCGCGCGCAGGCGGGGAACAATAAAACCGGCAACCAGCCCCAGAAGAATTATCGCACAAATATCAATGAATTTTATCCATCCCGAATGAATCAAAAAATCTCTATGCAAAATGTTATCAATCACGGTGGCGTGAATTTCCACCCCCGGATAGACAGGGCCGAAGGGTGTAACGCGCAAATCATAGATACCAACTGCTGTTGCTCCAACCAGCACTATTTTATCGCGTAAAGACTCCGACGGAATCTTGCCCTCGATAATATCCGCGATTGAATAATGAGGAAATGTCTTCGCCGGCCCCCGATAATTAATCAATAACCTTCCCGCTTCGTCAGTGGGTATTTTAATATTGCCGATTCTCACGCTGTCCACGCCATGTTCATGTAAACTCAAGGCAAGAGGCGGCCAACCGAGATACTGTTGCAGAAGAGAAACGGCAAGCGACACATAATAATCACCGCGACATTTAATAACCAAAGGCAACCAGCGCATCACCCCGTCGCTATCGGCGATAATGTTGAAATAACCGCTGTTAGCAGCGGTTTGCGACAGGATTTTTAAATTCGTCTCCGGTGCGTAAGCGTGAATCAGGGCATCCTCGCCGGCATCTTTTCGTGGCGCATTAATTAATTGATAGCGCGAATTGCTGATTAATTTAGATTTTTCCAAAATATCCTTTCCCGATAAATGTTCGACATCTTTTCGCGATAGATGAAAAAAGTAACCAAGGGTGATATTCTTCGCACGGCTCATGGAATGAGCTAAAAGCGCATCCGCATCACCGACGGCTTTCTTTTGGTCGAGGAGATAAATTATGTTTTCATCTTTAATTCCACTTTTTTTAATTTCATGAATCAGATTATCGATAGTTTGCAGATGGGCGCTTTCGTCCGGCTCGGAAAAAACAACATCGAAACCAATCGCTTTGGCGCCTGCCGCCGTCAGCATATTTACCAACTGCGCCATGGTCGCTCTTGACCATGGCCAGCGGCCGAGTTTGCTGAGACTTTTTTCATCGATAACTGCAATAACTGTTTCGCTGCCCGGTAATTGCGTTCCCCTTGAGGCAATACGCAAATCTAAAGACTTCAGCTCCATGAAACGAAGAAAGCGAAAATCGAGGGAAAAAAGCAAAAGAACAATTAAAATCACAAGAAAAGTTATTTTCACCGGCGTTAATTGAAGCCGTTTCTTCAAGCGTTCTTTCATGGATTATGTTCCTGACTTAACAGCAAAATCATACCAGACCAAAAATGAAAGTCAAGCTGCCAATACATTAAAAAAACTATGAAAAATATCATTATATGCTTGAAAGATGCTACCTTTTAAATTAGAATCAAACAAACTTATTTAAAGCCTTCAGGAGGTAGCGCAAATGTCCAGAGCAAAGAAGGGAGATATTCTGTACTGCGAAGTATGCGGGCTTGAGGTAATCGTGGAAGAAGAATGTGGCTGCGCAAACGTAGGCGTTATATGTTGCGAAGAGCCGATGATCAACAAAGGTCCGGCACCGCCAAAGAAAAAACCGGCGGTTAAAAAAAACGCCCCCAAGAAATCAGTGAAAAAAACAGCGGCGAAAAAGAAACCGGCCAAGAAAAAAAAGCGCTAGTGTGCATTTAAAAAACCATGCACACAGTTGCGCAAAAATTAATTTGAATACGGTTTTAAACAATTTTCAGACGTAAAGCGTCAGCAATTATGTGCGGAAAATTTGTGTTCATAAGTGACCTGAAACAAATCGCCGATGAATTCAATTTGTCTGAAATCACCCCTGTTCCTCTTCCACACGGAGACGTTCACCCCGGACAAAAATGTTCTTGTGTAATTTCCGAAGGCCATACCACCCGTCTGATTCCCATGTTGTGGGGATCTACGCCGCATTGGCCGATAAAGACAACGACATCCAAACTGCTGATTAACGCCCGCGCGGAAACATTATCCGAAAAACCAACCTTCAAAGAATCTTTTCAGCGTCGCAGATGCCTGATTCCCGCCGATGGATTTTACGAATGGTCCAAAGACAAAAAACAGTTTTACTTTTATCCGCAACGTCGGCGACCTTTTGGATTGGCGGCAATTTATGAATATTCTGCGGCAAAAAAAGAGGCTTCCTTCGTCATTATTACCACCGCCCCAAACAAACTAATCGAACCGATACACAACCGCATGCCGGTAATCATCCCTGGCGAAAAACAATCTTTGTGGCTCAATAATGCAAAATTTGAAAAATCGGCACTTACCTCCCTGTTCATTCCGTATCCGGAAAAGAAAATGGAAATGCGCGCAGGGGGCTATCAGCTACAATAGGCACAGCGGAAGCTTTATTTCAGACAACCGGTCCCCTTCATACAATACTTTTTCCAGAAAAAGGCCGGAAGGCGGCGCGGTAAAACGTGCCGGAAGTTCTGAATAGGCAGACACCATTTTTTCGATATCATGGCCGGACAGATTCCCCCGACCCGCTTCCACCGTTACCCCGACTATGCGGCGCACCATTTTCCAAAGAAAATGAGACGCCACAATCCTCAGAGCAATAATGTCTCCGAACTTCTTTAACTCAACCCTTTCAACGTTAACTCGCGTGGAAACACCCTTGTCCATTTTTTTATCGGCAAAAGAAATGAAATCATGAAATCCTTGAAAACGGTTTACAGTTTTCTCCATACGGGTAAAATCAAGCCGGTCTTTCACCCACCAAACATAGCGCTTGCCGAAAGCTGTACGCCTTCTGGCAATCAGGTAAAGATAGCTGCGGCCCAACGCGTGATGGCGCGCATGAAACCGCGGCGAAGCATTTTCCACGCGCAACACATTGATACTCGCGGGCAGGTTATCATTTAAGTTGATCCTCAACACGTCAGGATCAATTTTATGGGAGATTTCCAGATGGGCAACCTGGGCAAGCGCATGAACGCCGGCATCCGTTCTTCCCGCTCCTTGAATATCAACCGGCTGTCCGAAAAACCCGCCGGCGACGCTGATTAACGCTCCCTGGACGCTTTTGGCGTTTTTTTGTACCTGCCAACCACAGTAATTGGTGCCGTCGTATTCCAAAACTAATTTATATTTATACATATTAGTTACGGACTTTTCATGGAAGGTAGTAGCACATTCATTGCGGATATCCTGTCAAGCAAACACCCTTGCTGCTGGTCAATGTTGTCCGACTCACACCTGGGGTGTAATGTCGTGATTACAGCCTGCCCGATAATTTTCTTGCTTTCGACTCCCCCTTCATCTTTTATTCTTAGTCCCCAGATATTATGGAAAATAAGAGCACGCCCGTTCTGCTCACCGATATACAACATAACATGGCCTCTGAACCACAAAAGACTCAAAAAAGGAATTCCATTTTCCAGAATAATTTTTTCTTTTTCTTCAGGGGTCAATCCATCCAGTTCGATATAATCGCCTACTTCCTTAACCTGATCCGCCGAGTGACGCGGCAACCAGATACCGAAGGGGGCAAAAAAATCTCTGGTCATCGCCGAACAATCACGGTTGCCGTATAAACCTCCCCAACCGTACGTTTCGCCCCTCAACTCGCTGACGATTTTGGCAGCATTATCGTAATTAAAACTAATCGGTTTTACAGCGGAGTGCTGGTATGAAACAAAACTTCTCTTAATTACCGCGTTACCTTCCTCATCAGCAACGGCAACGAGTATTTCCATGCCTTCCGGTGTCTCCCGAAGCAGAGGGAAAATATGTCCTAGAGACGCTTTTAAAATAAAATTACCCTTGGTATCCAGGATGGATGTCCGATTGACGGTAATTGCAACATAGCGGCTTGATTCCCATCGTTTAATGAAAGCGTCATCCACGCGCGCGCTGTCTTCAACCGGCATCCAGCCGAAAGCAAAACTCGTCTCCACAAGTGCCCAGGACTTGTCCGCACTTATATGACACACAAAGATAGGAGTATTAGCCGCGACGGATGATCTTTGCAAATTATCAAAGGGCCATCCGGAACTATCACCGTCCGGACTGTTAAAATGAACTCCCTGGGTCGGTAATGCACGGAGGTTGGTATTCCTCGTCGTTATCGCGGGATACAGGGCATTGGGATAATTGTCTAGTGAAGCGTTTTGCCTAAGGTTGTTTAGCCAGGCACTGGTGTGCTTTATTTTGTTTTCCCCGTACCCGAGATTCTTACTGAATCTTTTGAAATCGGCAAATACTCTTTCCGGTAAGGCGTGAAAAGGTTGTTTTTGATGCCACAGGGAAAAATGAATTATATTGTAATCTTCATCCATCTGCCGCTGCATTTGCCTTGTTAAGAAATTTTCCACCTGTTCCGGCTTTTTATGACGAGGGGCATGTTTCTGAGGCAGGTCACCCAAATCTTTAGTCATTTCCGACCTCGGAAAACAACCGATCAGCACAAAAACAAATATAAAAATAAACACGTAATATTTTTTCATAAAAATTTCTTGATTTAATTGTACATACTTTTATAGTCTTTTTTCGAGCTCAGGGCAAGATTAAACAAACGTTAGATTATTTTAAACCGGTCTACAAATAATTTTGTGGAATATGGCTTCAAACATTGATATAAAATAAAGCCATTTCCGAGCCTAACGAAAGGAGTTCGTCCATGGCGAACAAAATATCTTTAAAGGATTTTACTTTTTTCAAAGATTTCAGCAATGAACAGGCAAATAAAATAGCGCTTCTGGGCAAGGAAGAAAAATACGCCGCCGGCACGTTGCTTTATCAAAAAGGGCATCCAGCCAGAAGCCTCTACCTAATAGAGGAAGGCAAAGTAGCGCTTTTTATGACCACGGAAATGGGGACAAATAAACCGCCCATGCAGGTTACGGTGGACATGATTACAAAAGGTGAAACAATGGGCTGGTCGGCCGTCGTGGAACCTTATATTTATACTCTTGCCGCCCGTTGTCTCGACGACACAAAGTTCATCTCCTTCGATGCTTTTCAGTTGCGTCAACTTATGGATGAAGATTGCGCGCTGGGATTTAAAATCATGCAGGCGATAGCCAAGGTTATTTCCACACGTCTGACACATACGCGCATTATATTAGTAGGAGAAAGAGGCCTGTCTGCTTTGACTGACTATTAATTAGATATTTAAGGAGAAAAACATGGCTGGTAAAATTATCATTTATGGAAAATCGGGATGACCTTACACAGACAAAGCCCGGGCGGCCTTAGGCACAAGTGCCATTTACATCGACGTTAAAAGCAATCCGGACAAGCTCAACGAAATGTTGAAAATGTCCGATGGAAAGCGTCGGGTACCGGTAATTGTTGAGGACGGGAAAATAACCATCGGCTTTGGCGGCTCCTGAGGCCTGTAACGGCCAATCGGGAATCGGCAAAAATTAATAAGCGAGGTCAATATGAAAGATGCAAATCTGGATTCCATAATCGAAAAAGCCATCGCCAATGAGGAAGAGGCAAACCAGTTTTACCTTAAACTATCGCAGATTGTCACGGATAAATCAGCGAAAGATACGCTGATTTTTCTGGCCGGCGAAGAGAAAAAACACAAAGAATATTTGTTGCGTTATCGGCACGAAAGTTTTATTGCCAATGCCACCGGGGCAAGTGAAGCAACCAATTACAAAATTGCCGAATATCTTCAGTCGCCCGAAGTGAAAAGCGACATGGACAGCAAGGATGCATATCTCATCGCGGCGGAAAGAGAGCTCAACTCCTACAACTTTTACAAAGGGCTCGCCTCTCTTCATCCGGAGGGAGAAATAAAGAATATGCTGCTTAAAATGGCGTCTGAAGAACTCAAGCACAAGGAAAAGGTGGAATATCTATACGCCAACACGGCTTTCGTGCAGACTGACGGTGGATGATGATTTTCCGCCGTCTGATAAAAATAAAAGCTTCTGCCGGAAAGGCGGAAAAGAAGGAGTCGAAAATTGGAATATTTTGTACCGAAAAAGATTTTTTTCACAAAAGGAGTGGGCACGCACAAAGATGAGTTGCATTCCTTTGAGCGTGCTTTACGCAATGCCGGAATAGAGAAATGCAATATCGTCCAGGTCTCCAGCATTTTTCCGCCAGGTTGTAAGGTTATCTCCAAAACCCAAGGGTTGAAGTATTTAGTGCCCGGAGCAATAACTTATTGCGTCATGAGCCGTTGCTGCTCCAATGAACCGAAAAGGCTTTTGGCAGCGTCGGTCGGCTGCGCGATTCCCGCGGATAAATCATCTTACGGTTATATCAGCGAACACCACGCCTATGGTCAGACTGAGAAACAGACGGGCGACTACGCTGAAGACCTGGCCGCGGCGATGCTCGCCTCGACTTTGGGCATTGATTTCAACGTCGATGAAAGCTGGGATGAGAAAAAAGAAATATTTAAGATCAGCGGCAAAATAGTCCGCACATTGAACGTTACCCAATCAACCATTTGCCGAAACAATAATTACACGACAGTTATCGCCGCCGCGGTCTTTATTTTTTAGCGGCCGGTAAGACTTGGTATCTATGGCAGTGGATTTAACAGCAGACAACGTACCGCAGTTAAAAAGACAGGATGTCGGCGGAGCGGAGTTACCCTATCTCCATTATCAGGGTGACAACCGGACGATGCTGTTTGCGCATGCGACCGGTTTTTTGCCCTGGCTGTGGCATCCGGTAGTAAAGGAATTTATACCTCAATACCGGGTTTGGGTGCCTTATATTTGCAATTATCGCGAGTGTGACCCGGAAGTGGGGGGCTTAAGCTGGGATATTATCGCCAAAGATTTATCCACCTTCTGCAGCAGGCAAAACATTGAAAAGCCTCTGCTGATCGGCCACTCCATGGGCGGCACGGTTTTAACTATTGCCACGGCCGCCTACGGCGTTGAACCGGTCGGGCTGATTCTCATCGAGCCGATTTTTCTGCCGGAAGAAATTTATTCCATGAAACCTTCCGTGAAGGATCATCCGCTGGCCTCGAAATCCATCAAAAGAACCAATCACTGGAAAAACGAAGAGGACGCCTGGTCTTACCTGAAATCAAAAACGCTCTTCACCGACTGGGATGAAGATGTATTGCGCCTTTACATCCAATACGGCATGGAAAAACAGCCGGCTGGCGATTTAAAACTGGCCTGCGCTCCCGAAAATGAAGCGGCGATGTTTATGGGCGGCTGGAACAGAAATCCCTGGCCGCTTTTGGAAAAAATAACTTGTCCTGTTCTGGTGATAGAAGCGGAAAAAAGTGAAAACCGTGGTTTCATTGATCTAAAAAAAGCCGCGTCTCTATTTCCCCAAAGTACTTATAAATTAATTGAGGGCGTCGGGCATTTACTGCCCATGCAAAAACCTAAAGAGACGGTACAAATCATAAGAGACTTTCTAGTCCAGCTCTGAATTTACTCTTGCCCTCAGAAGCAGTATCTTAAATTTTATACGGCAAGCAAATTTCAACAAAAGATTCCCTAAAATATAAAACGCCAGTTTTTCTGCGAAATCAAACCCTTCATTCATCTCTAAAAAATCAAGGATATAGACCAATTAGTCAATAATAAATACATATAAAACCTTATAAAATAATAACTTGACAAAATAACTGGCCGGTGATGCAATTATTTTCGACCAACTAGTCGAATAATAACAGGAGGGGCCATGCCGAAAATTGTCAACCGAGAAAAAAAGCGCTCCGAAATCGCACAAAAAGCCATTGAAGTTCTGGCCAAGAGAGGATTTAAGGCGACGACCATTCAGGAAATAGCCAACGCCGCAGGATTGGGCAAGGGAACCATTTACTACTATTTCAAAACCAAAGAAGAGATTCTCTGGGCGGTATCCGAACAAATGTTTCGAGAAGCGGAAAGATCCCTAGGCGCCGCTCTGCTGAGAATCAATGAACCAATGGATAAACTTGCCGCCCTGATTGAAGAGTCACTGCATATTACGGAAGACCTGGAACATCTCTTTATTATCTATTCCGAACTTTGGCTCATGACCGTCAGGGGTGAATATACCGGCGATTTCACCAATATGTTGAAGCGCATGCAAAATGACATGAAAAATCTTGTTGCCGGAATGATTAACGAAGGAAAAAATCAGGGCTTTTGGCAAAACGATATAGATATTGACGCTCTTGCCAGCTACCTGGCGTCTTCATTTGACGGAGTGTTTGCCCACTATATGATAGACAAAGAAAATTTCGAAATAAAACGAGTGACAAAAGAATTTATAAAATTCCTTCTTAAACAGAGTGCGTCAAAAAATGACTGAGAACAAAATACTTTCGAAAAACGCTTCACATACTGTTTTTCGCGTTCAGGAGCTGACCAAAACATATCAGATGGGGGAAGTGCAAGTGCACGCGCTGCGCGGCGCGAACATGGAATTATACGAAGGTGAAATGGTTGTTTTGCTCGGACCTTCGGGAAGCGGGAAATCCACTCTTCTCAACATCCTGGGCGGATTGGATACAGCGACCAGCGGCCTTGTTACTTATCGTAATAAGGATTTAACAAAAGCAAACGAACAGGAATTGACTGAATACCGCCGCTTTCATGTTGGTTTTGTTTTTCAGTTTTACAATCTTATTTCCAGCCTCACTGCCAGAGAAAACGTGGCGGTGGTCACAGAAATATCTAAAAACCCGATGTCGCCTGATGACGCTCTGGCGCTGGTAGGACTGACGGAGAGAATGGAACATTTTCCCGCTCAGCTTTCCGGCGGCGAACAGCAGCGCGTGGCTATTGCCCGCGCCATCTCCAAAAATCCGCAGGTTCTGCTGTGCGATGAACCTACCGGCGCGCTGGATTCCGAGACAGGTGTTGTCGTCCTTGAAGCGCTGGAACGAATAAACCGTGAACTAGGCACCGCGACAGCGATCATCACGCACAATGTGGATATCGCAGGCATGGCCGACCGCGTCATCCACTTAAGCAACGGTGTCATCACGGAAGTAACAATAAACAAAACAAAGAAGTCGCCCCACGAACTTCACTGGTAAAGAAATGAAAACACTGGATAGAAAACTTTGGCGTGATTTGTGGCACATGAAGGGACAGGTTTTTGCCATCACATTGGTCGTGATGAGCGGCGTGGCCACTTTCATCATGTTTATCACCACTATGGATTCCCTGGAATACACAAGAACAAAATTTTACAGCGACTACAATTTCGCTGATGCTTTTGTTCACCTGAAGCGCGCCCCGGAAAGTCTGAAAGAAAAAATAAAAGATATAGAAGACATCCGGCAGTTGGAAACGCGCGTGTCCGCTTACGTAAAACTAGACATCAGCGGTTTCAACGAGCCGGTTAACGCACGTGTCATATCGCTTCCGGAGGGGAGCAAACCTCTGCTGAATGGTATCCACATAAGAAAAGGCTCGCTTCCCAATCCGGTTAAGGATAACGAGGTGGTAATAAACGAAAACTTCGCCCAAGCGCACAATCTGGATATAGGGAAGCAATTCGCGGCAATCATCAACGGCAAATGGAAAAAAATGACTATCTGCGGCATCGCCCTTTCGCCGGAATTCATACTGCTGATGAAACCCGAAGCGATGAGCCCGGATTTCAAGCGCTATGGCGTTTTATGGATGAACCGTAAAGCCTTGAGTGAAGCCTACGATATGGACGGCGCCTTTAACAACGTCGTCCTGTCGCTGCAGCCGGGAGCAAATTTAAGTGATGTGCTGCGCGCCATCGACAATGTGGTGGGAAAATACGGCGGTTTCGGTGCTTACGGGCGCAAGGACCAGATATCCCACCGTCTTCTGACCGAGGAATTCAAGCAGCTTAAAACAAGTTCCAAAATATTTCCCTCCATCTTTATTTTTGTTTCCGCATTTCTCCTGAATGTCGTGATGAGCAGAACAATCAACACCCAGCGCGAACAAATTGCCGCGCTCAAAGCCTTCGGTTACAGCAATTATGACATAGGCAATCACTACGCCAAGCTGGTTGTTCTGATTATAACCGCCGGTTTAATCAGCGGGATTGCCGCGGGTATATGGTTCAGTCACCTTCTCGGCGACATTTACCTGAATGTTTACCGCTTCCCCTCCCTGGTTTACATTTTAAAACCGTGGGTAATCCTTGCTGCGGTTTTCGTCAGCATCTTTTCCGCATTGGCCGGCACGATGCACACTCTGTGGAAAGCGGCGAAACAACCGCCCGCGGAAGCCATGCGCCCGGAACCGCCGGCGCAATACAAAGTATCGCTGATTGAAAAGACCGGGCTCGGCAACAAGCTCACACAACCTTCGAAAATCATCTTGAGAAACATTGAACGCAAACCGATACGCACTTTTCTTTCTGTCATCGGTATCGCTATCGCCTGCGGAACGATGATTGCCAGCGGATTTTTTAAAGACGCCGTTGACTACATGATTAATATCCAATTTGTCCTTTCCCAAAAAGAGGACATGAGCGTTTCTTTCACGGATCTTACATCGCGGCGCTCCCTCTATGAACTAAAACAGATGGAAGGGGTACATGATGTAGAAACATTCCGTATCGTTCCGGTTAAATTCATCAATGGACATCGTTCATATAAAACAGTAATCAAGGGAATGGAACCGGACAGCCGGCTGCAGTTTCTACTGGACAAAAATCTCAAGAAAGTGTCCCTCCCCTCCTCCGGCCTGATGCTTACCGACTATCTGGCCACGATTCTGGATGTGCGTCCGGGCGATAAGCTGACAGTAGAGGTGCTGGAAGGTTCACGCTCCACGCGCGAAGTAACCGTTGCCGTTTTGATCAAACAATACCTGGGCGTCATGGGATACATGGATTTAACAACGCTCAACAGATTGATGAACACGGGTGACGCCGTCACCGGCGCTTACCTGACTTACGACTCCAAACATCAGGATAATCTTTTCCGCAAATTCATTAATATGCCGCGCGTGTCCGGGACAGTATTGAGAAACAACGAAGTAACCAACTTTTACGAAATTCAGGCCAAGGGAATGCTTTTCTTTACCTTTATCGCCACATTGATGGCCTGTTTCATTTCTTTCGGCGTTGTTTACAATAACGCCCGCATCGCTTTTTCGGAAAGAAGCAGGGAGCTCTCCAGCCTGCGTGTGCTGGGTTACACCCGGGGAGAAATCTCCTATATCCTGTTGGGAGAACTAGCACTCATTACTTGCATCGCCATACCCCTCGGATTTATCATGGGATACTGGCTTTGCACCTACATAGCGCATGCGCTGGCCTCAGACCTTTTCCGTGTGCCAGTGACGATATCGTCAAAAACCTTTTCTTTGGCCGCGCTGGTGATCTTGGCTTCCGCTTCTGTATCGGGTATGATTGTGAGACATAAACTTGACCATCTTGACCTTGTTGAAGTATTAAAAACCAGGGAGTAAATAAATGAATAATCTCATGCGCAGAAAATTATTGATTGCGGGATTCATCCTGATTGTCATCCTGCTGATTGTTTACGGATTTCTTCCCAAAAGACAGGAAGTAGATCTGGTCAGTGTGCAGCGGGGAGATTTTCAGGTAACCATTGAAGAAGAAGGTCGCACCCGTCTCAAACAGCGCTTTACTGTTTCCGCTCCCACGGCTGGATACATGCGCCGCCCCGATTTCAAGGTGGGAGATACGATAAAAAAAGGACAAACCCTCGTTGTATTGGAGCCTCTGCGCTCGCAGACGCTTGACCCGCGCAGCCGCGTCCAGGCGCAATCAAGCATTTCCGCCGCCCAAGCCGCCCTGGAAGCCGCTATAGAAAAGGAACGTGCAGCCGCGTCCGATGCCGAATACGTGGAAAAAAGACTCGAAAGAATGTCCAATCTATTTTCCAAAGGCTACATTGCCAAAGACCAATTCGAGCAGACAGAGACTGAAGCGAAAAAGGCACGTGCCTACCGTCTTTCGGCAAAAGCCGCGGTGGACATGGCGCGCGCAGACATGGAGAGGGCAAAAACAAATTTGCAAAACTTTGCCTCTGTTAAGACTACCGGCGAACATAATCTCGTTTATGTCCCCTCTCCGGTAAGCGGCTCCGTTTTCCGTCTTTATCGGGAAAGTGAGGGGGCGGTAAACGTCGGCGAGCCATTGATGGATATAGGAGACCAAAAGGATTTGGAAATTCGCGCGGAAGTGCTTTCTTCTGACGCTGTTAAAATTAAAAAGGGAACTCCCGTTTTACTAAAACGATGGGGGCAGGATGAAACGCTCAAAGGTATTGTGCGAGTTGTCGAACCGGCCGGTTTCACCAAAATATCAAGTCTCGGCGTGGAAGAGCAGAGAGTTCTGGTTATTGCCGATATCACTTCGGAGCAGGAAAAATGGCAGGCGCTGGGCGACGGCTATCGTCTGGAGGCACATTTTATCATCTGGGAAAATAAAAATGTTTTACAGATTCCCGCCAGCGCTCTCTTCCGGTTAGGAGACGATTGGGCTGTTTTTACGGTGGAAAAAGGAAAAGCCCGCCGGCGCCTCGTCGAGGTCGGCCATCGCAACGGACTGGCGGTGGAAATCATCTCCGGCTTAAACGAAAATGATAAGATTATCGCCTACCCGGACGACTCCATCAGTGATAAAACAAGAATAAAACAAAAAAAATAATTGGGAAATTTATTATTTGTCAATTTTCGACCGGATGCGTTCCTGATATTCGATGATTTCGTTTCTCAAAATATCCAGATCGGCGATGCGATCTTCCAACCTTTTTAAGTGATTTCCCAACAATTCCAGCAGCCTTTTGAGAACTTTTTCGTTGGATTTTTCAATTGTCCAGATGGCTTCTAGCTCCTGCATTTCGGAGAGAGTCAACCCCATAATTTTGAGACGTTTGATTAATTTCAGGCGGCGCAAATCAGCGTCTGTATAAACGCGGCGTCCTCCTTCCATACGTTTAATGGAGTTAAGCAAACCGATTTCTTCATAATAACGAATGGTGCGCTGGCTCATTTCCAGCTTCTTGGCCAATTCGCCTATGGAAATAAATTCATGACTCATATGCCGCTTCTTTCCCGTCACACCGCATAATTTTGAAGCAGTGTCTTTTTTTAACCCTATCCTAAAGATTTTTCAAGGGCCACGCCTTCCCCACAAATCCTTATCATGCTTTTCTTTTCGCCCACAGAACAATACATACATGAAGAAATATTCTGGAAGCGTGGAATGATAAAACAAGCCGATCCAAACGGCGGGAGGGGTAAACATGCGAAAGGGTTAATCCACATCGCTGCTTTCCGATATCTCCGTTGGATCGGCCTGGTGCAGGTTGATTCTTTTTGCGTCCCGAAATTGTTTTTCACTCTAAAATTATTCCCGTTCGTGTACACGTTCAACTCGCATATTTTGCTGCAAAAATTTCCTTCATCTTATATTTTTGAACCTTACCGCTGGCGGTCATCGGGAAACTGTCCACAAACTCCCAGTATTTAGGAATTTTATGCCGGGCGATTTTACCTTTACAAAATTCAACCAACTCCTCCGCAGTGGCTTCTTGGCCGTTTTTTAGTTGAATTGCCGCCAACACCTGCTCGCCGTATTTCTTATCCGGAATTCCTATGACCTGAACATTAATGACTTTAGGATGCTGATAAAGAAATTCTTCAATTTCCCGTGGATAAATATTTTCGCCGCCCCGGATAATCATGTCTTTAATTCTTCCTGTGACTTTAAAATACCCGTTTTCATCCATTTCGCCCAGGTCACCGGTGTACAGCCACCCTTCCTTATCTATTGCTTCCGCAGTTGCTTCCGGCATTTTATAATAACCCTTCATCACGCAATCGCTGCGGGTGACGATTTCCCCTTGTACACCGAGAGGCACGTCTTCCCTTGTTTCAGGATTGACAATTTTTCCTTCAATATCCGGTAAAAGCCTGCCCACAGTAGAAACACGCAATTTGACCGGATCATCGCGGCGAGTCATGGTCATTACCGGCGCACTTTCCGTCTGGCCAAAAGCAATGACTATTTCTTCACAATGCATTTTATCTCGGACCTGGTTCATTGTTTCCTTGGGGCATGGCGCTCCAGCCATAATACCAGTGCGAAGAGAGGTCAAATCATAGCGGTCAAAATCAGGATGATTGAGAATAGCCACAAACATTGTCGGCACGCCGTTCACCGCCGTACATCGCTCGGCAGCTATGGCTGCAAGCGCCTTGAGGGGATCAAAGAATTCCAGCACAACCATAGTGGATCCGTGGTAAACACAATTCATTGTGCTCATTACGCAGCCGAAACAGTGGAAAAACGGCACCTGGATAAGGAGTTTATCCTTGTGAGTCATACCCATAACATCGCCGACCATCCGAGCGTTGTTGACCACATTGCGATGGGTAAGCATCACTCCTTTAGGAAAGCCGGTTGTTCCCGACGTATACTGCATATTGATGACATCGTTTTCATCAAGAGATTCTATACGCTCATCCAATTCTTTGTCAGGGATATTTTCTCCGCGTTTCACCATCTCTTCAAAATACATCATGCCGGTTATCCGCTCTCGTTTCCCGATGTAGACGACAGACTTCAAAAGCGGGAGTTTTGCTGATGTCAGGTTTTGCTGATTAGCCACATCCAATTCCGGAACGACCCGTCGCACAATTTCGTAGAAATTTACGTCACGGTAAGATTCCATGACAAACAAAACACCGGAATCCGATTGTTTAAGTATGTATTCCAACTCATGTGATTGATAATTCGTGTTTACCGTTACCAAAACTCCGCCGACCATGCCCAAAGCAAACTGCAGATAAACCCACTCCGGAATATTCGTCGTCCATACGGACACATGGTCACCTCTTTTAACACCCAGTGCAATGAGCCCTTTGGCCACTTTTCTACATTGGTCGTAGAATTGCTGATAATTGAAATGAACACCGGAATCGGGATGAATAAGGGCGTCGGTCAGCGGATAACGATGCGCCGCGTCCCTGATTACTTCGCCTATTGTTTTGTGGACAAACCCGGACATAAATCACCCTGCTTTTTTAAAGGTTAACTATTTTTTGTTTTGACGAAAATACGGATTTTCAGAAAAAAACTCCCCCTTATCACTCTTTCCCATTCACCTTTTGCCACCTTACGTTAAGTGGCATTATAAAAATAATTATTAATATGTCAAGACATATTATACCCTTATCCGAACAGAAGGTATAAAAGAAAAGCCGGAGAAACAATCAAAAAATACCTGATTTTCCACAAAGATTTTCCCGTCCCTTGTTGCGTTCTCTAATTATTTTGCTCTGTTGCACGATAAGTATTTCAGATTTTCCGCGGACATGATAAATTGATACCATCTTTGAAAAAAATTTTAAGCCTTGAAGAAAAGGAGATGTGTATGCTCGCAAAAAAAATTACCGTTTTTGCCGTTTTGATTTCTTTGGTTTGGGCAACAGGAGCCTTTGCGGAAATCAAAGAAGGGCTCTGGGAAATAACCACCAAGGCCGAAATGAAAGGAGTGCCCGTGCAGATGCCGGCCACTACGGTGAAACAATGCATCACTAAAGATAAGGCCGTGCCCAAATCTGCGTCCGACAATTATGAATGTAAAACTAAAAGCTATAAAGTCAGCGGCGATACTGTTACCTATTCTGTTGAATGTCGGGGCAAAGAAGACCTGATAATCACGGAAGGAAAAACAACTTATAAAGGAAATACTTTCGACGGCACGTCGACAACAAAAATTAAAGCAAAAGGGCAGCCGGAAATGCAGCTTACCAACAAGATATCGGGAAAATACATCGGGCCATGCAAAAAGTAAATATTTGCTGACGGAGCAAAATATGTCTTAAATAAAAAGAAAGACTCTAGCAAAATTTTGTTGATGACTTTTTATTTATCGGCATACACATTGAATCTGTTTTTTCCCGTTTTTAACAGCAATTATTTTTCTTGAATATCTTTGCTATCTCTGTTTTCTTTCCTGTCCTGACCCGGACAGGCCGGTTTCATTCAGGTGGATATTCCCAGCCGCGGCAGAAGCCAAGCCTGCAGAAATATCCAAACCGCGATAATAACAACTACTATTATCAATTCTTTCATTTGGCCTCCCGATCTGGCGACAAAAACCGCGCCACAAATTTAAGTTATTATACTATAGAACGGAAAGCTCTTCTTGTTTTGCTTTTTTCGCTTCCTTTTCCCTTTCTTCCAAAATAATTTCCAAAGCCATGCGCGCCACTTTTCCGACCAGCGTCGAACATTGCTCCGCCATGCCCACGACTTGCGCTGCCTTCAAATCCTCCATATTACACATATCGAAGAAACGGCCAAACTGTTTGATTTGAATATCGTGGCAGCGGCAGGTAGAAAATTCTTTCACGAATTCGGCGTGAAGTTTTTTTGCCAAAAGAAGCGCTTTTAAATTTTTGCCCATCCTTGCCATATCTTCTTTTTTTCTGCCGAAGAAATAACTGATGGCGATTGTTCCGCCGGAAAGAGCGCCGCAATGACCGTCGCCGGAGAGCCCCACACCGTCGGCCAGACCCGTGGCCGCCCTGATGACATTTTCATCATTAACACCGAGAACTTCAAAAATAGCAGCAATAGAACATTGGGCACAATTGCCCCCTTTTAACTCGTAGGCTTTTGCCTTTTCGTAAACTTCCTGGAGCATTTTATCTTTATCCATAACACTTCCTTTCTTGATCATTTTTGCGCTCTGTTCATAATTTCAACAATACTCAGAATCTCTAACTTATCTTCCAGATTCTCTATCTTCACCGCGTCGGTAAGCATTTTGGCACAGATCGGGCAAGCGACAGCGATGACATTAGCGCCTGTTTGCAGTGCTTCTTGTACACGCACGCGTCCGGCGCTGTTTTCGCCCGTGCCCAGAATATCCGTAAAGAAGTTACCTCCTCCTCCGCCACAGCAAAAAGCATTAAGGCCGTGGCGGCGCATCTCGATTAGCTCCACGCCGGGAACGGCACGGAGAATTTCCCGCGGTGCTGCGTATATCTGATTGTGGCGTCCTAAATAACACGGATCATGATAAGTGATTCTTGCCGAATAAGTTTTAAACTTTATATTTTTCTTTTTCACCAACCCGGCCAATATCTCCGTGTAATGAAACACCTGAAAATCCGCACCGAGTTTCGGATAATCATTTTTAAAAACATTGAGCGCATGAGGGTCAAGCGTGATGATTTTTTTGACACCCTTTGTTTTAAATTTTTCAATATTGGCATGGGCAAGCTCGCCAAACAATCCCATTTCGCCCAAAATTTTCACTTCGTTTCCGTCACAGGTTTCCTCTTCTCCTAAAATACCGACGGATACCCCGGTCTTGACCAGCATACTTCCCACGCTTTTGGCCATTTTTTGCCCGACTTCATCGTAGGAGCCGACACATCCCACATAAAATAGATACTCCTGACCTAAGTACTTTTGCAGTCCTGTGCCTTCAGACCATTTGCCCCTTTCCGCCTGCGGCAATTTATAAGGATTGCCGCTTACGACAATTGCCTTGAAATAATCACGCACAGCGGGAGGAATCAAACCATCACTGACCAGTTCAGCCTTTGCTTCCTGAAAGATTTCCGGCAAAAAATCTCTGAACTTGCCAAAAACACACTGATTTTTGCAGTTGTCGCACGCCACGCACGAATACAGAATTTCGGCAAAGCGCTGACTTGTCTCGATTTCGCCCAAAAGCCAGGCGCGGATCAGCCACATCCTGCCGCCCGGTGAAAAAGTATCCCAGCCGAAGGCCTTGTATGAAGGACAGTTGAAGTCGCTGTAATCCTCAGGAAATTTACAGTAACCGCACCGAAAGCATCTATGAACGATATCTGCATGTTCTATGCTACGTATGTAGGTCATCAGTTCACCTCCCAGTTTCCGGGATTCATGATGCCTTCCGGATCAAGATTTTTCTTTATCATCTGTAAAAGATTGAGAGCGTTAGGATCCATTTTTTTCATCGTCATTTTCTGCTCCATAAAATTGGGTTTCCAAGGAATCCCTCCCATCTCTAGGGCGAAAGTAGTAGCTTCATCCAGGGCTTCCTTTACTCTTTTCATCATCCCCGGATTGCTGCGGTTGAAAGCGAACGAGATGCTGAACATCATGCAATGTCCGCCGGAAATCAATCGCGCGGAGCTGGCATAGAGGATATCATATCTTTTCGCCAACTCGACGACCTTGGCGGCGTATTGCGGGAAATGTTCGATAATTGTTATCGGCCCCGAATACTCAAATCCGCCGCCTTTGGGCACATCGGCAAAATCGGCGATACCGCGTTGGGGCATCTGCAGAAGCATTCCTTTCATATACTGCACATTCATGAATCCACCGTCTTTGGAGTCGATAAATTCCTGTAGTGAATCCCAAATCATCTTTCTTTTAAATTCAATCTCCTCTTCCGTATCACCGTTAAAATAAATAGTGACGTGAAAATTACCCACAAACATCAACGGTTTGGGCTGGAACCAGACATTCACGTCTTCCAGAATTTCCAAGTGGGTGAGCTTGTAAAGAATTTCTGGCACAAGCTCGACTTTATCGGTGACAAACATTTCCACCTCACGAATTTTCTTGTTGGGGTAAAGCCGTAATCCCATTTTGGTGATAACGCCCGTGGCACCAAGCCACCCCAGAAACAATCCAGAAAGATCGGGAAGCGTGGGGCCTTTGGAAAACCAGTAAGGGCCTAAAGATGGCGAGCCGATCAAGCAAATCTCACCCGTCGGTAAAACAATTTCCATGCCCGTGACCATATCAGAATTAAAACCATACTGATTGGTTAAGCGCCCTTGGCCATGCAAAGCAACATTGGCGGCAATCGTCGTAGTAGGCGGCGCGTCGGGAATGCTGTGACGCAGGTGCGGATAGTGCTCCTGCAGATAAGCTTTGAGTACGCCCTGCGATGTCCCTCCCTCCACCACGGCGTAGCGGGCCTT
>DIEW01000004.1 GCA_002418825.1 Syntrophaceae bacterium UBA5764 | reverse complement strand
TGGGCGTCTGCAACGGCTTTCAGCTGATGGTGAAACTGGGGCTTCTGCCGGCGCTGGATAATAACTTCACGAAACAGAGCACGACACTAACCTACAACGATTCCGGCCGTTTTGAAGATCGCTGGGTGTATCTCAAGTCCAATGAGCAAAGTCCCTGCGTCTTCACACGCAATCTGAATTTAGTTTATTACCCCGTCCGCCACGGCGAAGGAAAATTCATTCCGGAGAGTAAGACGGTGCTTAACGAAATCGAAAAGAAAAACCTCGTCGCCTTTCAGTACTGCACCGCAGAAGGCAACATCACGATGGACTATCCGGCCAATCCCAACGGCTCCACACAGGCCATCGCCGGCATCTGCAATGAGTCGGGCCGGCTCTTCGGTCTGATGCCGCATCCCGAAGCGTTTTTGCACCGTACCAACCACCCGCGCTGGACACGCGAGACACTCCCGGAAAAAGGTCAGGGCCTGGCGATCTTCAAGAACGCCGTCAGCTTTATCCGCGGCAAAAACTTCTAATTATCTTTCTTTCCAATCAAATCAATCACTGTGATTTCCGGCGGGGCAAAAACACGTACCGGCGGTCCCCAAGTGCCCACCCCGCGGCTGACGTAGAGAAGTTTACCTGGCGCAAGTTCGTGCAGGCCGTAAATTTTCGGAAAATAGAGCCGTACAATAAAACCAAACGGATAAAGTTGACCGCCGTGCGTGTGACCGGAAAGCTGCAAATTGAAATTGGCATTCAAATTTACAAAAGGCTGATGCTTTAGCAACAATACAAATTGGTCTCTGCTTTGAGCCAATGCGCGTTGAAATTCCAGACTTTTTTTCGTTGTTCCTGGTACGCGACCGGTAATATCGTCCTCGCCGAAAATCATAATGTCCGCAACCTCGAACGATTCATCGCGGAGAAGACGAAATCCTGCCGTTTGTGTAAACTCGATGGACCGCTTCAATCCGGCGTAATATTCATGATTACCCAGCACCGCGAATTTGCCATAAGGGGCCTCGATGTCCGCGAAACGCTCTGCATTATCCATGATGTTGTCCAGCTCTCCGTCGAGTAAATCCCCGGTGCAAACCAGAACATCAGGGGCGGCTTCACGCACAAGCTGCAGCAGACGATCCAGGCGCTGCTCGCGGATAATGATACCCACATGCACATCTGATATCTGCACAATGCGCAGCTTGCCCGGGCGGGGTAAAATACGCTCAGTAGCGATTTCCAGGTGTCGCACGCGAATGTTTTGCGCTTCAAAATAACCATATACAACCAGAACAACAGACAAAAGGACAGACAGGCCGAAAAAAAGCGTTTTTAACGGAGGACCCGCACCGAACATTTTATATAAAAGCCTAACCAGATCAAAGGACAGATTAATAACAAAAAACAGGAAAACAAAGGCCATCCATAGATAGCCGATGCAGGCAACGGCGCGTGCTATCTGTTCATAGCGCAACGATTCGAGCAGGCGCACTAAAACGGGCGCAACAATAAGCGAAATCAAAAGGATAAGAATTGCGACCTGCAAAAAGCCGGAAAAATGAAGAATACTTCGCGCCCGAAAGAAGAAATAGAAATTTATACTTCCGTAGACACAAAAAAAGGTTAAGAGAAAAATTATCATTCTCAGTTCCATGCTGCTCCGTTTCCGGATAAAGAGTAAAGAAAAACTCGCGCCAAGTCAATATCAAGGGCAAATTTAATCGCCAGGTAGAACTTGACAAGCCATGCCCCATAAGATAAATACGTCATCTCTTTTGAGTATCGGATGCCGATGTAGCTCAGCCGGCAGAGCAACTGATTCGTAATCAGTAGGTCGCCAGTTCGATTCTGGCCATCGGCTCCAGAAATACCAGCAAACCCGACTCCATTCCGTCAGCACAAGGCAAAATTTTTATGGCCGAAGTTCTTATCCGCAAAACTGACTACGACTACCAGCAATTAAAACCTGCTTTTTTCGAGATCGTGGAAAAACTTGCCGGAGATAAAATCAAAAGCGGCCAGCGCGTTTTGATAAAACCCAATCTGCTTTCTTTCGCGACGCCTGAGGACGCCATTTTGACGCACCCTCTGGTCATTAAAGCCGCCGTGGAATACGTTCTGGAAAAAGGCGCGCGTCCGCAGGTTTCCGATTCTCCCGCCATCGGCTCGTTTGAACGCATCGTAAAAATGAACAAAATCAACGTAGCGCTGAAGGGGCTTGATGTTATTTGCTCTCCTTTTAAAAATACGGTGATGCTGGATATCGGCAAGCCTTACGGCAAGATTGAAATTGCCCGGGACGCCGCAGAGGCGAATGTCATTATCAATCTGCCCAAGCTCAAAACGCACACGCAAATGCTTTTGACCCTCGCTGTGAAAAACATGTTCGGCTGTGTCGTGGGTTTCAAAAAATCCCAATGGCATATGCGCGCAGGCACGGACACTGATGCTTTTGCCCGTCTGTTGATAGCTATTCATCAGGCAGTGAAACCAACTGTTTCCATCCTCGACGGCGTCCTGGCTCTCGAAGGAGAAGGTCCGGGCAAAGGCGGCAAACCGAGACACATCGGGGTTTTAATGGGTAGCGCTGACAGTTTCGCTCTGGATATGGCCGTATGTCAGATGCTCGGCGTCAGTTACAAAAGAGCGCCCATTCTTAAAAACGCTCTCGATAAGGGGATGCTTCCCTTATGCGAAGTGAAAGGCGCTCTACCCCGGGTAATAAATTTTGAGCTTCCACTTTCTTCCGGTCTTATCTGGGGACCGCGGTTTTTGCATAACTTCATGCGCCGCCATACCATGGCTATGCCTGTGTGTGACGATGAGCTGTGCAAGATGTGCTCTCAATGCTGGACATTATGTCCAGCCAAAGCCATCGAGAATCTTGCCGAAAAAATCGAATTCGATTATAAAAGGTGCATACGCTGCTATTGTTGCATCGAAGTTTGCCCCTACGGCGCGCTCCATGCGCGAGAAACTATTGGCGGGAAAATCACCAGAAGACTGATGGAAAGCTTTTCATGAAAACAAAATTGAAACCTGATTTTACCAAATATTCATTAGCTTTAGTCGAAAATGACAAGATTGTTTATTCGTCCCGGGAAAGCGGACTGAGACCACTTTGGGATTGTTTAAAAAAATACCGGCAGGCGGGAAAAGAATTTATTTTATTTGATAAAGTAATCGGCCTAGCCGCGGCAAAGCTTGCTGTCTACGCAAAGATTATAGCGGGGATAAAAACATTGCTTGTTTCCGCACCGGCAAAAGAATTTCTTGATGAAAACGGCATTCCGATAAAAACCAGAAAAACTGTTCCTAATATACTTACTAAAAAGATGAAGGCGGTTTGCCCGGGTGAAATCATCGCTTTAAATACTGACAATCCCAAGAGTTTTCATACAAAAATACGGGCTATGCTCGACAAGAACTAATTTCTGTTATCCGGGCATCTTCGAATAGAGTCACCGGCGCGAACTGCCAAGAAGGGAACCAAGGATGCCCCTGATAATCTGCCTCCCGACCGATGACCCGATGGAACGAGCCGCGCTTTTCGCAGCGGCCTGTACTATTCCTTCTGTTTTGCCTCCACGAGGACCTGTGCGTCCAAAGATGATCTCGCTTAATCCTCCGACCACATTTCCCTGATCTGCTGTCTGCTTTTTTGCCGCCGTGTTTTGACCGGTTGTTTGCGCATCGGCTATTGCTTTTTCCGCACTAGCGCGAAGTTTCTCATAAGCCGATTCCCGATCTAAAACTTTTTCATAATAACCGTAAATTGTGGAACGCTTAATAACCGCCAACCGTTCCGAATCGGTGAGCGGGCCAAGACGCGACTCGGGCGCAATCACAAACGACCGTTCCACCTGAGTCGGCCTTCCCTTTTCATCAAGAAAAGAAATAAGAGCTTCTCCCACGCCCAATTCCGTAATAACTTCGGCGGCATTGAAGGCCGGATTGGGGCGCATCGTATCGGCCGCCGTTTTTACCGCCTTTTGATCGCGCGGCGTAAATGCGCGCAGCGCATGCTGCACGCGGTTACCTAGTTGAGCAAGAACCGTATCAGGAATGTCCAGCGGATTCTGCGTGACGAAATAAACACCCACTCCTTTGGAACGTATCAAGCGCACCACCTGTTCAATCTTCTCCAAAAGAGCTCTGGGCGCATCGTTGAAGAGCAGATGCGCTTCATCAAAAAAGAACACCAGTTTTGGGTTTTCCGAGTCGCCAACTTCCGGCAATTGTTCAAACAATTCAGAAAGCAGCCATAAAAGAAAAGTGGAGTACAGTTTCGGATTGTTGTAAAGCCTATCAGCGACCAGCACGTTGATAATTCCTCTCCCCTCTCCGTCTGTCTGAATAAGGTCGGCTATGTCCAGCATCGGCTCGCCGAAAAACTTGTCGCCACCCTGTTGCTCGATGGTCAAAAGCCCTCGCTGAATAGCGCCGACAGAAGCGGCGGAAATATTACCGTATTCGGTGGTAAACTGTTTGGCGTTATCTCCCACAAATTGAATCATCGCCCGCAGGTCTTTTAAATCAAGCAGCAACAGGCCATTGTCATCAGCGATTTTAAAAACCAAGGTCAATACGCCGGATTGCGTTTCGTTTAAGTTAAGCAGGCGCGCCAGCAGAAGCGGCCCCATATCCGATACCGTGGCGCGGACTGGATGTCCCGATTCACAGAAAACATCCCAAAAAACAGCCGTGTTGGCACGTGGATTGAAACGTGTAATTCCTATTGATTCTAAGCGCTTAAGCATTTTTTCCGAGGCGGTACCCGCGGCGGCGATACCGGAAAGATCGCCCTTGACATCGGCCATAAAAACCGGCACTCCTATGGAAGAAAAGGACTCCGCCATTTTTTGCAAAGTAACCGTCTTACCCGTACCGGTGGCTCCGGTAATAAGCCCATGGCGATTTGACATTTGCGGCAAGAGAACAACTTCCCTGCCTCCGGACATGGCAATAACCAGCGGTGCGCCCATGATTGCTCCTTCACTTTTTTATCGGGTGTTTCACATTAGCAAGATATATTTTTGCTTGTATCGGCCAACGCCGTTTATATATCTTTTGGCTTCTTATAGCACCATTTTGTATATATTGATAGTCTGCAACTCTTTTCATCATGCAAAAATTTTTCCGCTGACGCTATGTGTTTTTGAAAACATTTATTTCCCACCCGTATGCCCGATTTTCCATTGCGGGCATAACTCTGACGAACCCGGTTGATATTCACGGCAAACGAGTGGCCTTGTTTCATAGATAGAACACAAAAACTTTTCCCCTTCGTCATAAAGGAAAGGGCATTCGTGTGAATAATCACCGGTATCCGCAGAAATCATTCTGTCGCCCGCCCCGACAAGATGGCGATGCTCGATAATATTCAGGATATCCTGTCTGCCCTCTTTTCGCCAGCGTTCAAAATCTTCTTTTTGCGCGTAGGCGATCAAATCAACAAAACAGCATTTGCCGCAACACAGACAGGTAAGCGCTTTAACCACAAACTGTTTCCACCAATAAAGTCAAAAAAATTCTACGTTCGGCGGATTTTAAAATAAATTTTTCCTTTACAATCCCGCCGAGCTCAACACACCTTCGAACGTGCCGGCATTGAACAAATAAACGTTCAAAGAAACTATTTGCTCGTTTTTTTCTTTAACGCGCTTCAGAAGGTTAGGTATCTTTTTTATAATGATTTGTAAAGATGCAGATACAACGGGTTAAAAAGAAGCAAACACAATTG
>DIEW01000075.1 GCA_002418825.1 Syntrophaceae bacterium UBA5764 | reverse complement strand
TCGACTCCCGCCGCCTCCACCAGAAAGTGCTTATAATTCCAATAACTTACCATTTTTTGAGGGCTTCTTCTTTGGTTGCAAAATGGTTGCAAAGTTATTTGGGCTTGGTAGGGCATGGGCATACAGTTCGCGGGCTTCGTCGTCTTGGATGTATAAGTAGCGATCAAATGCTTTATTGGTTTTATGTCCAGTGCCTTTTTGTTTGATTGTTTCCGGTGAGTATTTTTTCCCGAAATCTGTTACAGTGCTGTGCCTTGTCCCACCATATAGATCAACGCCTTTAATGCCTAAATTAAGACATGCCTGCTTCCATCATTTATAAAAATATTTGATGCCAAATGGTTCGTTGGGTGATGTTCCCTTTATGCCGCCATTGTGCCGAAAAAACGGCATGGCCGGAAACGATAATCCTATTTGCCGGATAATCGCAACGTCTTTATCAAGTATCGGCACTGACTTAAATTTTTTTTCTTTCGGATGAGGGATATAAAAATACTTGTTAGCTAAATCAATTTCGCCGGGCAGATCAGAGGATCTACTTCGTATATCTTCCGGATCAGCCGTGTCCAACTTTTTCCTGAATGCCTTTTCGTTTCGCTGTGGTTCGAGGATGCAGGGGACAGCATCAACATAACCGTGATATCTGCATTCGGTAAGTTATGAATTAGAAATTAATCACCTATGTTAGCCAGCATTTTGGCAACTTTCTCTCTTTTTTCAAAATCGTAGTCATCATGTATAGCCCTTCGTTGCGCTTCCGGTGATCCTGCTCCCATTACTTCTGCTACAGTTCCACCTGCCGCATGTCTGGTTACAGTCAGATCAGCGACGAGGTGAATAGCCTTAATCCTATCTTCTGCTTTCAGGTTGGATGCGCCTTTTAAATATCTCTTCATATATTGGTGTGTGGCTTCCGAGAAATAATCTGCTTCAGACGGCATTGTGGTTAGTAAGCCACCGCAGATATCAGCTACAGGTGTAATCATGGCCGTAGTATTTTCAGATTCAATCAGCTTTCCTGTATTACTATAAATTGTTGCCGGTTGATATAAACCTGAAGGAGTGCGTACTCCTTTAACAGCGGCGGTAATCCCACATGCATAAACAGTTTCTGCGCTGGTTATCAGGTCGACAAGCTTGGATCTAACATGGCCTTTATCTCTGATGCCATTATATTTTGCAATCAGAGAAGTTGCACCTGTAAGCATATCTCCGCGTCCCGGGATGCATCCGCAATGGCTTAACCTATGAAAGTTACCAAAGAGTGATCCCATTCCAGCGCCAAATTGCCATTCACCGCAGAGAAAAACTCTCTCCCAAGGAACGAATACATCTTCAAAGATGATCATAGAGTCAGAAAAAGCATACCTGCGTGCAATGGGGCCCTCCATTTTTAAACCTGGACGCGGAGATTTGGCGGTTGCTATTTGTACGATACCTTTAGTGTCTGCAGGGATAGCAAAAGCAACAGCATAAGCAGCGTCTTTTTCAGTTAGACCACGGCCGGGGATTACCACAATTTCATCACAGATAGCAGCATTTGTAATGCTTGTCTTGGCACCTCTGACAATGATGCCATCCTCCCTTTTATCTACCACATGAACGTATAAATCAGGGTCTGGTTGTTGGTGCGGTCTTAGGCTTCTGTCTCCCTTAGCATCAGTTACGGCTCCGGAAGCAGTCAAATCGTTTTCCTGAAAATACTTTAAATACTCTAAATAACGCTGGTAGTAATTGGTACCCAATGCTTTATCAACATCGTAAGAAGTGATGCCGATAGTGCTAAGTGCATCGCTGCCGACACAGCGGCATACACAGGGGCATCCAGTCTGGCTGACCATTGTCCTTATCATATCCACCTTTTTAAGCAGGTCATCCGCGCTCATATACGGATGGTTATACCTGTTGACTCTTTTGCCTGTAATTGGCGAGACAACAGTCATTAAATCTTCATATTCAGGCTTAAGTGCCATGTCATAAGAAACGGCAACCGCATTGAAGTTCGTTTTCAGTTGAGGATGGTCAACAGGTACGTCTACCTTTTCTCCAAACATATATAGAGTTGGTTTCCTTGATTTTAACCTGTTATAGTAATCAACCGATGTAATCATGTAATATACCCTCCACAAAATTTTTAGATCATGCTGGTTCCACCATCAAATAGATAGATAAGACCTTACTTTTTTGTGGGATGGAATATAAGAAATGCCGTCTTGTGTGTCAAGAAGATTTTGGCCCCAATATGTAGGGTGATGCTCTAATGGGTGCGTTGACGGCACTTTACGACATCCGTCCTTTTGAAAATTATGCTCATCTTTTAGCATGCTCACCTACGAAAAAGGCATTTTGGACAGAATTTGGACTGACCTCTCCATCACGCCTTATACAGGAACCAGCGTAATTTCTTTCCCTATCTATTAAAACTTATATTATTTTTTCTTCTTTCTTAGGCGCCGTTATTCACAGATTACCAGTTTCCAAGTGCCATCATTGGCCAGGAGGGTTTTTGTGCTGCTTTTTGTTCCGTCCTTTTTCATAAACCACAGCACGGCCTGACCTGTTCCCACGCGCTTCACGATGATATCGGAAACGCCGTCGGTATTGAAATCATCCAGAGGAGGCGGAGGCTGCAGGGCATATACTGAAGGTGGGGAAAAAATACAGGCAAGGTATGCCGCGGCAAGCATGATTAGTTTAAAATATTCAGCAAGCTTTTCGGCTACATTGCATTTCATCTGTTTTTCCAGTTCTGTACAAAAAAATAGCATTTTAAGTTTGTTGAAGCAAGAAATATCGAAATATTACAAGTAAATCAAACTGCTGAAAGCATAAAATATGAAGTATGCGCGGAAAGATGATGCCTGAAAATGCTTGGAACAAGGAATTTCGCCCAAAAACATAATCCGGAAACACAAAACAAATAAACAAGAATTTGGTTTATCCAGATACAGATAAGAATGTTAGTCAACATTGACTTAACAGATAATAATTTTACGTGAGTTTGTAAGTCAATAATTAAAAAGATTAATTCGGGGAGGGAGTTTTCCCTCCCCGATTGAAAATCGTTTATTCACCGGCTTTTTAGTCCTTTACGAGATTCCACGTGGCCAGGGCGGCAAGATTTTTTTTGACGGCAAAGGTTCCGTCTTCGTTCAGGAGACACAGAAGATATTTATCATCCGGTTTTTTCCAGATTATGTCAAAGATGCCGTCGGCGTTAAAGTCGCCTGTGGCCGTAAATACCCACGTGGTCAGGGCGGCAAGTGCCTTTGTGGTTTTGGGACCGCCGGTTTTTTTCATGAACCAGAGGACATGCTTGTTGTCCGGTCTTTTCCAGATGATATCGGAGACGCCGTCACCGTTAAAATCACCGCTAGCGATAACATTCCATGTGGTAAGCGCCGTAAGTTCCTTCGTGCTTGCCGTGCCGCCGGTTTTATTCATGAACCAGAGGACATGCTTGTTGTCCGGTCTTTTCCAGATGATGTCGGATATTCCGTCGCCGTTGAAATCTCCGCCGGCGGTTAACTTCCAGGTGGCAAGCGCCGTAAGTTCCTTCGTGCTTGCCGCGCTTCCGGCTTTGTTCATGAACCAGAGGACATGTTTGCCGTTCGGCCTTTTCCAGATGATATCGGATACTCCGTCATTATTGAAATCTGCGATGGCAAAGATTGACCAGGTGGACAGGGCGGTAAGCGCCTTTTTGGTCATGGCGCCGCCGGTTTTATTCATGATCCAGCATTCGTGTGTGTTGTCCGGCTTTTTCCAGATGATGTCGGAGACGCCGTCGCCGTTGAAATCGCCGCTGGAAGCAAAATTCCATGTGGCAATGGCGGCAAGTAACTTTGTGCTTTTCGCGCTTCCGGCTTTATTCATGAACCAGAGCACGTGTTTATTATCCGGCCTTTTCCAGATGACGCCGGAGACGCCGTCGGAGTTAAAATCTTTTTTGGGTATGCTCTGGTAATTTCCGGGCATGCTTATTTGAAGGCCGTAGATGCCGGTGTCTTTATTGTTTGTCATTGTGCTGACGGTGAATGTCCCGTCGTGGGATGCCTGCCCGTGAAAGGTATTGTCTTCGGTCATGGTAATCTTACCCGTTGTGTCCAGCGAGAGATGAAGGGCGCTGGCGGGAGGATTTGCCCCGATAATGCTCGATACCCAGTCGCGGAAAAATGTGCTGCCGGAATCTGTAATACTTGTCTGATGGACCCAGAAATTCGCGGCGCCGCAGGAAAGCATGTGATTGCCGCGGAGACCATCGGGTATGGGGCCGGCGGTGTAAACTTTGCCGGTGAATTGGATAATCATCAGACGGGACCGAATATCGCTTTCACCGGAATCATCCGTGTATGTGCCCACTATTGTCTTCTTGTCGTTGGAAAGGAATCCCTGATAAGTGTCCATATCTCCTCCGGTCAATGTGACCTCTCCGGAGGCGTATAGAGTCATGGTTACACCGGTAGCTCCCGGGAAATCAGTGCCCCAGGGGTCGGTTTCGCTGGATATGGTTATTTTGCCGGTTGCGTCGGTGGCGCCTTTTCCATGCTTCCAGAAATTTTTTGTTGTCCCGGCGGTAAGTTCATGCATAACCCATGATTTGTTCCGCACATCGCCGGCCAGGTATGTGGTTCCTGTCACCACTTTTTGCCATACGGCCAATTGGTAACGAGAGCCAGCTGTTCCCGTTTCGACAATTAGATTTTTGCCGGCGTTCATCGTCGCGTGACTTTGGCTTGCCGCGTCCGCGCCCGTTTGCGTGATTACGCCGCGTGAACTGATGGTTAAATTCCAATCCAATGGTTCAACAGGACAAGAATTTCCGCCCTGACTGTCCGCGTAGGACAAACAGGCCACGTTTCCCGCGGCATTAACGGAAGCGTAGGCGCGAACCCACTTTGCTTCACCGGCGCGTTTTTCCAGGATATTGACGCGCCATTTGCCCGTCAGGTCGGCCTGAGAAAACGCGGCCGCGCAAAGAAGGTCAGCGCTGAAAATGATTAACAATAAGATAATTAAGGCGGCGATTTTTTTCACAAAGATTTCCTCCTTATGAAAATATTTTTTATTATTATATGCCCTGTATTTTTGCAAAGCAACAAAAATCAAAGGCGGCGCGTTGGCGGCGTTTAAACATAAACAATGCGGCCCTTGGGTTAAGACCGCAAGAACCGCATTTTTAAAAATCAACTTTTTATGCCTTACCTACTTTTTCGGCATGAAGTCGTAGTGGTTCCGTTATTAACTTTGTCGCCGCTGACGTTATCAGGAGGTGAACAGCTTCCTGTTACGCCCGTGCATGTTTTCGGTATGCACACGGGATTTCCACAGCAGGAATCATAGGCGCACCAGCTTCCAGAGGGGCAATCCGCGTTTGTTGTGCAATCGGATAGACAGGAACAATACCAATTGTCAGCACAGAAACCTACGCCGGTAGCTGATTTGTAGCAGTAACAGGGAGAAATCTTTGGGTTACAATCTCCTTTATATGTGCCACAGTCCTTGGGACTGCAGGGGCAAGTGGTCGGTTTCTTGAATGATGTGCTATGTGCATTTACTGCCGGACCGCTCTTAGAGATTATCTCTATGCAGGTTGAGTCCCCGTTATACAGACGCGTGTTTGGGTTGGTCCTGTTGTCAAATTTAACTTTATTGCCCACGTACCATAAATCGGTTTTAGTGCCCGCGCCTGTCCCCATTTGCGTGCCGTCTGCTTCCTCCATGTCCACTTTGCGGATGGCTCCGTCATTATTAGCTTTGGCATTATTGATGTGCCATATTGCCAGACCGCCAAACGATGTTCCCAGGTATCTCTGTAGCCCTAAATCATAACCAACCGGCCTTCTGTTTTCGACCAGAAAATACTGGCTGGCTACCGGAGTGGTCACTTTGAAGACAGTATTGGCGCCGGTAGTCGAATATCCGGCGGCGATGACGTTCCTTAACACGGCCGTGGCGCCGCCCACAGTAACAGGAGTGGCCCACTGGCGGTCCACCTTAATCCACGCGGAGGGAAGGACAGGGCGCTGCCCGGACCAGGCATCAGCACTTCCCTGACCCCAGCTGCCCCCGGACATGACGCAGAAAGACCCGATGCCGCTGGTGGAGTAATCGGTGTCGTAAAGATCTGGCAGACCGAAAATCAGATGGCCTAGTTCATGCACCATGATGCCTATCGTGGCTATGTGTTTATTAGAGGCGTTGCTCTGATGAATTTCGCCATACTGGGCGTATCCGCCGTTGCCGCTGTGATAGGCTCCGACAAATTTTCCGTCAACTGTAGGGATTCCAACGCTGTCCAACGACCACTTATGACCCCAGACGCTTGGCGTATAGGCCGCGCCGCCGTATGAATATTCCCATCCGGCCACGATTACGACTACAGCCAGCTCGTGAGAATCGACATAACCATCGCCGTTTGTGTCATAGGCGGCGAAATTGACATAAGGATTGGCCGCCTGAATAGCTTCTTTTGATAGTTGCGCGTTATCGGTTCCTGAATTATTTTGCGTGTCTGGATGGTTGCGGTTGAGCTTAAGCCAGCCGACCACGCCGTCATTGGCCGTGCCGTGGCTTTCCGCGGCGGGATTGAGGGTCACCTTGCCGTAGGACGCCTTGGAATAATAGGCCTTGATGTTGCTCTTGAGGAGAGTGGCAAACTTGGAGGCAGAGTAATAATTTCCTCTGTCGTTGAATTTGACCAGAATAAAGAGAATCTTGCCGGTGAATGTGCCCTTTGGTGCCACCTGGCTGATTTCACCCCCATACGGGGCAAAATCCGCGGAAGCGCTTTCTTCTAATTCTTTCTCGGGCAGTACGTTATAAGTGGAGAGTATTTCATGACCCGAAGAATTGACCGACATTTTCTGATAAACTGAAGGCAGCATTTTGGGGGATAAATGCGCGGGTGGGGGAATCTGGCCGACCAGCGCTGAATCAAGGACAGGCTTTTTCCCCTCGTATCCTTTCACATACCGCCAGTTCCCTGCGTTATCCCGGGCGATGGTGTAGCCTTCTTTTGTTTCCACCCAGTTGTTCCATTCCATTCCTTTGAGAAAGACCTTGATGGGCGGGCCTCCCGTGGGCTGGGTAATTTCCACCGGATCGGGGCACGCGGGAACGGCAAGCGCCGGCGCGGGAACCAGCAGAAACAGCCCGAAGAGCAATATAAATAATCTCGCATTTGTTTTCATTTAATTTCTCCTTTGATAAAACTTAGTCCGTTATATTTTCCACGGGCCGCTTGATGAAGGCGCTTGCTCTTTTCCCCTCAGCAGATAGACCCACTTCACTTGCTTTATTTTACAAGTACAGGCCGGATATTTTTCCCGAGCCCCTCCGGCGGAGCTTTGTCCGCGGGGATTTCGGAAAGAACCGGCTTTTTCCCTTCGTATTTCTGGACATACCGCCAGTAACCCTGAGCATCTTTGGCTATTGTGTAGCCTTTTTCCGTTTCCATCCAGTTGATGCGCTCATCGCCTCTTATGTACATTCTGATGATGGTTCCGTCCGGCTGACGGCCTTCCACTATATCGGGCGATGCCGGAGCGGAAGAGGGGCCGGGCGGTGGCGCGGTGGGCGGAGCCGCTTGCACGCAGGCGGTAAAAATCATAAAAAGTACAATGATTACAAATGGAAAGATAATTTTTTTAAGTGAATATAATTTTGTCCAAGAATTAACATGACCAGGCAAGAAGGCTTGTCTGGATAAGGCGAGAAAGGCTTTTGCTTCCAATATTAAGTTTTTCGTACAGCTTCCGCTTTTTCTAAATTAAAATTTTACAGTCGGATTACAGGTCGACTACTTCGTATTTAATGTAAACTTGATTCATAGAAATGTCAAAAGAAATTTTTATTTTTTTTGGCAAAAAACGATATTTACGGAGGAAAAACGTTTTTCTTTTTATGTGAAAAGAAAAACGGGTAAAGCAAGTCGTAAAAATTTGATTTTTCGCGGTTATTTCCGCCACAATATTTCAGTATAGCGCTTTACAATAACCGCATATCTGTGCTATGTAGCGCCACTTTTGCCAGACAAGAGATAGTGATGACTTACAGACCAGAGATAGATGGATTGCGGGCGTTTGCCGTGCTGCCCGTCATTTTTTTTCACGCGGGATTTGAAATTTTCAGCGGCGGTTTTGTCGGCGTAGATGTGTTTTTTGTCATCAGCGGCTACCTGATCACATCTATTATCCTTGCGGATATACAGAAAGGCGCCTTTTCCATCGTTCATTTTTATGAACGAAGAATGCGGCGCATTCTTCCGGCGTTATTTCTCATAGTGGCTGTTTCCATACCGGTGGCTTTGCTCTATCTGGTTCAGGACGACCTGAAAGACTTCTTTCAAAGCATTACCGCCGTTTCGGTGTTTTCATCGAATATTTTATTCTGGCTGGAAAGCGGCTATTTTGAAACAGCGGCGGAATTAAAGCCTCTCCTGCACACCTGGAGCCTAGCCGTTGAGGAACAATTTTACCTTCTGTTTCCTTTGTTCCTGATAATTACGTGGAGATTGGGCAAGAAGTGGGTTGTTGGACTGCTTTCCCTGGTGTTTATTACCAGTTTGGCAGCGGCGCAATGGGGCTCGCAGAACATGCCGGAAGCAACATTCTATCTGCTACCGACGCGCGGCTGGGAATTGTGCATCGGGGCGTTTATCGCCTTTTACTTTGCGAAAAAAGACAGAGTGGCGCCAAATGTTTGGCTCAGTCAGTCGGCCAGTTTACTGGGCTTGCTGATGATTGCCTACGCGGTATTCGCATTTGATAAAAACACGCCGTTTCCCAGCCTGTACGCTCTTGTGCCGACTGTAGGCGCGGCGTTAATCATTGTCTTCGCGACGCAATCGACGCTGGCGGGTAAATTGTTAAGCAGTAAAATATTTGTTGGCGTCGGGCTTATCAGTTACAGCGCGTACCTTTGGCATTACATTTTATTTGCGTTCGCGCGCCACATAAGACTGGAGGAACCGGGCGTTCCCTTATTGTTATCGCTTTCCGCGGCCTCTCTTGTTCTGGCATATTGCAGCTGGCGGTTTGTTGAACAGCCTTTCAGGCGTAAAGGCGTCATAAAAAGATCAAAAGTATTTACATTTGCGCTGATCGGGTCGGTATCTTTTTTTACCATCGGATTGGTCGGCAATTTTACCGACGGGTTCGCGGGAAAATTCGGAGACGCTCAAAGCCGAAAAAGAGTGGAACTGAGGAAGGACCATGAAAGAAGGTCGGACGCGGTTAGGCTGGGTAAATGTCAGTTCAACAGTAAGGTTGTGGATATAGACACATTTCTTGCCCAGTGGGATTGCAAGGGTGATGATTCGTTGCCGGAGCTGAAGCGTATTCCGCTGATTGTTACCGGAGACAGCCATTCTGCGGACAAAGTTATGGCGCTTAAGGCCAACGGCCTGCTTCCTTTACAAATCGGCGGCGCGGGCTGCTCGCTGGTGCCGAGCAAAATGTCCAACGACTGCAAGAAAATTTATGACAAGCTTTATCAGGAAGTAAAAGGTGATGATTATTATGAATATCTGGCACTTTCCGCTTATTTTACCAAAGACGAGCTCACTGTTGAAGCCATTGAGGAAATGATTGTTTTCTGGAAAAAATTTAACAAGAAAATTATTTTCTTCACAGGAATGCCCGCCGTCCCGCGATTAAGGGATCATTTGCAGAAAAATCTTATGCCGGTCATAAATTTCAGAATGGATGAAATGTCCAAGCGGCCGGAAATAATCAATCTGTTAAAATCAGCCGGCGTGCACATTGTGGACACGAAAAGCATCTTCTGCAAAATCAATAACTGCAAATTTTATGTGAAAGACGGCACTCTTTTGTTTGTCGAGGATACACATCTGAGCGTAACAGGCGCGAGACTGTTCGGGAAAGCCTTGATTGAAAACGATGAAATATTCAGGCGGAT
>DIEW01000048.1 GCA_002418825.1 Syntrophaceae bacterium UBA5764 | reverse complement strand
ACCACATGTTTACCATGAAATACAAGGAAGACAAAGGCTGGCATGACCCTATGATTGAACCATACCGGCCGCTACAACTGGACCCCACGGCTATGTGCCTGCATTACGCGCAGGAAATATTCGAAGGTTTAAAGGCATACCACGGTAAAAACGGCGAGATTTTTCTTTTCCGCCCCACGGAAAACATCAAAAGGATGAACGTCTCGGCGGAAAGAATGTGCATGCCGACGGTTGACGAAAGCATTTTCCTGGAAGCTTTAAAGAAACTGGTTCTTCTGGAAAAAGACTGGATTCCGCGTGGTGAAGGAACTTCTCTGTATATTCGCCCGACCATGATTGCCACAGAGGCTGCGCTCGGCGTTCATCCCGCAAATGAATATTTATTTTTCATCGTTGTCGGCCCTGTGGGCGCTTATTATCCGCAAGGTTTCGCCCCGACTAAAATTTACGTTTCTGAAGAATACGTGCGCGCGGCACCGGGCGGTACCGGTTACACGAAAGCAGGCGGAAATTACGCTGCCAGCCTTTATGCCAGCAGGATAGCAACAGATATGGGCTATACGCAGGTTCTATGGCTGGATGCGCGGGAAAAGAAATACGTGGAAGAAGTGGGCACAAGCAATATTTTCTTCGTCATGGGTGACGAACTGATTACACCGGCTCTTACCGGCACAATTTTGCCGGGTATTATGCGCAAATCCATCATTCAACTTGCCCGTCACATCGGCATAAAAGTCGAGGAAAGACAAATTTCCATTGATGAAGTTACCGCGTCTTTACAGAAAGGGGAACTCAAGGAAGTTTTTGCTTCCGGAACGGCGGCAATTGTTTCGCCAGTGGGTCAGATTTACTACCGAGGAAAAGAGTACATAATAAACGACAATAAAACCGGTCCGGTGGCCGAAAGGCTGTATAACGGAATACTACAAATCCAATATGGATTGAAAGAAGACCAATTCGGCTGGCGGTTCAAAATTCACGGTTAGCGGTAGAGAAAAAAATTACAAAACAAAATCCCCCTTTGATACGGGTACTTGGATTTGTATTCCACAAACTTGTGGAAAAAACTGTTGATAACTTTGTTGATTGATTTGGCAAACGCCCATTTGACGTGATTTTATACCAAATTGCCTAAGGTTTAAGCAAGATAAATACTCAATGTAATTAATAACTTATAAATATAGCTTGCTGTTGCTTGCCTTTATTGACCGTCGTTCAGAGCAGATATAAACTGCTTATAAATAATTGTGCCAACGATTAAGGATTTTTGTAATTTTCCAACAGCAAAATTATGCAAAAAAAATCTTCGGTATATAAAGGTTTTACACCAAAAACCTTAAGCCAATGGCTGACCGCTACCCTTTTCTTTGTGCTGTTTCCGTTTTTTGCATGCGTTGCCGCAGAAATTGACCCCATAGACGATACAGTGCAAAAACTGCAACGCGTGTATGAAGAAACAAACGATTTTCAGGCTGATTTCCGTCAGGAAACATTCAATAAATCACTCAAAAGAACGATGATAGAAGAAGGCCTTGTTTTCTTTAAGAAACCGCGCAATATGCGCTGGGATTATACAAAACCGGAAGTCAAAAAACTGATTATTAACCCTCAAAAAGCGTGGCTTTATCTGCCGCGCGAAAAGACGGCATATGTGCAGAAAGCAGATAATCTGGTCCAGTCGGCAACATTAATCAGATTTTTGTCCGGTTTAGGAAAGCTCAAAGACGATTTTCAAATAAATTACGCGCAGCCGGAAGCCCTTGATAAACACGGCAATTATCTGCTTAAACTGACACCTAAAGAAAAAAATTCTTCCCTGCAGGCTCTCGGCATCACTTTGGATAAAAATACTTATTTTATTATACAGGTAAGTTTTGAAGACTTGATGGGCAACATAACCACACTGAGATTTTCCAATATCGCTTTGAACGCTGGTCTTTCCGATAAGCTTTTTAAATTCCAGCCGCCCGCGGGAACAAATATTTTCGACATGCCGTAAAATTACCGGCAAGAGTTTTTTATTTATTTAATGAGACGCAGATTTCCAATATCCGATCCACGTTAAAACGGCGGTTTTCCTTGCGCGTCAGACAATAGGCATCCATTCCCACAAAAGGATGTCCGCTGTATTCCATCTCTCCGACAAACAGCGGGCGGATTGTGCGGCGCGATTTTTCATCCTTCGCTTTTAAATAAAGAATTTCCAGATTTTTCTTTTCTTTAATCGCCTTGTGAATAATCTGCAATTTATCGTCGTGCGACAATTTTTGTTCCGCCTTATCATATTGCGTGCGTGTAAGAAATTTTACAATATGCCAATCCATCAGAATATGGCTTTTCTTCAGCGGCTGTTTCAGGACTATTCCGGCAAGCGATGTGCAGCGGGAAAGCGCCACATACACCTGGCCGTGCGCGAAAGTACCGCGTCCCACATCAATGATAACATTTTCAAAGGTTTTGCCCTGGCTTTTGTGAATCGTGACCGCGAAGGCCAGGCGCACCGGATATTGCGTGAACGAACCGACATCTTCGGAACAAAGCTCATCATTTTTTAAATAGAACCGGTATATTTTCCAAGTGTAGGGGCTAATTTCCACTGATTCGCCGTTATCCAGTTTGGCGGTTATTATCTCCCCGCCTTCGTCATCTTTTTTGAATCCCGTTATTTTGCCGATAGTGCCGTTGATCCAGCGCCCATAGGCATCGTTATTCAAAAGCATTATCTGCGCGCCTTTTTTAAGATTTAATTCCAGGGCTGTCGGCAAATATTCTTTGCCGAATTCGCCATCGATCATACCTTGCGCTTGCCATATTTTCCCGGGAAGTTTAGCCAGCTGTTCCTCGTTAATGCTATCGGCCAGGTCATTGGTACTGGTCAAAGAAAGATAAAAAGCGCCGGCAGGAACGGTAAACTGAGAATCATAACGTTTGTTGAACAGCGCCAAATCATCATCGGTTACGGTGCGGTTGCGAATAGCGTTGAGCAGGCGGATAAATTCATCATCCTTCT
>DIEW01000045.1:4646-5873 GCA_002418825.1 Syntrophaceae bacterium UBA5764 | reverse complement strand
CGGCGGCCGTTATCAAAAAGAACATCCACCGCTTCCTGCAGCATCCGCTTTTCATTGCGGATGATAATTTCCGGCGCGTTGAGTTCCTGTAGGCGTTTAAGCCTGTTGTTTCTGTTAATTACCCGGCGATACAAATCATTTAAATCCGATGTGGCAAAACGTCCGCCGTCCAGTGGAACTAACGGGCGCAAGTCAGGAGGAATAACGGGGAGAACGGTTAAAATCATCCATTCCGGCTTATTTCCCGATTTACGCAGCGCCTCCACTACTTTCAACCTTTTCACCAGTTTCTTTTTCTTTGTATCCGAAACAGTGGTGGTTGCTTCCGCACGCAATTCCTCGTACAGTTCCTCCAAATCGACCTCTTCCAGAAGCTGTCTTATAGCTTCGGCGCCAATGCCGGCAACAAATCCCGAATCACCGTAGGTTTCACGGGCTTCGATGTACTCCTCGTCGGAAAGCAGCTCTTTTTTCTTCAGTGGCGTGTCTTTAGGATCGAGAACTATCCACGATTCAAAGTAGAGAACCTTTTCCAATTCCTTGAGGGTTAAATCCAAAATATTGCCGATACGGCTGGGCAGACTTTTCAAAAACCAAATATGCGCCACGGGAGTTGCCAGCGTTATATGGCCCATTCGTTCGCGGCGCACCTTGGATTGAATAACCTCTACGCCGCACTTTTCGCAAACCACTCCGCGGTGCTTCATGCGCTTGTAACGACCGCAGAGGCACTCATAATCCTTAACCGGTCCGAATATCTTGGCGCAGAAAAGACCGTCTCTTTCCGGTTTGAATGTCCGGTAATTTATTGTTTCCGGCTTCTTTACCTCGCCGTGTGACCAGGAAAGAATTTTTTCCGGTGACGCGATAGAAATTTTCATCGCGCTTAACGTAATCGGATTTTTCGGTTTTTCAAAATAACTAAAAACGTCTTCCACGGATTTGCCCCCGTATTTTAAGTACTAAAAGTGGATATTTATAAAGGCTTGGCTTTTTCCAAAGCGTCATCCTTTTCTTCAATTAATTCGACATCCAAACCTAGACTCTGCAATTCTTTAACCAAAACGTTAAACGACTCAGGCAATCCCGGTTCGAACGTGTGTTCACCTTTAACTATAGACTCGTAAATCCTTGTTCGGCCAGCAACATCGTCGGACTTCACTGTCAAAAATTCCTGCAAAGTATAAGCAGCTCCGTATGCTTCCATCGCCCATACTTCCATTTCTC
>DIEW01000045.1:3071-4604 GCA_002418825.1 Syntrophaceae bacterium UBA5764 | reverse complement strand
CGATGGAACGGGCATGAATTTTATTGTCCACCAGATGATGCAACTTCATCATGTAGATGCTGCCCACCGTAACTTCCTGTTCAAAAGGTTCGCCAGTTCTACCATCAAAAAGAATGGCCTGCCCCTTTTCCGGCAAATTCGCCTTTATCAGCATCTCCCGGATTTGCCTCTCGGGACAACCGTCAAAGACAGGGCTGGCCACAAGCAGTCCCTTTTTCAGCCTGCGGACAAAGTTTTTAATTTCATCGGCGGAAGCTTCTTCAAGGAACTTGTCAAAATCAGGCGATGAATATGTCTTCTTCAGCTCGTTTTTCACATCGTTTAAATTGAATTTCTTTTCTAAAAGCTCGTTCAATTTTTCGCCGATAGTTTTCGCCGCCCAACCAAGATGCGTTTCAAGAATCTGTCCGACATTCATGCGCGACGGAACTCCCAAGGGATTCAACACGATATCCACCGTTGTGCCATCCGAAAAATAAGGCATATCCTCTTCAGGTAAAATTCTCGACAAAACACCTTTGTTGCCGTGACGCCCCGCCATTTTGTCACCAACAGAAAGTTTCCTTTTGATGGCAATATAAATTTTTACCATTTTAATGACACCGGGGGGAAGCTCATCGCTTGCCTTTACTTTATCCGCTTTTTGTTCGAAATGCGCATTGATAAAATCAATTTTTCTTTCCATGGAAGAGAGAAGATTTGTCAATTTTTCCTCAGCAGCGTCGCTGTCGGCAAGAGTAATATCCTTCCAACAATAATAGGGCAACTCTGCAAATATTTCTTTGGTAATTTTTTCGCCTTTCTTCACCAGCGTCTTCTTTTTGGCATCGACAATTTTACCGGCCAGAGTTTTCCCAATAACGATTTTCGCAATATCCTTTTTCATTGTCTCGGTAAGAATGCGGATTTCATCATCGCGGTCCTTGGTCAACTGAGTAATGGCATCTTCTTCTATTTCCTGAGAACGGAAATCTTTTTCCGTGCCTTTGCGCGTGAATATTTTCGCGTCAATTATAGTGCCTTCCACACCGGGAGGCACACGCAAAGACGTATCACGCACATCGCTGGCCTTTTCACCAAATATCGCACGCAGCAGTTTTTCTTCCGCTGATAACTGTGTCTCACCCTTGGGGGTAATTTTCCCGACCAGAATATCGCCCGGTTTAACCGATACGCCGATACGGATTATACCGCTTTCATCAAGATTGCGCAGCGCTTCCTCGCCGACGTTCGGTATATCGCGTGTTATTTCTTCCTTGCCCAGTTTGGTGTCGCGCGCCATTGTTTCGAACTCTTCGATATGAATGGACGTATAAATATCTTCTTTAACGACACGCTCGCTCACCAGAATCGAGTCTTCGTAATTGTAGCCACCCCAAGACATGAAAGCCACCATGACATTCCTGCCCAGCGCCAATTCTCCTTCGTCCGTCGCTGGACCGTCAGCCAAAATATCTTTTTTGCTGACGTGCTGTCCAACACTTACAACCGGTTTTTGATTAAAACATGTATCCTGATTGGAACGCTGATATT
>DIEW01000045.1:0-3064 GCA_002418825.1 Syntrophaceae bacterium UBA5764 | reverse complement strand
TGCCGTCTTCTTCCGGATGATCAGCAAGCACAACGATACGTGAAGCGTCGACGCTTTTAACAATACCCGCTCTTTTCGCCACTAAAACAGCGCCGGAATCGCTGGCCACTACCGATTCCATACCGGTGCCGACAATCGGTGTTTCCGGGCACATCAGCGGTACTGCCTGGCGCTGCATATTGGAACCCATAAGCGCACGGTTGGCATCATCATGCTCTAAAAACGGAATCAAAGCCGCCGCCACGCTGACGAGCTGATTGGGTGAAACATCCATCATTTTAAGATCTTCCGGCACAACAGAAATAAAATCCCCGCCTTTTCTCACGGAAATCAATTCTTCCAAAAACTTCCCCTGTTTATCCAACGGACGATCGGCCGGGGCAATAATCTGATTTTCTTCTTCAATCGCCGTCACGTAATGGACTTTATCCGACACTTTGCCGTTTTCCACTAACTTATAAGGGGTTTCAATAAACCCGAATTCGTTAACCCGTGCATACGTGCTCAGAGAAACAATCAACCCTATATTCGGTCCTTCCGGCGTCTCTATCGGACAAATGCGGCCATAGTGCGTGGGGTGAACATCACGGACTTCAAATCCCGCCCTTTCGCGCGTGAGCCCCCCCGGCCCGAGAGCCGATAAACGCCTCTTGTGCGTTATTTCCGAAAGAGGATTGGTCTGATCCATAAACTGGGAAAGCTGGCTGGAACCGAAAAACTCATTGACTACCGCCGAAACGGGTTTGGCATTAATCAAGTCATGAGGCATCATTGTTTCGATGTCTTGCAGACTCATTTTTTCTTTAATCGCCCGCTCCATGCGCACCAAACCGATGCGATATTGATTTTCGATAAGTTCTCCGACAGAACGAACCCGGCGGTTGCCCAGATGATCTATGTCATCAACGCTGCATTCGGCAACACCGTTCTTCAAATCAATAAGATATTTAACTGCGGCCAAAATATCTTCGTTACGCAAAACAGTCACGTTAGTGGGTACATCCAGATGAAGCTTGTAATTCATTTTGGCACGTCCGACGTCGGACAAATCATAAGTTTCCGGCTCAAAAAACAAGCTTTGGAAAAACCTGGTTGCCGTCTCCGGCGTAGGCGGATTACTGGGACGCAAACGCCGGTATATTTCCAGTATGGCATCCTCTGTCGTTTCGATTTTATCCGCCAATAACGTGTCACGGATAGCCGCGTTGTCCAAATCCTCATCAATGTAGATAAAATTCAGCTCGTTAATGCCCTTTTCCCTGGCTATTTCCAGCCCATTGAGCGGAAGTTCTTCGTTGCAACGAAAAACAATTTCACCTGTTTTGGGGTCAGTGATATCGGAGGAAAGAATCTTTCCGGCAAGTTCCGTTTCCTTAATAGCAATACGCTTTATACCTGCGTCCAGTACTCTCTTCAAAATAGGCTTGGTCATCTTTCTTCCCTTTTTGATGATAACTTCACCGCTTTTAGGATCCTTTATATCTTCGGGAGCTTTCTGACCCGCCAGTGATTCATCAGCGACAAAATAAAGTTTGTCACCTTCAATAATCAGCTTTTCAATGCTGTAAAAATAATTCAGAATAAACTCTGTGGAATTACCCATCGCCTTCAGCAAAATCGTCACCGGCATTTTTCTGCGCCGGTCAATCCGCACATACAATATATCCTTGGAATCGAATTCCAAATCAAGCCATGAGCCTCGGATGGGAATAATCCGCGCCGAATAAATCAGCTTCCCGCTGGCGACGGTTTTCCCTTTATCGTGATCAAAGAAAATTCCGGGAGAACGGTGCAGCTGACTGACGATAACGCGCTCGGTACCGTTGACGATAAAAGTGCCGTTTTCCGTCATCAGCGGAATTTCCCCAAAGTAAATCTCCTGCTCTTTAATATCCCTGATCGGTTTTGTTTCCAAGGATTCCTTGCCTTTGTCCGTAAGACGGTCTGTGTCAAAAACAACAAGCCTCACCACGATTTTCAAAGGGGCAGCATAGGTCATGCCTTTCTGAACGCACTCTTTAACATCATACCGGACATCACCAATTTTATAGCTTACAAATTCCAAAGAGCATTTTCCGCTGAAATCAGAAATGGGGAAAACGCTTTTGAATGCACTTTGCAAACCAAAATTACCACGCTGACTTGCCGCGACGTCCTTCTGGAGAAACTTCTCATATGATGCTGTCTGGATTTCAATTAAATTGGGAATATCCAGAACTTTTTTTACCCGGCCAAAATTCTTTCTAAATTTACCCATAACATCCTTAAAATTTAAAATGTTTTGGAGATTGATTATTTAATCTCTACGTTTCCGCCGACTTCTTCGATTTTTTTCTTTATATCAGCGGCTTCATCTTTAGAAACGCCTTCTTTAATCGGTTTGGGCACTCCCTCCACCAAATCCTTTGCTTCTTTAAGGCCTAAACCGGTAATCGCTCTTACCACTTTGATTACTTGTATTTTTTCCGCGCCAAAACCGGTCAAAATAACGTTGAACTCGGTTTTCTCTTCAGCTGCCGCCGCTGCCGGCGCCGCGCCACCTGCCGCCGCCATAGCCACCATCGGAGTCGCTGCGGATACGCCAAATTTTTCTTCCAATTCCTTAACCAACGCCGAAAGTTCTAAAACCGTCATACCTTCAATAAATTTTACTACATCTTCTTTTGTAATTGAATTTGACATTTTCTCCATCCTTTTCTGTATGTTTTATTAATTTAAAGTTTTTTTCTTGTCGCAATAGGCATTGAGCACTTGCACAAAATTTCTCGGTACGCCGCTTAACACTGTTACCAGTGATGTCGGAACCGCTGCCATGACAGAAACCAATTTCCCAAGGAGAATTTCCCTGCTGGGTAAATCTGCCAGAACAGTCAGATCGCCTTTGGTCAAAAGCTTACCATCGAGTACGCCAACCTTGATCTCCAGTTCCGGATTTTTCTTGGCAAAGTCAATCAGAACCTTTGTCGGTTCCACGGGATCCTTATAACCCAAAACAACGGCGATGGGCCATTTGAAATGGTCGGCAAGCACGCTGAAATCCGTTTCTTTCGAAGCAATACCTAAA
>DIEW01000003.1:84993-89225 GCA_002418825.1 Syntrophaceae bacterium UBA5764 | reverse complement strand
TGCTGATCAGGCGGAAACGTTCTTTGCTTTCCTGTAGGGCCTTCTGGGCCCGTTTGCGGTCCGTGATATCACGCGCTACGGCCTGGAACCCGACGGGAGTGTTGTTTTCCAGCAGGAGCTGAACATTCTGTCCCAGCCAGACCTCGCTCCCGTCTTTGGCGAGCATGGGGATCTCGTTGTAAGTCGTAGCGATACGCTTCACCAGTTGCCGGCCGAATATCCGCGCTACCTCATTCCGATAGGCCTTGGGGATAAAGTCCAGATAATGCCGGCCGAGCATCTCCTGTTCGCTGAAACCGCAGATCCTTTCCGCGATCTGATTGATAAAGACGATGTTACCATTCAGATCCGCCCGGTAGATGATGTCACCAGCCGACTGCACCAGTGTCCGAAACCGCTCTTCACTATCCTCCAAGGCCTTCTTTGAATCCCGCAGGGAGTCGAGCATGCGATTGATCGCAGTTGAGAGTCTGGTCAACTCATCATTGCCTTTAATGGCGATCCGCGCGGATAAGTCACCGGAGGCGCTGATATCTCTCACGGCTGAGCTGATAAGGTTTAGGCGTCCTAGCACCTGGGTATGGAGCAGCCCCGCAATACTCAGCCCTGAGAGAACGCCTGCGAACAATATGAAAAATACGTAGTATTTAACGTCCCGACGATTCTGCTGATAGATCCCGCGATGCATATCAACCCGCAGAATAAGCGCGGGCCGATTATATATATCCTTGATCAGGGTATATCCGGCAATGTACTCCGAACTCAGCTCCTTGACCAGGATGGCGTCTGTGCGTGATAAGATGCCGCGCGCCGTTCGGAAGTCATGCGGCAGCTCGGCATCGTCGATCCGACGTACTGACAGCGACAGGTGGGTCGTAGCGGCCAGGCGGGATATCAAGGCCTGGTCGAGGTAGCGACCCATAATCACCACTCCACGGGTCGGCCCCTTCTGCGCGCTGGTCAGAATGGGATAGGAACTGAGTAAGAGCGGCCCCTCGGGCAGGAGAATAATACCCTCCCGATGGGTGTCGAAGGAGGTATGTTGGAACAAGGATGTATCCTCGCCCGTTTCCTGTAGCATGCGCCGCAAACCCTGCGGAATGGGCATGAACATCCCTTGTGAATCCAAGGCCTTTGTAAAAACAAAGTTTCGAGAGGTATTCATATAGACAATCAGATTGATGTGTATGCCCATCAAGCTCTCGTCGTTGAGAGTGGTTTTTATATAGGCCTCATTTTCATCGGCGATAAAGTTATACGTATCGTCCCAAGCGGCCCAGTCACGGTTGATGGTAGCCAAGCCGTCAAGCTCCCCTTGCAACGCGCTTTGCGCTCGCAGGATATGTTCGCGGGTATAGCTTTCTTCCAGATCCATCAGTCCTTTGAAGAGAATATACCGCGAGGTGACATAAAATAGCGCCATTAAACACATGAATATGGCGCCTATGATGATGAGAGATTTATTGCGCAGCGTCATACGCATCCGTCCCCGGTATGCATGCAGCTTATCGCGTACACGTGCTTGCACCCCTTTTACCTTTGCAGGCTTATCCATCAGTTTCGGATGAGCGGGGCCGAATCTTGAATGCTGGAACAACTCGTCCTTTAGATAACTGGTTTTTTAACCCGTTAACGATCATTATAGCCTCTGTTCTATAACAAATATTGACATTCGACATTCATTGGGGGTATAAGAATGAATGCTCATTCATAAATAACGGAACTAAGGAGGGTTGTATGGCAAGTCAGTGGGTTGACGAGAGGGATATCAAATTCCAATTGTTTGAGATGTTGAAGATAGGGGAAACCCTGCTTGGTAAGGGCCGCTATGTGGACCATGATGTCGATATGTGCAACATGGTGCTCGATCAGGCGCAGAAATTTGCCGAGCTTGAGATAGCACCCACCTACCCGGACGAGGTGCAGCGCAAACCGGTCGAGGCCGAATTCAAAGAAGGCAAGGTCATCGTACCTGAGGCATATCACCGGCTCTGGAAGCTCTATTGCGAAGGCGGCTGGATGAGCACGGCGGATCAGCCCGAAGTCGGCGGCCAGTCATTCCCGGCCTGCGTAGCCGCGGCCTGCGCCAACATGTTCCTGGCCACCAATCAGGCTTTTATCATGTATCCCGGCCTCACCCACGGCGCCGCGCGCCTGATGGAAGACTTCTTCCAGGGCCCCCTGCGGAACGTCGTCCTGGAAAAGATGTACACCGGCGAATGGGCGGGCACCATGTGCTTGACCGAGCCGGGCGCCGGTTCAGATGTCGGGGCCTTGAAGACCACCGCCAAAAGGAACGCTGACGGCACCTATTCCATCACCGGCACCAAGTGTTTCATCTCGGCCGGCGATCACAACCTGACTCCGAATATCATCCACCCGGTGCTGGCCAGGATCGAAGGCGACCCCAAAGGCACCAAGGGCATCTCCATCTTCATGGTGCCCAAGATCAGGTTCAACGAGAAGGGCGAGATGGGCGAGCCCAATGACGTCAATGGCGGCGGCATCGAGAGCAAGATGGGCATCCACGGCAACGCCACCGCCACCTTGAACTTCGGCGAGGATGGCAAGTGCATCGGCGAGCTTTTGGGCAACGAGCGGGACGGCATCAAGATCATGTTCCAGATGATGAACGAGGCCCGCCTGGGCACGGGTATGCAGGGCCTGGACCTGGGTTCGGCCGCCTACGAGCACGCCGTCGCCTACGCCAAGGAGCGCGTTCAGAGCACCCCTGTCTGGGAGATGAAAAACCCCGAGGCCAAGGCCGTCACCATCATCAACCATCCCGACGTGCGCCGTAAGCTCATGTGGATGAAATCCCATGTCGAAGGGCTGCGCTCCCTCTGCTACTTCGTCGCCTACTGCATGGATATGGAACGGACCGCCACCGTGCCGGAAGAGAAGGCCAACTGGACAGGCTTCCTGGATCTCCTGACGCCCATCGTCAAGGCCTACACCACGGACAAGGGGCTTCTCATCTGCTCCCTGGCCATGGACGTCTACGGCGGCTACGGCTACTGCCAGGAATATCCGGTGGAGCAGTATGCCCGCGACACCAAGGTTTTCTCAATTTATGAAGGAACCAACGCCATTCAGTCGCTCGATTTGCAGATGCGCAAGATTTTAATGAACCCCGAAATGTATAATTATTCGCAGCTCAGAAAGCGCATGAACGACGCTATTGATAATGCCAAAGGCGTCGTGGATGAAAAGTATATTACTCCGGTTGTCCGCGGCCTGGCAAAGCTCGATGAAGTTATCGAGATGATGAAAAAACAGCTTGGTGAAGGCAAATTCATGGCCCTGGTGCTCAACGCCACGCCGCTGCAGCAAGCGATGTTCCCGCTGATCGTGGCCTGGTTGCATCTGTGGAGCCTGGCGATAACTATTCCTAAAATGAAGGAACTCCTGGGAGATGCCAAAGGCGAAGAAAGACAGAAAATCATCGCGGAAAACAACGAGGCGGCCTATTACAGCGGCCGGGTTTTGTCTTCCCAGTTCTTTATCGGTTCGGAATTCCCGAAGTATTTCGGAATGATGGACGCTATTTTGAATAACGAGGGTGCAGCGATTAAATCCGTTTCGGAAAACTTTACCGGAGCGCCGAAAGAGTAGTATAAAAAATTGAGGCGGGCTGGCCTTGAACGATCAGCCCGCCTCATACTTAACGTTTTGATTTTCTATTTCAAAGCCACATTCAAGTGATTTTATCCGCGCAGTTTTTTCTTGTAGATTTTCCCCGGTATGCGTTTTGACTTGACAATAAATATAAAATTATGTCTTTATCACAACTTCAATAATTCACGTAAGGCAAGACAGGAGGTTAAAGCGAGTTATGGGCACTAAATATGTATATACTTTCTCGGAAGGATACGGCAAAAGCAAAAATCTTTTGGGCGGCAAAGGCGTTGGACTTGCGGAGATGGCTCATCTTAAAATCCCTATACCCCCGGGTTTTACAATTACAACGGAAGTTTGCATAGCATTTTTAAAGAATAAAGGTCGTTATCCTCAGGGGTTAAAAGAACAGGTCGCAAAAGCTCTGCAGAAGATGGAAAAAGAAACGGGAATGAAGTTCGGCGACCCGAAAAATCCGCTTCTTTGTTCGGCCCGCTCCGGCGCCCGTAAAAGTATGCCCGGCATGATGGAAACGGTTTTAAATATTGGGCTTACCTCCAAAACTATTCCAGGTATGATTGAAAAAACGAAAAATCCCCGCTTTGTCTGGGATT
>DIEW01000003.1:83087-84968 GCA_002418825.1 Syntrophaceae bacterium UBA5764 | reverse complement strand
TTGAACCTGAAGAAGGCATGGGTGTACGTCAGCAGTTGGAGAAAGAACTTGCCGCGATGAAACAGCGCCGTAACGCCAAATCAGATGTTGATTTGACGGAAAAGGATCTCGAAGAACTGGCGGATATTTATCGGGCTAAAGTAAAAGAAGTTTTGGGAAAATCGTTTCCCGATAACGCTAACGAACAGCTATGGGGCGCGATCGGCGCGGTCTTCAAGAGCTGGAACGGCAAACGAGCTGTTGCTTATCGCCGCATTGAAGGAATCCCCGATGACTGGGGCACGGCGGTAAATGTGCAGGCGATGGTTTTCGGCAATATGGGAGAAAATTCCGCAACCGGCGTGGCCTTTACCCGCAACCCGGCCACCGGCGAAAATAAATTCTACGGTGAATGGTTGCCCAATGCGCAGGGCGAAGATGTCGTCGCGGGTATTCGCACGCCTAATCCGATCAATGAAGAAACCCGTCATTCCGACGATGTCGAAGGACATCCCTCTCTGGAAAAGGCTATGCCCAAGGCCTACGCCGAGATCAGGGCCATTCGTAACAGGCTGGAAGCTCACTTCCGGGATATGCAAGATCTGGAGTTTACCATTCAGGATGGCCGTGTCTGGATGCTTCAGACACGCACGGGTAAGCGCAACGGTCCCGCCGCGGTACGCATGGCAGTGGAGATGTACAAAAGTAAAATGATCAGCGCGCAGGAAGCAGTAATGCGTGTAACGCCGGCGCAGCTTGATGAAATGCTTCATCCCATGGTTGACCCGAAAGCTGAAACATCGGCGGAATTTCTGGTCAAGGGTCTTCCGGCCGGTCCCGGCGGAGCCGTGGGGCAGGTTGCTTTTACGTCGGATGTCGCGGTGGAATGGAAGAAAGAAGGTAAGAAAGTCATTCTTGTCCGTGAGGAAACCAATCCGGAAGACGTGGAAGGTATGCGCGCCGCCGAAGGAGTTCTGACGGCGCGAGGAGGTATGACTTCACACGCGGCACTGGTGGCGCGCGGATGGGGCAAGTGCTGTATTGTCGGGGCAGGTGCTCTGCATGTTGATATTGCGCAGAAAGTGATGAAAGCTGATGGTAAAACGGTGCGAGAAGGTGATTTTATCACGCTTAATGGAACTAAAGGGCGTGCGTATCTTGGAAGTTTACCGATGATCAGCGGTGCCGAGAATGATGTAAATTTTGCCGCTTTCATGAAAATCTGCGACTCGGTACGCCGTTTGAAGATACGTACTAACGCCGAGACGCCGAAAGACGCGGCCAAAGCCGTACAGTTCGGCGCGGAAGGCATCGGACTTTTTCGCACCGAACATATGTTCTATGGAGAGAACAGCGAGCAACCGTTGTTTTATCTGCGCAAAATGATTATTGCAGACAATGAGGAACAGCGTCGCGCGGCTTTGGACGAATTATTTCCGTTTGTCAAAGGCTTCATTAAGAAAACGATTGAAGCCATGGGTGGAAGACCGGTCACTATTCGTCTTTTGGATCCGCCTCTGCATGAATTTGTTCCGGAGAATCCCGATGAAAGGCAACGTCTGGCGAACAGTCTTGGTATTTCGATAGACAATCTTAATTCCCGTGCGGAAAAATTACACGAGACCAATCCGATGATGGGTCATCGCGGTGTGCGTTTAGGCATTACTTATCCCGAAATCAGTGAAATGCAGATTCGCGCCATTCTGGAAGCTGCGGCCGAACTGATCAAAGAAGGCGAAAAAGCGTTCCCGGAAATCATGATTCCGGTTGTTTGTGATGTGGCTGAATTTAAAAATCAGGCGGAGATTGTTAAAAAGGTTTATCCGGAAGTACTGGCCAAGTACAATTTGAAAAAAATGTCTTATATGGTGGGCACGATGATCGAGATTCCGCGCGCGGCTC
>DIEW01000003.1:20295-83036 GCA_002418825.1 Syntrophaceae bacterium UBA5764 | reverse complement strand
GCCGTGACGATGTCGGCGCGTTTGTCCCGGGCTATTTGGCCCAAAAAATTATTCCCGTTGATCCGTTCCAGATTCTGGACCAGACCGGCGTCGGCCAGCTGATTCAGATGGGCGTCGAACGTGGTCGCCGCGCTCGTGCCGGTCTTAAGGTCGGTATCTGCGGTGAGCACGGCGGGGAACCTTCCAGTGTCATGTTCTGTCACCGGGTGGGCATGGATTATGTGAGTTGCTCGCCCTACCGTGTGCCGATTGCCCGCTTGGCGGCGGCGCAGGCGGCGGCAGAAGAAAGAAGCGCAGTTAAAAAGGTTGCCGGAAAAAGTATTAGAAAGAAACGTAAATAGCCGGATTTAAAAGAGGTGCATATGGAAGTAAGAAACAAAAGGCTGAAAAATTGGGTTGATGAAATAGTGCGGATATGTCTGCCGGACGATGTTTACTGGTGCGACGGTTCCAAAGAGGAATATGATCGGCTTATGTCGCGGATGGTTAAAAACGGTGCGGCTGTGGCGTTGAAAAAAAAGGGAAATAGCTTTTTGTTTCGTTCCGATCCGTCCGATGTGGCCAGAGTGGAAGCCAGAACTTATATCAGCACTTCTCAACAGATTGATGCCGGTCCCACCAATAACTGGATTGATCCTGCAGAATTAAAGAAAACAATGAAGTCTCTTTACACAGGATGCATGAGAGGTCGAACTCTTTACGTGATTCCTTTTTCCATGGGGCCGGTTGATTCGCCCATCGCCAAAATAGGCATAGAAATAACGGACAGTCCCTACGTTGTCTGCAATATGCACATTATGACGCGCGTCGGGAAAAAAGTTATTGATAAATTGGGCGCGGACGGCGAATTCATTCCCTGTTTGCATTCCGTAGGCGCGCCGCTGGAAAAAGGGCAAAAAGATGTTCCCTGGCCCTGCGCTCCCATGGAAAAAAAATACATCAGCCATTTTCCGGAAGAAAATCTCATCTGGTCTTATGGTTCCGGTTACGGGGGCAACGCCCTTTTGGGCAAAAAATGTCTTGCTCTGCGTATTGCCTCGGCCATGGCCAAAAGAGAAGGTTGGATGGCCGAGCACATGCTGATTTTACGTTTTACCAGTCCCGAAGGAAAACAATATCACATTACAGGCGCTTTTCCTTCCGCCTGCGGTAAGACCAATCTGGCCATGATTCAGCCAACTATTCCCGGTTGGAAGGCTGAGTGCATTGGTGATGATATTGCCTGGATGAAAATAGGTCCTGACGGTCGTCTTTATGCCATCAATCCGGAAGCCGGATTTTTCGGTGTTGCTCCGGGCACATCTTACAGTTCCAATCCCGTGGCGATGGACACAATTAAGGAAAACATTATTTTTACAAACTGTGCCCTGACCGATGACGGAGATGTATGGTGGGAGGGCATGGACGGTGAACCTCCGAAACACGCCATTGACTGGAAAGGACGCGATTGGTTTGCGGGAGGCAAGGAACCTGCTGCACATCCCAATGCCCGGTTTACCGCACCCGCTTCACAGTGTCCAATTATTTGTAAAGATTGGGAAAAGCCTGAAGGTGTTCCCATTGATATTTTCATCTTCGGCGGCCGTCGCGCCGGCGTTGTGCCTCTGGTGAACGAGGCTTACGATTTTGACCACGGTGTTTTTCTGGGCGCGACCGCATCTTCGGAGACAACCGCCGCCAACATTGGCGCGGTGGGAAATTTAAGGCGTGATCCCTTCGCCATGCAGCCTTTCTGCGGCTACAATATGGGTGATTATTTCCAGCATTGGCTGGATATGGGCGACAAACTTGGCGACAAGGCTCCGAAAATTTTCTATGTGAACTGGTTCAGGAAAACGGCGGATGGCCGCTGGCTATGGCCGGGCTTCGGTGAGAACAGCCGCGTCCTCAAATGGATGTGTGACCGGGTGGAAGGAAAAGTTGATGCCGTTAAAACACCTATCGGATTGTTGCCGAAAAAGGAGAATCTCGATCTTAAGGGGTTATCCATTTCCGCGACGGACATGGAAGAATTACTCAAGGTTGATATTGATTCTTGGAAAAAAGAAATTCCGGATATCGAAAAACATTTTGCTCAGTTCGGAGACCGACTTCCTGTACGGCTGAAAAAGCAGCTGGAAGAACTAAGCAAACGTTTAAGTTAGCTCGCAAAAGCGTATCAGTTACCCTGTTGAATATGGGTTGACTTTATTTCGTTGATATGGTTTTTTAACTCCCGGCGATTTTTTAACAAACTTTTTTTGGGGGTGTCCTATGATATCCGTCAAAAAAAATGCGCAATTGATCGGGGTAAAAGAGCCATCTAGTCACTGCTTTCTTTTTTTATTAAATACAAGTAATCAAATTAAAAACCTTTTTAAAAAATTTCCAATATTTCCGGTCTCCCTTATTTGTCGCGCTCCTCCTTAGAGCTAATTGTCTCTACTTCCCTATGTGCTGCTTGTAATAAGGTTTGTCCAAATCATAAATAATCATAAACAATTACAACTGTACAGTATTGGAGGATTTATGGACTCAAAAAAGGTGAAATGGTTAATTTTTATCGCTCTGCTTTTCATCATTGGCGGCGGCTTTTTGGCTTATTGCATTCAAACCGCCGGAAATACAATTAAAATCAAAGATGTGCGTTTTGTAGGCTCTGATGGCAGAATCAACAGCGCGCTTTTATATATACCGCCGGGAGTAAGCAGTAAAAATCCTGCGCCGGGTATTGTCGCTACGCACGGTTATATCAATTCCCGCGAAACTCAGGATGGTTTTGCCATTGAATTTGCCCGTCGTGGATATGTTGTTTTGGCCATGGACCAGAGCGGTCATGGTTTTTCCGATCCGCCGGCCTTTGCTGCTGGTTTTGGAGGCCTTGATTCTTTAAAATATATGCGCACGCTCGATATTGTTGATCCGAACAATATTGGATTGGAAGGACATTCCATGGGAGGCTGGGCATCAGTTATTGCCGCCGCGGTAAACCCTGGCGGGTATAAATCGCTTCTCTTGGCCAGCTCTTCTACCGGAACCTACGGTGCGCCCGAAGGAACGGCTATTTTCCCGCGTAACATGGCCATTATTTTTTCCAAGTATGATGAGTTTTCCAGATTGATGTGGGGTGTAGACGTTCCGCGTGATATTGTTAAAACGGATAAGTTAAAGAAAATTTTTGCGACGACGGAAGATGTGGAAGTTGGCAAATTATACGGTTCTCTCGAGGAAGGCACGGCCAGAAAACTATATCAACCCAACATTATTCATCCGCGTGTTCATTTTTGCACGGAATCTATCGGTAATGCGATTGAGTGGATGCAAATGACACTTACCGGCGGCAAGGACATTCCTCCCGGCAATCAAATTTGGTACTGGAAGGAACTGGGGAATTTTATCGCGATGATTGGGATGCTCCTTTTGCTCTTCCCGCTGGGCGCATTATTGCTGCAGAATAATTTCTTTAAAGAACTAAATGAATCAACTCCTGAGAAAAAATCACTTAAGGGTTTCAGCTGGTGGATTGGAGCGATCATTACCGTGCTGATTCCTCTTCCCCTGTTTATTTTCGCCATTACTTCTCACGGCAAGGGTTATCAGGCGGGGAGTGCGCTCTGGCCGCAGAATATCACCACGACAATCATGTACTGGGCGCTTTTTGTCGCCGTGATTTCGCTTGTTCTGTTCCTTTTATGGCACTTTATCTTCAACCGCAAGAACGCTACCTTTGTAAACTACGGTGTTACCTGGCAGGATAAAGGAATCGCCTGGAAAAAAGTGGGTAAATCTTTTCTGCTGGCGGCGATTGTCTGCTTTTTCGCCTATTTAACGGTGGCTTTTTCAGGTTGGCTGTTCAAAACAGATTACCGTCTGTGGGTGTTTGCGATAAAACCGATGACGGCTCTGCATTTCCGCATTTTTCTTAGTTACCTGATTCCGTTTGCGGTTTATTTCCTCATCATCGGTATAATTCTGCACGGACAGCTGCGCCGCGGCAAGGAAGACGATTTAAAAACCTGGCAGGAAATGCTGATTAATATTTTCCTTTTGATTACCGGATATATTATATTCGAGGCTTTCCAGTATGCACCGCTTTTTGCCGGAGGAGCGCTTTCCATACCTGATGCGTCGTTGTTCTTTATCGTGATGTTTCAGTTCTTCCCGATATTTACTATTGCGGCGCTGATCTCGACTTACTTTTACCGGAAAACGGGACATATTTACACCGGCGCGTTTCTCAACACCATGTTGATTACCTGGATAATTGTTGCCGGACAGGCGACTCATTTTCCCGTGTAGCTAGCCGGTAGTTTATTGCCGTCCGCGGGGTCATCGCCTTAAATATATTGAAGAAAGATGACTCCGCGGACATGTTTTGGGCGTCTTCCATTGTAAACTACAGTGCTATTTACAAATCTTTTGACATTAATAGCGTGTAAATGTTGTGCGTAAACGCTCCCGTTATTGTTAAAAACTTTTTTTGGGTATGTTTTGACAAAAAATCGTTCGTGACGAATTCAAGCGAATGGTTTATACTATAATAAATTGTGAGCACGCGGTGCTGTTACCTGCATGTAAGTTGAAGTTTTCGCGGCTAATTTACAGCTGCGACGTAAAAAGAATGCATCAGGAGATGTGAAAAATGCGCGAAGTTATCGGTACCAACAATCGTATTCTCGAAATTGATCTCACGGCAAAAAAATTCCTTGAATCTTCCGTCAACACTAAAGACCGCGACATGTATTGGGGCGGTAAGGGTCTCGCACTCAAGCTCCTCTACGACCGCCTGGAGCCGGGTGTTGATCCTCTGGGAGAAAAAAATATTTTTATTATCGAAACCGGCGTGCTTACCGGCACGGGCGCGCCGTGCTCGGGCAGATTTGAGGTTGTATCCAAATCGCCGCTTACCGGTATCATTAATTGTTCTTCCTGCGGCGGCCCTTTCGGCATGGCCGTAAAAACCAGTGGCTGGGACGCGATTATTTTAACCGGCCGCGCCGCTTCTCCCGTTTATCTCATTATTGATTATGATGGCGTCCAGTTCAAACCGGCCGATACGCTTTGGGGTAAAGACACCGCCGCCGCGGAAGCGGAAATCATCAAAGAAGGTTCGGGTGCCATGGTCATCGGGCCGGCCGGAGAAAATTTGGTGCGTTTTGCCAATATCCGTTCCGGACATCGTTTTGTGGGCCGCGGCGGCATGGGCGCGGTGCTGGGCGCAAAGAATATAAAAGGAATTGTCGCCAAAGGCAAAGAAATCAAAATTGTTCCGGCAAATAAAAAATTATTCTTCGCGACAAACAAAAAGTTTTTAAAATATATCAACAGAAATTTCGTGACTTCGGGAACATACCGTCAGTTCGGCACCAACTCGGCCACTATCGCCTGTAATACCGCCGGTACCATTCCGGTACGTAACTTTACCTGTGGCTCACACGGAGAAGTACATAAAATATCCGGCGAGGCCATGGCTGAAAGATTCAAAACAAAATGGGATACCTGCAGGCCCTGCGCGATTTTATGCGGACATAAGGGCACCATTGATGGCAAAGAAATCCATGTTCCCGAATATGAAACGGTTCATCTGCTGGGGAGCAATCTGGAAATATTTGATTCAGTGATTATCTCCGAATGGAATGAGCTTTGTTCCCAATACGGAATGGACACTATTTCTGTGGGCGGCACTTTGGGCTGGGCAATGGAAGCCACGGAAAAGGGACTTATCAAAACAAACCTTAAATTCGGTTCGCCGGACAGCGTGGCGGAAATGATTGAAAATATTGCGCTGGGCAGGGGTATCGGAAAAGATTTGGGACAGGGCAGCCGCCTGGCGGCAAAAAAATACGGCGGTGAAGACTTTGCCATGCATGTCAAGGGTCTCGAACTTCCCGGATACGAACCGCGCGGCGCAATCGGCCATGGCTTGGGATACGCCACCGCCAACCGCGGAGGTTGTCATCTCTCGTCTTATATTATTGCTATTGAAGTGTTGTACGATATGGCTGATCCATACAATCCGCGCTGGAAACATTACATGGTTAAATTCATGGAAGATTTTTTTGCGGCGCTTAATTCCATGCATATTTGTCAGTTTACCGCTTACGCGGTCATGTTTGAGCCGCCGCTGATTAAAATGTCGCCTTTTCCCGTGATTAAAATACTGATGCAAAACAGCGCGCCTTTGGCGATGAACCTGATGGACGTGAGTCTCTACTCGGAATTATGGCACGCAGTTTTGGGCAAAACTTATCTGCCCTATTTGGGCATGCGCAAATTTTTGAAAATGGGCGAGCGCGTGCACGTGCTGGAGCGCCATATGAACACGCGCGAAGGGATATCGAAAAAAGACGACACTTTGCCGTTGAGACTTCTTACCGAAGGTAGAAAATGCGACGCGGTGGAAAGAACAGTTCCCCTGGAAAAGATGTTAAAAAAATATTACAAACTACGTGGATTTGACTCTAATGGCGTTCCTCAAAGGCGCACTCTGAAGCGTCTCGGCATCGAAATCAAAGAATGAGAGACATATGCCTGCGGCAAATCAGGCGGAAAGCAGCTGAAGAAAGGTTTGAATATGGACGCATCATATAATTATGAATTTCTCGCGCATCCCAAAATAATTTCCGGCAAATGCTCGCTGGAAAACATCCCTGCGGAGCTGGCCGGATATGATGCGCAGAAGCCTCTCGTGATTGCCCGGAAAAGCATTGTTCAACAGGAGGGGATAACCAAAAAATTTGTTCGGGCCTTTGCCGACTCCATGGTTGTTCTCGGCGCCGTTTATGATGAAGTCGAAAATTACGCGGGCATTTCTAAAGCGCGCGAGGCGGCGTTCCTTTTTACGGAGCGCGGCTGTGATTCGCTCATTGCCCTGGGCAGCGGCGCTGCAGTGGATTTGGCCAAGGCAGTAAATGTGCTTGTTTCCGAAAAAGCCGATAATTTATCTGCTTTTTATGAAGGCAAAGCAATTGATGATATTTTAAAGCCGTTGCTGTTTATTCCTGCCGGCCGGACCAATGGCAGAGAATCATCCAATACGATGATAATTGACAACAGAGAAATCAAATCTGATTTTCTTTATCCTGAAGTCATTGTAATTGATCCCAGAATGACAAGTGTTTGCCGTTCTGATGATGTTGCGGAATCGGCGGCCATTGCTTTTGCTCAGTCTTTTGCCGTGTTTGCCGCCAAGAAACATAATCCTATGACTGCGGCTGTGGCGCACCCCGCGCTGAGTTATCTCTCTCAGTGTCTTGAACAGGGGCTGAAAAGACCGAAGAATAAAAGCACCAGCATCGCCCTGACTAACGCCTCAGTTGTTGCTTCCATTGCTTATGACAATACACGGCCCGGTACGACTAACCTGTTGGCCGAAGAGCTCGCGCGGGCGACTGATTTGTCTGTCGGTGTTGTTACAGGCATGCTGTTGCCGTCTGTTATAGAGTTGATGGGAAAAAAGGAATTCCCCGTCAGCGATGAATTGTTGCTGGCGATAGGCGGCTTGGATGTCTACGCCGCCGTTGCCCCGCAAGACCGGGCGCGGAAGGGCCTTGAAACCGCGCTTAAACTCGCCCGTGTACTTTTGAGTTTTTTACCTGCGTCATTGAAGGAACTGAACGTTCAGAAGTATATTTTCAACGAAGTTGCCCGCACAGTGGCCCAGAAATGTGATGATATTTTTTCCGAAAACGATTTTGCGGAAATTCTCGAAGCAGCGTGGGGCAGAAGAAGAGAATATTAAGCAGGTTTAGCAAGGGGAGAAAAATATGAACATTAACAAATATCCCCAAATACGCCCGGGGAAAAAGCTGTTCAAACGCGTCTATGTGGCGATTATGCTCTGGACGGTGGGGAAAGCAATCCAAGTGGCCGCTAAAGTGGATAAGGAAGTAAAGGAAGAGTTGGCCAGGCTTCCCAATAATTTCACGCTGCGCATGATGGTCGCGCCGGAGAAAGCCTTTCCTTTATTTTTTTACGCCAAGACGCTGCCGGCCTTTGTTGTCGACAAAGGATTGCTGTTTTACGGTATCCAGATGTTGCTGCATAAAGACAAAGAAGGGAAAATAAAATATCTGGGCGCCGACCCGAAGGGCAAAAAAGTTGATCTCAATATTGTTTTCAAAAATATCGAAGCGGCCTGGCTGGTGCTCTCCTTTCAGGAATCGACCGCCACCGCTTATATGCATGACCGCTTTGTTGTGGAAGGTGACCTGGTGCATTCTCTTACTTTTGTGCGCGTGCTGGATATCGTGGAAGTGTTTCTGCTGCCGAAAATTATCGCCAAGCTCGCGGTTAAGCGTTATCCCAAGTGGTCGGAGATGTCGCCGCTGAGAAAATTTGTCAAGCGGGTAGTGATTTATATAAGGGCTTATACTTTTTAATAATTTGGCGCGAAAATTTTTATTTCGCACTGTTTTTCAAACAAGAAAGGTAAAAATTATGCTGCTTCCGGGATTTTATGATTTTTGCTGCCGCGTAAGAATTGTTTCCGGTCAAAACGCGCTGGAAAAAATTCCCGCGATGCTTAAGAAAATGAAAGCGCATACGCCGCTTATCGTCACGGATAAAGGCGTTGTGGGAGCCGGCCTGGTCGATGTGGTGAGGGCCGCCGTGGCTGGAGAACTTAAGCTTTCCAACGTGTATGACAATGTTCCTGTCGATTCTGATTACAAAATTGTTGATGAGGCGGCAAAGATTTACCGGCAGAAAAATTGTGATTCCATTATCGCCATCGGCGGCGGCTCGGTCATCGATACGGCTAAAGGCGCGAACATTGTCGCTTCGCTGGGGGGGGACACTCTGCTCGATTATGAAGGTTTTTCCGCCGTGAAAAGAAAACTCAATCCGCTGGTGGTTATTCCCACCACGGCAGGAACCGGCTCGGAAATGACACTGGTGGCGGTGATTGCCGATCCCGACCGTAAAATAAAAATGCTTTTTGTCTCCTATTTTGTTTTGCCGGATCTGGCCGTGTTGGATCCGCGCATGACGAAAACACTGCCGGATTTTCTCACCGCTTCCACCGCCATGGATGCCATGACGCACGCCTGCGAAGCGTATTACTGCCTGGAAAAAAATCCATTGAGCGATTCATTTGCGCTACGCGCTATCAGAATCGTCAGTGAAAATCTTTTAAAAGTAATTAAAAATCCCGCGGACATGGAAGGAAGGCTCGCTCTGGCTAACGCCTCCACAATGGCGGGAGCGTCATTTTCCAATTCCATGGTGGGGTTAGTGCATAATCTGGGGCATACCATCGGCGCGATTTGTCACGTGCCGCATGGAACCGCCATGAGTATTTTGCTGCCCTACGGCCTTGAATATAACATGCACCGCTGCGGTGAAGTCATCGGGGAAATTCTCCTGCCGCTCGCCGGTTCGGAAGTTTACGCAAAGACGAAAAAAGAGGAGCGCCCGGGAAAAGTAGTGGAGTTTATCAGAAAGATGAACAATTATTTGCATGAGGCTACCGGCGGACGGCATCCACGCTACCTAAAAGAAATTGTTGATAAAAATGGCGCGCAGGTGGTGACGGAGTCTTTATTGCCGGCGATTGCCGAGGCCACGATGCAAGACGGCGCCCGCATGGCTAATCCCGAAGAATTTCTCCCGCCGGACGCCATGCTGGTTCTGGAACACGCTTGGGAAGGAAAGCCTCTTGATCTAGGGAAAGTGAATAAAGGCGGCAAAAAAATAAAATATTGAAGCTTTGCCGCGGCCCACGTAGGCGTAATCCAAGATTCCACGATACAGTATCTAAAAAATTAATCACCATTGTTTCATGAATTTGTAACCGTATTCGATTCCCGCTTCATAATTGGCCCGCAGGACGGCTTCGTTTTGCGTGATTCTGCCCACACCGGAATTGCCAGGGGGGGCAAGCTCGGCAATGCGGACACCTTCCGGCGGGTTGTGGATGAAATTTACCGTCGCCATGTAGTTTTGCGCCCGTGTTTTGATTTTTTCCACCAGCCGCGGGTATTTTCTGAAATAAAACGATAAAATAAAGGTGAGAGGGCTTTGTTTTTTAACATAGTCAGTTGGCCGGGAACGCAGGACAATTATTTTATTTGCGCCCATTTGATGGGCACGACGTACCGGAATGGCATCGGCTATTCCTCCATCCGTGGCCGGTTCACCGTTTACTTTCAGAATGTTACGATAAAAGACGGGAAGCGAGCTGGAAATTTTCAGATGATCCTCCAGCGTGCTTTCATCAGGTTTTAAATAAAGCGCCTCTCCCGTTTTCATAGAAGTGGCGACGACAAAATATTCCTTATTCTTCACGCGCAGGTTATCGAACAGATATTTAAGATTGAGACGGTAGTTGGCAATCGTTTGTTCCCACATCCAGTCCAGATTCATGAGATGGCCGCCGCCGAGAAATCGCCGGATATTGATAAATTCGGAGCTGAGCGCGTAGCGCACAGTAATATCAAAGTTACGGTCATTTTGTCCGGCCAGGTGCGAGGCCAGATGGCAGGCGCCCGCGGAAACGCCGATATACAAATCAAACGGGTCAAAATTTTCCCTGCCGAAGGCGTGGAGAATTCCTGCGGCGAAAACGCCGCGCATCCCTCCGCCTTCAACCACCAGCGCTGTCTTCCTGTTTTTATTTTTCATGTGTGAAATATTGTGACTTATATATAGGAAGTCGCCTGCGCGTCAAGTGGGTTCATTTAACTTGCAGCACGATTTTTCCGATATGTTCAGATGACTCCATGAGTGTATGTGCCGCGGCGGCCTCAGCCAGTGGAAAGATTTTATGAATAATGACGCCGAGCCTTTTTGTTTCAAAAAGCGGCCATACGTTTTTAAGAAGAGCTTGAGCGGTAGCGGCTTTTTCCTCGATAGAGCGTGGCCGCAGCATGGAGCCGGTGAAGGTTAAATTTCTGGTCAAAATCGGCATGCAGTCCAGCTCCACCTTGGCGCCCTGTAAAAAAGCAATCTGCACGAGCCGGCCGTTGGTGCCGAGTAGTTTCAGGTTCTTTTGAATGTAATCGCCGCCGACAAAATCCAGAATACAGTCAAGACCTTCTCTGCCAACAATCTTTTTTATATCTCTGGCCCAGTCCTGTTTTTTGTAATCAAAGATAAAATCAGCGCCAAGCTTTTTGAGAAAGGAAATTTTTTCTTCGCCGGCCGCCGTAGTAAAGACTGTTGCACCGAAGGATTTGGCCAACTGAATCGCTGTGTAGCCGATACCGCCCGCCCCGCCGTGCACCAAAAATTTTTCGCCCGCTTTAAGTTGGCCGCGCTCAAAGACGTTGGACCAGACGGTAAAATAATTTTCCGGCAGCGCCGCCGCTTCGGCAAGGGAGAGATTTTTTGGAACAGGCAGGCAGTGAGACGCGGGAGCCAGGCAGTATTCGGCGTAACCGCCGCCGGGCGCAAGCGCGCAGACAACGTCACCGACTTTCCAATTTTCGACGTCATTTGCTTTGGCGGCAATTTTCCCGGATACTTCCAGTCCCAGGATGGGCGAGGCGTCCGGCGGCGGCGGGTATGCTCCTGCACGCTGGAATATGTCCGGGCGGTTCACGCCCGCGTAAGCAACGTCGATCAGCACGCAACCTGGTTGAAGCTGGGGCAGGTGTCCATCTTTCAGGTGCATTATTGCGGCAGGGCCGCCGTTGCCGTGGTCAATGTATTTCATGGTTGCAGGAATCTTCATATCTTTATCTGCCCAACACCGCTTCAATCAGATGCGGTTCCGGTTCCTTCAGCGCCGCTTTTAACTCTTTTGACAATTCTTCCGCCGTGTCTACGCAAACAGCGGGCAAGCCCATGGATTTGCCCAGCGCTATCCAGTCAACCGGTGGATTGTCCATTTTGATGAGCGCCGCTGTCGCTTCTCCCGGTGAATTAATCCCGGCGCGGCGGCATTCGAATTCAATCGTAAAGTATTTGCGGTTCGAACAGATGATGGTGGTGACGTTTGCTTTTTCATGCGCCTGTGACCAAAGCGCCTGCACCGTGTACATAGCGCTGCCGTCGGCTTCGATATTGATTATCCGTTTTTCGGGACAGGCCAGCGACGCCCCAAGCGCGCAGGGCATGCCCATACCGATGGCGCCGCCGGTAAGCGACATATGACTATGCGGCTTTAATGTTTGCGCGAGCGTGTAATAGGGCGCGCCGGCGGTCACGCCTTCTTCCACGATAATACAGTCCTCCGGCTGTAAATTGGCAATCACCGCGCCAAGTTTTTGCGAGTTGAGTTTTCCTGAGGGCATTTCCGGAAGAGAATATTTAGCTAGAACAGAGCTTGTACTGAAGTTTCCTCGTGCACCCAGGGCATCGGCTAGTTCCTCCAGCACCGAATTTATATCTTCCCGGTCATCATCAATTCTTACTTTCTTTTGTTTGGGGCTAAGATAAAAACTCTGGCCTCCCTTATAGCCGAAGAAAGCCACCGGTTCACTGGCTCCCGCCATCACAAAGGCGTCGTATTCGGCCAGAAGCTGCGCGGCTTGCTCCGGAAAATAAGGAATTCTTTTCAACAGCGGTATTCCCGCGCCGCGGTCCAGATAAGCGGGAAAGGTAATCATCAGCAAATCACAAGCGGTGGCAGCTTTTATTTTTGCCGCCGCCATGAGCCCTTCCTTGCGCAGGACGCGCCCGCCTAAAATTAAAGCGGGCCTGGACGATTTTTTGATGAGATTTGCCGCCCTCTGAATTTTTTTGCGGTTCGGTGCCGCGAATTTAAATTCAGGCAAAGATATTTTTTTGCCACTGTATTCGGACCACTGATAATCAGCCGGAACAATAAGTGTGGAAATCTGGCCGTAAAGAGAGGCATTAAGCGCCTGAGCCGTTTCTTGTGCCAGTGTGTTTACCGAGCGGCTGGTTTTGAGCCAGCCGGAAACCGGCTTGGCCAGAGATTTTATATTCATGTTTAAAGGAGGATCCGCCGCGAGATGCCACGAGGCGTGTTCGCCTATGACATTGAAGACAGGGGTTTTGGCGCGACGCGCGTTATGCAGATTGGCAATGCCGTTGGCAAATCCCGGCCCCAGATGCAAAAGTGTCATTGCCGGTTTTTGCGTGACGCGTCCGTAGCCGTCAGCCGCGCCGGTGCATACTCCTTCAAAAAGACCCAGCACGGGACGGATGCCGCTTACCTTGTCGAATGCCGCCACGAGCGGCAGTTCTGTCGTCCCTGCGTTGGCAAAACATATTTTTACTCCCGCGTCTTTTGCCGTCTGCAAAATAACTTCTGCTCCGGTCATACTGATCTCCTTATTTTTGTCGCCGATGAAAAAAGGTTTTTATCCCACCCATTCCCAAATGGCGGCGGCGCCCTGGCCGTGGCCGACACACATGCTCTCCACCGCGTATTTCACGCCGTAGTAGGGCATTTCGTGCATCAGCGTGGTCGCAATGCGCGCTCCGGTGCAGCCCAGCGGATGACCCAGCGCGATTCCGCTTCCTTTTGGGTTGAGTAATTTATGATTACGGAGTCCAAGTTCATTAACGCAATATAAGGCCTGCGAGGCAAAAGCTTCGTTTATTTCCCACAGGCCGATGTCTTCTTTTTTCATGCCGGCTTTTTGCAGAACTTTGGGAATGGCCACCGCCGGACCGATGCCCATATATTTCGGATCCACGCCGACCACGACGTATTGGACAAGTTTCATTTTTGGTTTCAGCCCCAGCTTCTTGCATTTTTCGCCGCTGGACACCAGCACGCAGGCGGCGGCGTCGTTGACCTGACTGGAATTGCCGGCGGTTACTGTCGCTTTCTCATCTTTAAGAAAAACCGGTTCAAGGTTTGCCAATATTTCCAAAGAAGTACCCGGCCGTATTCCCTGGTCGCGATCCACAACTACTATTTTTGTTTTTCCGTCATCCGTTGGTGCCTCCGCTTCAATTGGCAGGATTTCTTCTTTGAAAAGTCCTTTTTGCGTGGCTTCGTGAGCCTTGGTATGGCTTTCCACGGCAAATTCATCCTGCTCTTTGCGGGAGATGTTGTATTTGCGCGCCACCATTTCTGCCGTGTAGCCCATGGAAATCATCTGCGGATCGGTAAAATCTTTCAACCGCGGATTGGGATCGGTGCCCGTGCCCATCGGCACGTGCGTCATGTGCTGGACGCCGCCGGCCAGGATCAAATCCGCCCAACCCATATTAATCGAAGCTACGGCAAAAGCGATTGCCTGCAGGCCGGAAGCACATAAACGGTCCACGGTACAGCCCGGCACACTGTGGGGCAATCCCGCCATGATGCCGGCATAGCGGCCGATGTTTGAGCCCATATCTTTCATTAAATAAGTGCCGCCCCAGATAACGTCGTCAAGTTGATCTTTTTTATCTTCCAGCCCCGTACGGCGAATTACTTCATTCATCACCAGTGCGGACAAATCATCCGCGCGGACGTTGGCGAACCAGGAATTTTTTCCCGCTTTGGCGATTCCCGTGCGCGCGCTTTCCACCAGATAAACCTCTTTCATGATTTATTCTCCATTTAATTTTTATTTATTAAGGCATTATTGAACACTCTAAATATAAGAATAAGCCAGCCTGCTCGTCAAGAAAATTTAAGTACCTGAAAAGACGCTAAAATATTATGTTGTGTTGACAATAATTTGTCAATAGTCTAGGAAACAAACTACTAGTTTCGCCTGTTTTTTAAATAAATGGGGTCATATGAAGATAGTAAATACCGCTCCCCTTTCCGGCAAAGGCCTGAAAAGTTTGATTGAGGCAAAGGTTACCGTAACACCGTTTGATATTGTTGATGTTCATAATTTTTCCGAAGAAAAGCTTGCCCGGGAATTTTCCGACGCGGACATTGTGCTGGGTGATTATACCGGTATCACGCCGATTACCCGTGCGGTGGTACAAGGCGCCAAAAAGCTCAAACTAATCCAGCAGCCGAGTGTCGGCTACAATCATGTTGATGTTGCCGCCTGCAAGGAATTCGGTATTCCCGTGGCCAATACACCCGGAGCCAATGATATTGGCGTTGCCGAGCATACGATCATGCTGGCTTTATCCGCGTTGAAAAATTTTCCCTATTACAACGAGAAAACTCATAAAGGCGAATGGCTTTTTACGGAGGCGCAAAGGACGGGCATTTTCGAACTCAACGGTAAAGTTTATGGACTCTTGGGCATGGGACGCACCGCGCGCGCGGTGGCGGAGCGCCTGGCACCCTTCGGCGTGAAACTTCTTTATTATGACATCGTGAAGCTGAGCGCGGAAGAAGAAAAGAAATACGGTGCTTCCTTTGTCACCATGGAAGAAATTTTCAAGACCGCTGACGTGATCAGCATTCATCTGCCGCTTCTGCCGGAGACCACAAAAATAGTCGACGCGGCAAAACTGGCACTGATGAAACCATCGTCTATCATTATCAACGTGGGCCGCGGCGCGCTGGTGGATGAAGACGCTCTGGCGCGGGCGCTCCGCGAAAAGAAAATCGCCTTTGCCGCGGTTGATGTTTTTGCCGAAGAGCCCCCGCCGCCAAATCATCCCTATTTTGGCCTGCCCAACATGATTTTGACCTGTCATCTGGCCGGTTCAACCCGTGAATCGGGCGGGCGCATCATGAATATGGCGCTCGATAATCTGGTCCGCGCTTTAAAAGGAGAAAAGCCTCTTTGGGTGTTGTAAACTATTAAAACGAAAAGGAGAAATATATGCCCGAACTAGTATCAGCAGAAAAAATCAAAACTTTGGTAGGCAAGGAAAACGGTGTAAGCGAATGGATACTTATCGATCAGGATAGAATCAACCGCTTTGCCGATGCCACAGAAGACCATCAGTGGATTCACGTGGATATCGAAAAGGCGAAAAAGGGACCTTTTGGCGGTCCGATCGGGCACGGTTTTCTTACGCTTTCGCTGATTCCTGTTTTCAGCAAATCCGCAAAGTATGTTCCCGAAGGTTTGAAAATGTCTGTAAACTATGGCCTCAACAAAGTCCGTTTTATCAACCCCGTGCCGGTGGGCTCTCGCGTGCGCTCCAAAATGACCATTTCCGCCGTGGAAGAAAAAGGCCAAGGGCGAATCCTGATGACCGTCACGCACACGATTGAAATCGATGGCCAGGAAAAGCCCGCCTGTATCGCCGAAGCGTTGGGCATGTTGTTTTTTTAGGCGTAAAAAACCCGGCGGTATCGCTGGGTTTTTATGGATTAGATTTTCTGGTGAATTAACCTCATCCCGGGGTATGGTACAGGGAAATAAGGAATGTTTGTGCCATTCAGAGAACCGATAAAGGCGGTTTTTCTTTTTTCACCGCCAAAGCAGATATTGGCAGGGCGGCGCAAAACTTTGTGCTCCCGATCTTCGAGAAAGATTTTGAATTCGCGTTGGGGCGTGATATAGCCGATCGCGTTTTGTGCAGGCAGTGCCACCCAGAGATTGCCCGTTTCATCAAATGCAATTCCGTCGGGAAAACCCAAATGTCCCAGCGATTCCGGTCCGTAGATTTCTTTTTCTCCCACGCTGGAATCATCGTTGATTCGATAACGCAAAATGCGCTTTTTCATTGTTTCCGCTACGTAGACAAATTCTTCCTTTTCATCAATGGCAACACCATTGGCAAAGCAGATGCCTTCCGCGGCGATTCTCGCCTCGCCCCTGATAATGACCACCAGGCAGCCGTCGGCAACGGGAGACTTCAGGGCTGCTTCAACATTAGCCATACTTGTGGAATTGGACACCCACAGTCGCTCTTGGGAATCGATAAACGGGAAATTCGGGCTCGACATTCTTTTGTCCTCGGCATACGTCATTAAGACAACATGGTTTCCGTCCGGCGCTAATAATTGCACCTGACCATTGCCGATGTTGGCAACAATGCATTTGCCATTTTTATCAATGCAGATGCCGTTGGGCATGCCGCCGAGATTTCCCCAGAAACTGGGGCGGCCGTCTTTATCAATGCGGGCGCAGCTACCGCGGCCATCGGCGGTGTAAATGCTGCCATCATCGAGCGCCATCGCTCCTTCGGGACGCATAAGGCCGCTGCCCGTTGTTTTTACGCCGCTAATATCAATTTTCATCTATGAATCTTGTCGATAGAATTATTCACCCTTGAAGTTTGGCTCGCGCTTTTCGAAAAACGCCGTCATCCCTTCGACCGCGTCTTTGCTCTGTGCCAACTTCGCCGCCCAAGCTTTATCGACACGCAGACCTTCTTCAAGATTTTTTTCCAAGCCGACGCTCATTCCTTCCAGCACCGCGCTTACAGCCAGCGGGGGACGTTTAGCCAACAGTTGGGCAAAAGCCGTGGCTTCTTTTATGAGGTCCGCCACGGGAACAACTTTATCTACCAGTCCGATGGCCAGCGCTTCGGGAGGGGCGAGTCTTTTGGAGAAAAGAATCATATCCAGCGCTTTTGGTTTTCCCAAAAGTCTCGGCAGACGTTGAATGCCGCCCCAACCGGGAGTGATGCCTAAGTTTAGTTCCGGGCAACCGATCAGCGCTTTGGGGTTATCGGTCATAAAGCGGAAATGACAGGCCAGCGCGATTTCGCAGCCGCCCCCCAGGGCGTAGCCGTTGATCGCGGCGATGAACGGTTTTGACGAGCGTTCTATACGGTTCATAATATCGTTTCCGTTGGGCCCTTTATTAATGTTGGCGATGTCACTTACGTCCATCCCGGCGGAAAAACCTTTATCCCCGGCGCCGGTGATAATCACCACCCTGGTGTCTTTGCTTTGTTCCAACTCGGTAATAGCCTGATTCAACTCTTCACGGACTCCCAGGTTGACCGAGTTTGTGGGAGGACGGTTTAAGGTAATCGTGGTTATAAAATTTTCTGTTGACACAGTAATATTGTTATAACTCATATTTGACCTCCTTTTTTTGTGCTTTTATTGTTTTGCAGAATGAAAACACCCCTCCAACACACAAGACTTGTGCTTTGTGTTGCATAAAATAAGTTAAAACAATACGGCGCAAGCGTCAACAAATTATTTAGTATGACTTTTATCGTTATGTTGATGCTTTTTTTCCCGTCGTGGAATTAACGATTTCCTTGCTTTTTTGCGGAAGACTCCTTTCCGGAAAGAGCGTATATCTTCAATGGTATAAAAAGACAGCGGGTTAAATTTGCGGATGATGCCCAGCACATGCTGAATATCTTTTCTTTTAATGATAGTGAAAACAACCTTTACCGGCCCCATTGATCCTTTTGCATCTATATAAGTTACTCCGTAACCTTCGCTCTTGAGGTACTCCACAAGTTCTATGGCCTCTTTTTGCGTTATTATTCTGATTACAACCGTACCGAGGGCCATTCTGTCTTCCAAATATATACCGATATAGTTTCCCATGGCAAAACCACCAGCGTAAGCAATATAATAAATGATATTGGTTAAGTTTTGCATGATCTGGGTGATGGAGATCAGCCAGATAAGGACTTCAAAAAAGCCGATAAAAGCGGCCAATAATTTCATGCCGCGGGAGACGTAAATTATACGGGCAGTATCCAAGGTTACGTCACAGATACGAGCGAAAAAGATAAGCAGGGGGATAATCACGAGGGTAAATATTTCAGAGTTGTAGAAAGAAGCCAAATCCATTTTTCATAAATTCCTTTTATTTTTAATAATATATGTACGCAGTTATTTTATGTCAATTAGAATTTAAATCAAGTTCAATTGCAAATTAGCAAACAATGTTAATGCACATGCGTGTTTTTCCAGAAAAGATTGACTTATCATTATGGTTATATATAATCCCTTTAATGTTTTTACTGAAACAAATTGTGTTCTCAGTATTATTCTGGAAATATTTTTGTCGCGCACAAATGCATATCCAACGGGTTTTGATGAGGGAATGGATTTAAAAGGTTTTATTCCAAAAAACATTGAATAAGCTAAAACAGATTAACCGCAAATATATTGTTTGGCATAAAAATTTTGTTCAAAAGGAGTTGTAAACAATGTTTTGGAACGAGGTTTATTTCGGAAATTCGGTAAAAAATTGGCTAATAGCGGCTGCTATTATATTGACTGTTTTTTTTGTTTTGAAGGTTATCCAGAAAATAGCTATTGCCAAGATATCCACGTTCGCCCGTAAAACAAAAATATTGGCTGATGATTTGTTTTTTGATATTTTATCCAATACAAAAAATTTTACTCTCCTTGTCATATCTATTTACGCCGGTTTATATGTTCTCTCGCTAAAACCAGAGATTTTCTCCTTATGTCAGAAGATTTTTGTGCTCGCCTTGATTCTGCAGGCGGGATTTTGGGCCGGTGCCGGGATAAATTTCTGGCTGGGACACACGATAAAGAAACGCATGAGCGAGGATTCGGCCAGTGCCACGACTATTTCTTTGCTCGGGTTTGTGGCGCGTATTGTTATGTGGTCGGTAATTTTGCTTTTGATTTTAGACAACCTAGGTGTTAATATAACCAGCCTTATTGCTGGTTTGGGCATCGGCGGTGTTGCCGTCGCGTTGGCTTTGCAAAACATCCTTGGTGATTTGTTCGCATCTTTGTCCATTGTTCTGGACAAACCTTTCGTGATTGGGGATTTTGTCGTAGTGGATTCGCTATCCGGTACTATTGAGCATATCGGTTTAAAAACCACGCGAATCCGCAGCCTCAGTGGTGAACAAATCATCTTTTCGAATAACGATCTTTTAAAAAGTCGCATTCGTAATTATAAGCGCATGTCGGAAAGGAGGATCGTTTTTAGCTTCGGCGTTATTTACCAAACACCGCTGTCACAAATTAAGGCCATCAAGGAAATTGTCAGCGATATTATCAAAAAAACGGAAAACGCCCGCTTTGACCGCGTTCACTTTAAAGAATACGGAAATTTTTCGTTGAATTTTGAAGTGGTTTATTTTGTTGCCTGCCCCGATTATAACATTTACATGGATGTTCAGGAGCGGATTAACACGGAAATATTCCGGCGGTTCCAGGAGGAAGAAATTAAGTTTGCTCACCCGACGCAAACAATTTTTATTCAAAAGGAAGTAAACGAGAAGCCGTAGCGGCATTCTTCAGCAGGAGATACGGTTATGGTCAGTGTCGTCATTCCCACATTGAATGAAGAAGCCTCGATTGCCGGGGTGGTTGGCGTTGCCAAAAAATGTAAATTAGTTGATGAAGTCATTGTCGTTGATGACCATTCATTCGACAACACCGTGAACTTGGCCAAAAAAGCGGGTGCCAGCGTCATCATGAGCACGAAAATCGGCAAAGGCGCGTCAATGCTTGACGGGCTTTTGGTGGCCACAAACGATATTGTTGTATTCATTGACGCAGATATTGAAAATTATGGGTATAATTTAATTGATATGTTGGTAAAGCCGATAATAGAAGAAGACTACGACTTTGTAAAAAGCACATTTGAAAGGCAGGCCGGACGCGTAACAGAACTGGCAGCCAAGCCGCTGTTGAGTTTGTTATTCCCTCAGGCGCTTGTTTTTTCCCAACCGCTCAGCGGTATGATTGCTGGCAAGAGGAGTTTTTTGGAAAAAGTTAAATTTGAAAGCGATTATGGTGTTGATATCGGTATTCTTCTGGATATGATAAGTTTGGGCGCCAAAATTAAAGAAGTTAATATTGGAAGAATAGAAAATAAAATGAAGCAATGGCAGCAATTGGCTCCCATGGCCAGAGAAGTGTCCAAAGCGATATTGAAAAGGGCCAGGCTAAGTCCGGATTTCAACCTTGATACGCTGCAGACCACAACCATGATATTAGACCAAATGGACATGGCGGTAAAAGAAAGCCTCATTGGATTAAAGAAAATGTTTGTCTTTGATATGGACAACACCCTTCTTAAGGGGCGCTATATTTACCATGTGGCCGAAAGATTCAATTTTCGCAAAGAATTACTGGATATTATCAATAACAATCAGGAAAATTATTTAATCACAAAACTTATTGCTAAGTTGCTCAGGGGGTTAAATTTTGCTCAGCTGATCGCTGCCGCCGATGAAATGGAGATTGTACAGGATGCTGCGGATGTAATCGCGGAACTGAAAAAAAGAGAATATATCGTGGGGATAATTTCGGATAGTTATAATTTTGTTGCTGCGCATATTGCCAACAAAATCGGCGCTCATTTCAGTATCGCCAACGAGCTGGAATTTTCTGAATCCAAGGCTACAGGAGAAGTTAAGGTTCTGTCCTATTTTATAAAGACCCAGCAAAGTAAGTGCAATCATAATTTTTGTAAAAGTAATGCGCTGGTCCATTTGTCTCAAAAATACAATATACCTTTGGCCAATATTATCGCGATTGGTGATAGTGAGAATGATATTTGTATGATAAAATATTCAGGTATCGGTGTGGCGTTTTGTTCGGAAAATAAAGTTTTGAACTCTATGGCGGACAAGGTCATCACGGAAAAGAAATTTGCGCCTGTGCTCGAATTTGCGAAGTAGGAAGTTGAAAGATTTAGATCGGGAAGCGGAAGAAGTCTTTCATAAACATGGAAAATTATGAGCCGGTTGAGAAACAGCTTTTCATTACTGGTGCTATACGTACTGATTGCTCCCTTAGATGGTTTTGCTGCCGGGTATGCGCCAGTTTCCACATCCGGTGAAATCGGTTCAATACTACCTCTATGGGCGGCATTACCTTTTGCTGGCATTTTACTCTCTATCGCTTTGATGCCATTGGCCGCTCCTCGTTTTTGGCACCGTCATTTTCCTGAAGTGGCCGCTTTTTGGGCATTGGTTTTTGCGGTACCGTTTGTCTATTTTTTCCGGGAAGTAGCTGTTCATGAAATAGCGCATATAATTGTTATTGATTATATTCCTTTTATTCTTTTGTTATGGGCCTTGTTCACTGTAGCGGGGGGTATTTACATCAAAGGCACATTGAGAGGCACACCGGCGGTAAACACAATTATCTTGCTGATAGGGACAGCCCTGGCATCAGTAATAGGAACTACCGGGGCGTCTATGCTTTTAATCCGCCCAATTTTGCGGTCAAATGCTTGGCGCGTTCATAAAGCGCACACGATAGTTTTCTTTATTTTTCTGATCAGTAACATCGGTGGTGCGCTGACACCGTTGGGCGATCCGCCTTTGTTTCTTGGCTTTTTGCACGGTGTTCCTTTTTTCTGGACTCTGCATATTCTTCCAGAAATGGCATTTGCTAGCAGTGTTTTGCTCGTTCTGTATTTTGTAGCCGATACTTATTATTTCAAAAAAGAAATTCCTGCAGCTGTTTCTGAAATCGAACCCACACCTTTAAAAATAGAAGGGAGTCGGAATTTTATTTTTTTGGCGGGCATTATTGCCGCTGTTTTGTTTAGCGGAACAGTCAAACTGGGCGAAGTTGATATTTTTGGCATCCATCAGACAATAGAGAATTTAATTAGAGACGGTTTGTTAATTATTATGGGATTACTTTCTCTGTCGCTGACATCCAGCGAAACTCGTAAAAGAAATGAGTTCGGATGGGCACCGATTTTGGAAGTGGCTTATCTGTTTGCCGGCATCTTTATTACGATCATCCCAGCACTGGCAATATTGAAAGCTGGTGAGCGCGGCGAATTGGCATGGCTTATAAAATTGGTAAACACGCCTGCCCATTATTTTTGGGCTGTTGGTTCGTTGTCCAGTTTTCTGGATAATGCCCCTACTTATCTGACTTTTTTCAACAGTGCTTTGGGTAAATTTTATCGTGGCATGCCTGAAGCCGAGGCAGTGGCCAGGTTGATTGTCGAGAAAATACCTTATCTGGCGGCAATTTCTGCGGGTGCGGTTTTCATGGGCGCAAACACTTATATCGGGAACGCGCCGAATTTCATGGTCAAGTCTATCGCCGAAGAGGCAGGGGTAAAAATGCCATCTTTTTTTGGGTATATGTTCAAATATTCAATACCCATTTTAGTTGTTTTATTCTTTATAATGACTTACGTGTTTTTCAAATGAAGCCTGAACACAGAAGCATAATTTTTGAGGCAAGCCATTTTTGTTGGTAACTAAAGGTATTGTAAAATCAATGGTTAGCTTGAAGACAGAAGACAGAGATTTGCAAAACCGGTAAAATCTGTTTTTTCTGATGCGGAAACTGTTTGTCGTCAAAGCATAAAATAAAAATTCCTTGAAGATACAGGGGAAACCATATATAGACGCGCTGAACAATTTATGGAAAAAAGTAATAGGAGCATGATAAATGGCGGTAACACTTCGAAAATCTTTAAAAATCATAGAAGATTATAAAACGGCGAATCCGCATTACACTGATCTTCTGGATATATTGGCGGATATTTTAATTTTGCGTGAGGAATACCGTAAAAACATGAAGGATTCCGTTTTTCACGTTGAAGAAAATTTGATCGCGCAAAAAATGGAAGGCGGCCTTCCCCTGGTTGATATAACCGGTAAAGAATACGATTTGTCGCGTCCCAAAAAATATTTTCAATCGCTTATTGTTATTGCGGAAAAAAGAATGCCTGAAGCGGCGCGTGAAATAACAAGCTTTATTGACAGCGGTGAATTCGACTGGGAAAAAGCAGTCAAAGCTTCTTTTGAACGCATTGATGAGTATGCCGGTGATGAATCCCGGACTGAAATTTTATCTTCTTCCGATGAGAGCCGTGATAATTTTGATTTGATAGATTTGTTTGCTGAGGAGAGTTTGAGGCCGGAATTGGAGTATATTGCCGAAAAATACGGCGCTGTCGTGGAAAAGACAGGTTGGGCTGAAGGCTACTGTCCGATTTGCGGCAAGGAACCGAAAATTGGAGAAATAAGAGCTGGTGAGGACGGCAAACGATATCTTTTCTGCCATCAGTGTGGTTTCAAATGGAATTTCCGCCGGATCAAATGCCCGTTTTGCGGTAACGATGAGCAACAGTCCCTGGCTTATTTTGCTGTGGAAGGAGAGGAACGCCACCGCGTAGATGTTTGCAATAAATGTCGCCGCTATATTAAAATTGTAGAATTACCCAAAGCGGAAGAAGAACCTAATCTGGATGTGGAGGATATTGCCACGCTGCATCTGGATATGATTGCTTATGATGAAGGATATGATTGATTTTAATTTCCCTGCCCCCTGGGAAAAAGGGCAGGGAAATTATTTAACCGGCCTTTATCGGGATTTTTATTCCTTTGGCCTGAACAGACTGGCTTTTCGGAATTTTAATGTCCATAACCCCGTTTTTAAAACTTGCTTCGGCTTTATTTACTTCGATTTCTGCAGTTAGAGGAATTACTCTGTGAAATGAACCGTAAGCTCGTTCCATATAATAATAGTTTTTATCTTTGTCTTCTCTTTCTTCTTTCTTTTCTCCTTTAATTGTGACAGAATCATTTGTCACAGTGACTTCCACATCTTTTTCCTCAACGCCGGGTAATTCCGCTCTAATGATGAATTCCTTATCATTTTCTTTCACGTCAACGGAAGGGCTAAAACCTTTCAAAACACTATCGTAAAATCTTCGCGGAGCTATGTCGAAACCACGGAAGAAGCTGTCAAATAAGTTGTTCATTTCTCGCTGCAGAGAATAGAAAGGATGCTCAATATCTTGTTCTCTGCCCGAACGCACTGCAGGCAACATATTTTTTATTTTCATAGGTTAGTTCCTCCTTTCTTATGGTGGTTGCTTTTATGCTGCCTTAATGGCAATTTTTTTTGGTTTAATTTTTTCCGCTTTTGGCAACTCCAGGCGCAAAACTCCCTGCTTTACCGTCGCGTTTATTTTTTCCCGGTCTATTTCATCGGACAAGGTAAAAGATCTTTCATAATCACCAACCTCATATTCCGAAAATATGAGGGTATGGTTTTTTAACATGCCGTCTTCCACCTTGCCAGTGATGGTCAAAATATTTTTTTCCAGTTCAACATCGACGGTGTTTTCATCGACGCCTGGCATGTCGGCAATCAGAAAAATAGAATCTTTCGTTTCGTAAATATCAACGCGTGGCACGAAGGTTTTTACATTGCGGATTTTTTCTGCTACCATTACATTTTCTGTTTTTTGTGAATCTTTTTCCGGCATAGATACTGGCCTCCTTTCTTACGCATTAATCTTGATTTTTTTCGGCAAGTCTTCCTTTTCCCTGGGTAGAACAATTGTTAAAACGCCTTTTTCATACCTAGCTTCGATGTCCTTTTGATTTACGCGGAAAGACAATTGTATGCTACGCTGAAAACTTCCCGGAATTCTTTCTTGCCTCAGATAGTTTTCTCCCTCTTTCAGGTCTTGCGTTTTTTTTATCCCGGAAAGCGTCAAGGTATTATCCGCAACGGATATATCGATATTTTCAGCGCTCATACCCGGCAGCTCGGCTGTTACCAATGCGACACCATTTTTTTCCCAAACATTTATTGCCGGGTAATCGATCGTCGTGCTTTCGCCAACGCTGGAAAATAGTCTGTTCATTTCCTGTTGCAGACGCAAGATTTCCGGAATACTGTCGCTAAATTTTCTCATTCTCCAAAAACTTGGCGCAAACATAAGTTTTCCTCCTTTCTTGATGGTGAATTACGATAAGCAGTTGCTATTATTATTTATTTTCCTCTTCTTATTTAGAAGATATTTATGAAATTTTTTTTGTCAAGGTCCGCCGGGAATGGTTTGTCGACGACTTATGGCATTTTTTCTTTTTCCCCCGATTTCACATGATGATAAAATATTTCTCAGTGCCCTTGACAGGTTAAATACCTGTAAATATATTAAGTTCGATTTGAAAGCGTGATTATTGGATGTAATTGCAGGTATCTATGCAAGATCATATAGTAAAAATATTTAAAGAAAGCGTACGTGTTAAGGAAGCTTTCTTGAATGAGAATTTGAATAAACTGGTGGAACTTATTGATGCCATCACCGCTGCTCTAAAAGCAGGAAATAAAATATTAATTTTCGGTAATGGAGGTTCCGCCGCCGACGCCCAGCATATTGCCGCGGAATTTGTCAATCGTTTTGTAATAGAACGACCTCCGTTACCGGCAATAGCATTGACGACTGATACGTCCATTATTACCAGTATAGGTAATGATTATGATTTTTCCGATATCTTCAGCAAACAGATCAGGGCTATAGGTCAGGCTGGCGATATAGCCTGGGGGATGAGCACCAGCGGCCATTCAAGCAATGTTCTCAAGGGATTGGAGATGGCCAAGAAAATGGGATTAGTGACCGTTGCTTTTACCGGTAAAGACGGGGGAACAATGGCCAAGATGGTTGACTTTTCCATTCATGCGTCGTCCTCAAGTACAGCACGCATCCAGGAAGCTCACATTACCGCCGGCCATGTTATTTGCGAACTTGTGGATATAAAGCTTTTTCAAAAGCCTGATTTAAAATAAAGGGATTTATGAGGTTGAGTTGAAAACGAAAAAAGAACAAACAGCGAAAAACAGCAAGCATGATGAAATGGTGTCGGAAATTGCCGATGTTCAAGCAGAAGAGCTTAAAACAAAATTGCAGGAGAAGGAAAAAGAGGCAGCAGACAATTATGACCGATATCTTCGCATAGCGGCAGAATTCGATAACTATAAAAAGAGAATGGCCAAGAGTAAGGCGGAAACAATCAAATACGCCAATGAAGAATTAATTAAAGATATTCTGCCGTTTATGGACAGCCTGGACAGGGCGATGGAGCACATCGGTTCGGAAGAGGTGGAAAAATTTAAGGAAGGTATCAAATTGATACAGGAACAACTTTTATGCTGTCTGAAAAAGCACGGTGTAGAAAAAATTGAAAGCACCGGAGTTGAGTTTGACCCGAATTATCATGAGGCGATGATGCAAATGCACAGTGACGAGCATGAAGAAAATCAGGTGATCAATGAAATCGCCACCGGTTATTTGCTCAACGGAAGATTGTTGAGACCTTCGAAAGTGTGTGTGTGCAAAAAAACCAACAAAGAAAGTAACGATATAAATGCTAAAGAAGCGGATAATGGAGAATAAGGAGGTAAAAAATGGGAAAGATTATTGGGATTGACTTAGGAACAACGAACTCTTGTGTGGCTGTTATGGAAGGAGGGGATCCGGTAGTTATTGCCAACCAAGAGGGAAACCGCACTACTCCGTCGATCATTGCCATAACGGAAAGTGGAGAGAGATTGGTGGGACAGGTGGCCAAAAGGCAGGCCGTAACCAATTCGGAAAATACGGTTTATGCCGTTAAAAGACTTATCGGCAGAAAATTTAACTCCAAGGAAGTCCAGTACGATGTTAAAATCAGTCCTTATAAAATAACGGAAGCATCCAACGGCGATGCGCAGGTAACAGTGCGGGGTAAAAATTATTCGCCCGCCGAAATATCCGCTATGATTTTGACCAAAATGAAACAAACGGCAGAGGATTATCTGGGCGAAAAAATAACGAACGCAGTAATTACCGTTCCGGCTTATTTTAATGATTCGCAGAGGCAGGCGACCAAAGATGCCGGCCGTATTGCCGGGTTGAATGTTATGCGCATTATTAATGAACCAACGGCGGCGGCGTTGGCTTACGGCCTGGATAAGAAAAAAGATGAAAAGATAGCCGTATTCGATCTTGGCGGCGGTACCTTCGATATCTCCATTCTGGAATTGGGTGACGGTGTTTTTGAAGTTAAATCCACCAACGGCGATACCCATCTTGGTGGCGAAGATTTTGACCAGCGCGTGATGGATTATCTTGTCGCCGAATTTAAAAAAGACCAGGGCATTGATTTAAGAAACGACAAGATGGCACTGCAGAGACTGAAAGAAGCGGCGGAAAAAGCCAAAATGGAACTTTCCACGGCTATGGAAACGGATATTAACCTGCCTTTTATTACCGCTGACGCCTCCGGTCCGAAGCATATGAATATCAAACTTACACGAGCCAAACTGGAATCGCTGGTGGAAGATCTGATTGAAAAAGTTGTTGGCCCCTGTCAGACCGCGCTCAAAGATGCAAATTTGTCCGCAAAAGACATTGATGAAGTCATTCTTGTGGGTGGCATGACCCGTATGCCGCGTGTGCAGCAGAAAGTCAAAGAGATTTTTGGCAAAGACCCGCATAAAGGAGTTAACCCGGACGAAGTGGTCGCTGTAGGCGCCGCCATTCAAGGCGGTGTTTTGGCCGGAGATGTTAAAGATGTTTTATTGCTTGACGTGACGCCGCTTTCGCTCGGTATTGAAACTCTGGGTGGCGTTATGACCAGGTTAATCGAAAAGAATACGACCATACCCACGAAAAAAAGCCAGATTTTTTCCACAGCGGCGGATAATCAGCCAGCCGTGAGCATCCATGTTTTACAAGGTGAGCGTCAGATGGCGGCGGACAACAGAACGCTGGGAAGATTTGAATTGGTGGGTATACCGCCCGCACCGCGCGGCGTGCCGCAAATTGAAGTGGCTTTTGATATTGATGCCAACGGCATCGTGCATGTTAGCGCGAAGGACCTGGGCACGGGAAAGGAACAGAGTATTAAGATTACCGCTTCCAGCGGTTTGACCGAAGAAGAAATTCAGAAGTTGGTGCGCGAAGCGGAGCAGCACGCGGAAGAAGACAAGCGGCGCAAAGAATTGATTGAAGCAAGAAATCAGGCTGATTCCATGATTTACAGCGTGGAAAAAAATATTAAGGAATTTGGTGATAAGATAGATGCGTCGGAAAAATCCAGAATTGAAGACACAATAAACAAAACCAAGAAAGCTATGGAGGGAGATGACATTCAAGCGATCAAAAAAGCGCAGGATGAACTAATGAGCGCTTCCCATAAACTGGCGGAAGCGATGTATGCAAAAACCGCCGGCGGGCCTGGCGGACCGTCCGGGGGAGAAGGCGCACAACAGCAGACCGGCGCGGAACAGGCTTCCGGGAAAAAAGATGATGATGTCGTCGATGCAGATTTTGAAGAAGTAAAGTAATCGATATTTGCCAAAAAGCCCGGAATAATTTAAATTGTTTCGGGCTTTTTTGTGTCGACCGGGGATTGGAAATGATATAAAATAAATTATAAAATGATTAAGAGAAAGATTTTGCTGATGCGAAACAAAATAGTAGCCTCTCATTTTATTTTTTTGCTGATTTTTATCTTTGCGATAACCGCCGTCGCCAGCGGAAGAAAGCCGGATGCTGTCAAGGAATCCGGATGCTCGTTTGTCGTGCTGAAAAATGCGGATTTTTTCCCCGCGCTGCTCAAAGCAATTGATGAGGCGCGGGAGGAAATATTTATATCCATGTTTTCTTTTCGTGTCGGCATACATGAAACCAGTTATCCTGACCGGATTTTGGCTAAATTATTCTCTGCCGTGAAAAGAGGAGTAAAAGTCAAAGTTATTCTGGAAGATACAGGCAATCTCAACGATGATTTGAGCGTGCAAAACCGCAAGGCGAAAAAACTTCTCGAAGAAAGAGGCGCTGTTGTTTATATGGATTCTCCCAAAAAAATGACGCATACCAAACTCATTGTCATTGATCAGCGTGTGGTTATTCTGGGTAGTCATAATTTGACACAATCCGCCCTGAAGTATAATAATGAGATATCATTATTGATGGAAAATGATGTTTTGGCAAGAGAAGCACGCGATTACATATTGTCGATTATCGAGGAGGCAAAATGAAGAGGTTGGAAATATTTGCCAGAATAATTATTTTGCTGCTGATAGCGGTTATTGCCTGTTGCGCCAAGCCGAAAGTTGTTCGAGAGCCTATCATTGTGCCACCGGAAAAGATGGAAAAGCTACCGGAAGTCGATCGCCCCTTTCTTGTTCCTGAAGTTGACCGCTATGCGCTGGGGTGTGTTTTGCCTTTGTCCGGACCCTATGCAGAGCTGGGAAACAAAGCGCTGGATGCAATTTTACTTTCAGCAGGAATGTTTGATGAAAAAAACAAGTCCTTATGGAAGGTTATTGTACAAGATTCGCGCGGTTTGCCCCAAGAGACAAGAACAGCTATCGAACATTTGGCCAATACAAAAAATGTTATAGCAATTATCGCTGTTACCGGAACGGCAGAGGCCCTTGAGGCTGCACGTGAAGCGGAAAAAGCGAGAGTGCCCCTGATTTTAATCACTTCAAAAGAAGGGGTATCACTTGGCAGTGAATATGTTTTCCAGCATTTTTTGACGCCGACACAACAAGTTCGAGCTGTGGTATCTTATGCAATCAACGATATGAATTGCGCAATTTTTTCAGCTTTGTATCCCGATGACGATTATGGTCAAGAGATGATAAAAATATTCCGGGAAGAAGTGGCGCGCCTGGGAGGCAAGGTGGAAAGAGTAATTCCTTATGGGAAGAAGCAGACCGATTTTACAAGCGAAATCAATAAACTGACTAACAATCAGGTAGCTGTGGCAAAAAAAAGTGCGGCAAAAAAAACGGAGGTTCCCAAAAGGATAGAAGTCAATTTTGAAGCGCTTTTCATTCCGGATTCTTATCGTCGAGTCCAGTTGATCGCATCTCAACTGGCTTTTTATGACGTGAGAGGTGTGAAATTATTGGGAACGAGCTTGTGGAATTCTCCTTATTTGCTCAAAAAAGGAGCGCAATATCTTGAAGGAGCGGTTTTTGTTGACAGCTTTTTCCCATATGCTTTTTACCGGGAAACGAATGATTTTATAGATATTTATTACACGGCGTACGGTCGTGATCCGGAAAACATTGAAGCACTTGCCTATGATACCGCGGGGATTATCTTCAATACTATAGAAACAAAAGGCATTCAGACGCGCCAAGAACTGGTGAGCTCTTTAATGGGAACGGAGAACTATCATGGCGCTACAGGCACTGTTTCTTTTGGTTATGACCGTGTTGCTCATAAAACCCCTTTTATTTTGCAAATAAAAAACGGAAAACTCGAGCAGATGAAATAGAGCAACAGATTGCAAAAAATAGGTTGCGAAAAAGATGTTTTTGTTGACCAATGATGATGGAATTTATGCCAAAGGATTGAGTGCTCTTTATGAAGAGCTTTCTCATGATGCGGAATGTTTAATTGTCGCGCCGGAAATAGAGCAAAGCGCTGTCGGTCACGCGGTGACGATTTTTCGTCCCCTGATGGTGCGTCGTGCGACAAAAAACAATAATTTTTTGGGTTATGCCGTATACGGCACACCGGCGGATTGCGTCAAAATAGGAGTTAAAGAACTGGCCCAAAAACCGGTGGGACTGGTTATTTCCGGGATCAACCGAGGCTCAAATGCTGGTATTAACATTATTTATTCCGGGACTGTTTCCGCAGCCACGGAGGCGGCCATTATGGGCATTCCTTCCTTGGCTATTTCCCTTGATACGCACAAAGAAGCTGATTTTACCTATGCGGCAAAGTTTGCCCGAAAAATGGTTAAGCTCATTTTGGAGAATCCGATACTGCGGGGCAGCGCCATCAACGTTAATGTTCCCTGTCTGCCTGCCGAAGAAATCAAAGGGGTAGTCGTCGTTAAACAGGGAAAGGACAACATTATTGAAGCGTTTGAAAAACGAGTGGATCCGAGAGAAAATATCTATTACTGGGTTTCCGGTGAGTATAAATCTACAGCGGAAAAAACAGCTACGGATGTTAATGCCTTAGCTTCAGGTTTTATCACCATCACCCCGATTCAATATGATTTGACAAGATATGACTTGCTGGATTACTTGCAAAAAACTGTTTCTCAGAGTCATTTGTGCAAAGTTTAAAGGAAATCAGCGCGTCAACAATACGGGGATGGGACTTTTCTGGATAACCTGAGAAGTTGTGCTGCCTAAAATCAGCGAGCGAAGACGGTTGTGACCGAATGCTCCCATGACCATCAATTCTACGGAGCCCTCTTTGATGTAGTTAAGAATTTCCTCCGTTTCTTTTCCCTGTAAAAGAATTATTGCGCAATCGGCGGAATGGTTTTCCAGCATATCTTCCACTTCGTTAGCCAATGCTGCTGACTTTTGTGAATCGGATGAAATAATAACCGCGGTCAGAGGCCATGCCGTGTTTTCTGATAAATCAAGAGAAAGTTTAAGCGCTTTTTTTGCCGGATCGCTTCCGTCGTAAGCGACTCCCATGCTTTCTATTTCCAAAAAATTTTCGGGTGTAATCATTACGGGCTTACCGGAATTGCGGACGACGGCTTCGGCTACCGAGCCGAGAAGCCCGCCTTCCTTAAGATGAAAGTGCTCTCCTTTTTTCGCCATGACAATCAGATCGGCGTTTTGTCCCTCTTCGATGATTACTTGGCTGATTTTTCCGATTGATTTTTTTGTTTCAGCCTTGATCCCTTCATGCCGGCAACGATGGCTAAAGTCTTTTAAAATAAAATCTGCTTTTTCGCTGAGAGAAGTTTCAATAGCCTCGAAGTATCCGTCGTACGGAGGCATACCGACAGAGCCGGAAATATCGGTCAATACGGGACCCTGAATCAGGTTAACATCAACCACATGCACGCCGATTAAAGAGGCTTCCAGTATTCGGGCGATATAAATTCCATATTCTAGTGCCTTAAAGCTGTTTGTCGAGCCGTCGACTGGAATGAGGATTTTACTGATCATAACCCGCTTTCCTCTGATAGAGGTTAATTATTGATTTTATCAAAATTGGCCAGATCTTTCAGCAAATCCGCGATGTCTTTTTCCTCCCAAATGTTTTCTGGATTATCAGTATTTGTTTCCTCTGTTTCGCTTGTTTTGCCGTTGAAAGAAAAAAACTTTCCCACAAGATTTCCGTTTTGATAAACGGCGCGTTCTTTAATCTGTCCGTTTTTAAGATAAGCGATATATTCTCCGTGGCGCTTGTCATTTATAAAATGTCCTTTTTCTTTAATCTGACCGTTTTTGTAGTAACAAACATATTCGCCGTCGAACTTTCCGTTTTTAAAATTTTCTTCTGTCCTTAACTCACCGGTTTTATAATAACGCCGATAGCGGCCGTGGAGTTTACCCGTTTTGTAATTTTCTTCTTCTCGAATATGGCCGTTTTCATAATAAGAAATATAGGGACCGTCCATTTTATCATTGTGAAAGCAAGCTTGCTCTCTTATTTGCCCGTTGGGATAATAGCTAACGGCCTCACCGTGTTTTTTGCCACGAACAAAATGCAGACGCACCATTATTTGCCCGCTATTGTAATAAGAAGTATATTCTCCTTCCAGCTTTCCTCTCAGCACATATTTTTTTTCCTTTATGTTTCCGCTGGGGAAAAAAGATATTTTTTCTTGTGGCGTGGAAACTGGTTTATTCATGTGTGACACGAGCCGGACATTTTAAGGGTGCATTCTTCATTTAAAACACCAGAGACAGACAGTGGTTTTTTTATGGGCATTAAAATTTCGCTTGTCAAAATAATATTCGTCGGTTTTACTGTTTCTGTTCTTGCTTGTTATAAGCATTTTCCTTTGATGAATGATAATACTATTTAATCAATCCTTTATGAGAATGCAACAAAAAAACCATCACAGCAAGGTGCTTAATTTTTTACTAAAAAAGTTATTATTGTTTGACAGATGGATATTATTTCCTATAATAGCCGATAATTTTTATAATGGACTTAATCAATAATGATTTCTGATTTTGATATAACCAAGGTGGCTATTATCGGCCCCGGGCGCCTAGGAACTTCCTTTGCTTATAAACTCGGTCGTGATAAAAAACGGGTTAACCTTTATTATCACGATGCGGAGACCTGTAGGGCAATCAACCGGGACCATTTAAATCCCTTACATTTGACAAAAGATTTAGCTGAGCGTTTGAGCGGGCTGGATAATGTTCCTCGGCTGTCATCGAATGTTTATGCAACTAATGATCTGGAATACGTTGTAGAAAACAATGATTTCATTATATTGGCGGTAACAATGAATCGCCTGACCGAGCTTCTCAATTACTTAAAACCATTGATTGATAAAAAGGCCGGATACACCTGTCTGATTTCTCCAATCAAAGGACTGGTTTCCGACGAAATTCATAAGGAACTTGTCACGCCTTCGCAGATGATAAATTACAGTTTTGCCAATATCAGGCACAAGTATGAAATCGTGTGCATCGGCGGACCTTTTTTTGATATTGATTTGGCCTTGGGTAATCCCATTTGTCTTACCGTGGCCGGTAAAAAGAAAATAGCCAATATGGTGCGTGAGCATTTTCTTAAATTTAACCGTCGGGAGTTAAACACATATTATAATTTCGATATTGTGGGAGTCGAAGCGTGTGGGGCGCTGAAAAACATAGTCGCCAATATCAAGGGAGTAGCGGATTCTCTGGATTTGGGTCATTCTATACCGGGCACTATTTTCGCGCGTGCCGGCGTGGAGATTCGTTCTTTGTCCCGTATTCTTGGTGGCCATTTTCAGGCTTTTCACAGCCAGGCCGGTGTGGGTGATTTGTATGTAACAATGTCTTCCATTGTCAGCAAGAATTATCGTTATGGAAAATATTTTTATGAACTATATACCGGCAATCCCATCGAGACCAATTTACGCGTTCTGGAAAGGATTGACGGTATGCCGGAAGGCCCCAACACAATAAAAAATGTTCATAAGTATTTGGAAAAAAAGAATATGTATAGTCCGCTTTTTTCGTGCGCTTACCGACTGTTAAACGAACCAGCCGATAAAAATAAAATAAAAGATATGATTATTCATGCCTGCCAGTACGACAAAAGAACAAAGGAATACATCGGACCCTTGTCGAGGATTATGTACCGCCTTTTCCCCAATCACTGGTATCGCCGAGATAAAGAATTTTTCAGTTGATAACAAATTATGGAAAAAATAAGACTCGGTATAAGTAGCTGCTTGCTTGGCGAAAATGTGCGTTACGACGGCGGTCATAAGCTGGACAGGTTCATCAAAGATACTTTGGGACAGTATGTGGAATACGTTGCCGTTTGTCCGGAGGTTGAGTGTGGGCTGGATATTCCACGGGAGTCCATGCGCCTAGAAGGCGGGCCTGAAGCGCCGCGGCTTGTGACCACGCGTAGCAAAATTGATTTGACTCTGCGCATGATGAGGTGGGCACAAAAACGCGTTGTGGAGTTGGAAAAAGAAGACCTTTGCGGTTTTATTTTTAAAAGTGATTCACCCAGCAGCGGGATGGAAAGAGTAAAAATATATGGTGAAAATAAAATGCCGGTAAAAAAAGGTGTGGGCATTTTTGCCGGAATTTTCATGAAACATTTTCCTCTGTTGCCCGTGGAAGACGAAGGTCGGCTTCATGATCCAGCGTTGAGAGAAAATTTCATTGAAAGAGTCTTTGCCTTAAGACGATGGCGTGAATCAAGGAAAGAAAAAGGCGGCGAAGAAGCGTTGATAGATTTTCATACCAGTCATAAATTCTTGATTCTTGCGCACAGCCCCAGACATTATCAACTTATGGGAAAACTTGTCGCAAATCAAAGGAGCATGCCTCGGGAAGAATTGCTGGACAAGTACCAGGTTTTGTTGTTGGAATACCTTTCGCTGAAAGGGACGCCTAAAAAGCACGTTAATGTATTGCAACATATGCTGGGATATTTCAAAAAGCAATTGACTGCTGATGAAAAAACAGAACTTCTAGAAATAATTGGTGATTACCAGAGAGGTTATATCCCGCTGATTGTTCCTGTCTCTCTGCTGCGTCATTATGTCCGTAAATATGAACAGTCTTATCTTCAAAGGCAGGTATATTTGAATCCTCATCCTGTGGAGCTGAAACTGCGCAACCATGTTTAGCAAATAATTAACCTTGACAATTGTTTATTCGCTGTGATACGAACGCGCGTAAAAGATTAGTTTGGGCTGAATAAATGGTAACAACTTGTTTAAATATTTATTGGCGGTGGCAGATTGTAAATATCTGCCCATAAGCTCGAACAGTAAACGGGCATGGGCGGGGTAATCCTTCCCATGACTCCGGCGGTTAAAGTCAAGTGCCATGGGAAAGAATCCATGGCATTTTTTTTGGCAATGGCCTTGCCCAAGTAAGAGATGAACGCGCAGTAAAATATTTTAAAGGAGAGAGCATATGGAACAAATGAAAACATTTTTGGATGATAGCGAAATACCCCGGCAATGGTACAACATTATGGCGGATTTGCCCACCCCAATGAAGCCGCCTCTGCACCCCGGTACCGGTCAGCCGGTTACGCCTCAGGATCTTGCGGCAATTTTTCCCATGAATATCATTGAGCAAGAAGTTTCTACCCAGCGCTGGATCGATATTCCACCGGAAGTATTGCAAAAGTATTTGCTCTGGAGGCCATCTCCTCTTTATCGCGCACGCAATTTTGAAAAACTGCTAAACTGCCCGGTGCAGATTTATTACAAGCATGAAGGCGTGAGCCCTGCCGGGTCGCATAAGCCCAATGCCGCTGTTCCCATGGCTTATTATAATAAAGTAGCCGGAACCAAACGAATGACCACGGAAACGGGTGCCGGTCAGTGGGGTAGCGCTTTGGCTATGGCTTGCCAGATGTTTGGACTGGAATGCCGAATTTATATGGTAAAAATTAGTTATGAACAAAAACCTTACCGACGATTGATGATGAATACGTGGGGCGCGGAATGTATCCCCAGCCCCAGCAATCTGACGCAGGCCGGACGAAAAGTTTTAGCGGAGCATCCGGATTCTCCCGGTTCCTTGGGTATCGCCATCAGTGAAGCTATTGAAGATGCGGTGACCAGCCAAAATACGCATTACGGATTGGGCAGCGTGTTGAATCATGTTTTAATTTATCAGTCGATTATCGGTTTGGAAGCACAAAAACAAATGAAGAAACTAGGCATTTATCCCGATGTGGTTATGGGGTGTTGCGGTGGTGGAAGCAATTTTGGCGGAATAATAGCGCCGTTTGTCTGCGATAAGTTCAACGGCAAGCAGGTAAAAATCGTCGGAGCCGAACCCTCATCCTGCCCCAGCATGACCAAGGGACCATTTGCTTATGATTTCGGTGATTTGGCCAAAACCACACCTCTTTTGCCGATGTACACACTGGGCCATGACTATATTCCCGCGCCGATTCACGCCGGTGGTTTGCGTTATCATGGTATGGCGCCGATCATCAGTCACTTGGTTCGGGAGAAATTCATCGAGGCCAGGGCATACGATCAGCTGAAGACTTTTGACGCCGGGGTTAAATGGGCACGCGCGGAAGGTTTTATACCCGCACCGGAAACTAACCATGTGCTGGCGGCTGTCGTAGATGAAGCGATGCGTGCCAAAGAAGAAGGCAGGGAAAAAGTAATTCTCTTTAATTGGAGCGGCCACGGCTTGGTTGACCTGACTTCCTATGATGCTTACTTATCTGGAAAATTGGAAGCATACGAATTGCCGGACGAAGAGATTCAACGGGCATTGCAGGCAATCAAGGATTTCCCGAAACCCTAATAAAATCTGAAATATTGTGCTGGAAAAACCGTCAAGCAATAAAAGCCTTGACGGTTTTTCATTTTTTAGCCAATCTGGCTTTGATGAAACAGGAGATAATCAAAAAGCAAATACGCTGCCCGCATTTGGGGCATGAAATTGCTCTTTCTTATTGTTTGCGGGAATCCGGCAAATTGCCGTGCTCTCGTATCATAAACTGCTGGTCTGTTTATTTTGATATAGAAACATTTTTAAAAAAAGTATTGGGCGAAGAACAATGGCGGCAATTCATTAATGTTCACCCTAAAGATAAAGTAACCAGTTTGATTGAAATTATCGAAATGGCAAAAAGGGTAAAATGAAACATTTGGATTTATTCGGTTCTGATATATCAGCTGAGGCGAAATCTTCAGCGCCGCTTGCCGAAAGAATGAGACCGCAGAATATTTCCGAGTATGTCGGCCAGTCTCATCTTTTGGGAGAGGGTTGTTTACTCAGGCGCGCCATCGAAGAAGACAATCTGTTTTCCATGATTTTCTGGGGGCCTCCCGGTTCGGGAAAAACCACCTTGGCTAAAGTTCTGGCCAATGAAACTAAATCAAAATTTATCAGTTTTTCTGCCGTGCTGTCCGGGGTGAAAGAGATTCGCACAGTCATCGACGAAGCCAGCCAATTACAGAGAGAAAAAAATAAAAAAACAATTCTTTTTGTGGATGAAATCCATCGTTTTAACAAAGCGCAGCAGGATGCGTTTTTGCCACACGTGGAAAACGGTTTGATTACCTTGATTGGAGCCACCACGGAAAACCCTTCTTTTGAAGTTATCGCTCCTCTCTTATCACGCACCAGGGTTTTGATTTTGAGACCTTTTGCTGAAGAAGAACTTATGGATATTGTTGAACGAGCCCTCAAAGATGAAAAGAGAGGACTGGGAAAACATTCTATGCAAGTAGATAAAGAAGTTCTTCGTTATATTGTTCGGCTGGCCGATGGGGATGCGCGCAACGCCTTGAACAATCTGGAGGCAATCTTCTCGATGATACGAAATTTACCGGAAAAAGATAGAATTATTACTCTGGACTATGCCCATGAGGCTTTACAAAAGAAGGCGCTTCTGTATGACAAGAACGGGGAAGAACATTATAATCTTATCTCTGCATTCCATAAAAGTCTGCGTGGCAGCGATCCCGATGCCGCTTTGTACTGGCTGGGAAGGATGTTGCTTGCCGGAGAAGACCCTCTTTATATTGCTCGGCGTATGATCCGCTTTGCTTCGGAAGATGTTGGGTTGGCCGATCCGCAAGCGCTTGCTGTTTGTGTCGCCGCTCAACAGGCTTTTCATTTTATTGGTTTTCCGGAAGGAGAGCTGGCTCTGGCCCAGGCTGCTGTTTATTTAGCCACAGCTCCTAAAAGCAACGCGCTTTATGCGGGTTTTAGAAAAGTTAAGGAAGAAATAGGGCAAACGGGATATCTGCCGGTACCGTTGCACATTCGCAACGCCCCTACAAAATTAATGAAAGAGCTTGATTATGGCAAGGATTACAAATATGCTCATGATCACCCTGGAGCTTATATCGCTCAGGAATACTTGCCGGAAAAATTACGGGAAAAGACTTTTTATTCGCCGAAAGGCATGGGATTTGAAAAGATAATAAAAGATAGAATTGCGCTGTGGAAAAAGATGAAAAAACAAAGCGATGGCGACAATACATGATTTGCGTGGGGCCAAAAAGAAAGGAAGGCTCTTTTGGAGCCTTCCTAGGAGTGAAGAGAGAAGGTTTAATATCTTCTAGGTTAATCTGCTGCCGGCTAGTTATGCCCGTTATTTTAGTCGACAATATTATTAATTCTACCTTAGTTTAAGCATTTATCGTGCCGAAATCGCTTTTATTATGCTAAATATTTGTAATAATAGGCAAATAATTTAAAAGACATGTTTTTTACATGGATTTATCCATTAATATTCACGGCAATAATTGTCGATTCACAGACCATTTATCTATAAAAAATATAGTTAAAACAATTGTTTATATTTTAGATGCGGAAATTAGTTCTGTTGCGACAAAAATGTCGAATTTTAAGGATTTAAAGTTGACTTTTCTTTTCAATAGCTTAAGATGATTGGCAAAAATAAATATAATATCCAGGGATAAAAATGCGCTTTTTGGGGGATAAAGGAATAACAGTTAAGCGGAAAGCACGAGAGCAGAAGGATACATTTCTTCAACCCTTGGCTGTGGGGATAGTAAGTGCTATTTTGGTGACTTTGATATTAGTTATGGGTTTCCTTGATATCAGAAGGAGTGAAACTAACCTTGTAGGCTTTTTGGAAGATCAAGCTTTAAGCACGATTAGTGTGTTACAGAGACTGACGGAAGAAAATTTAAGAAGTATAATGTCTCCGCCGGAGAAAAGACCATCGGGTTTAAAAACGGCTAGTCAGGAAGAAGCGGCTTATTCCAAAAGGTGGGTGCTGGAGGCAATAACGGATTTATGCCGTAAAGTGGATGAACAATGGAGGAAGGGTAAGGTAAACGATGATTATCTCAAACAGTTCGCTGCCGAAAATAATTTTTGGTACCTGGCTGTATTAGATCGTAACGGGAATGCGGTTTACCAAAGCGGCCCATTGCGTACGGATATGCTGGAAGCCAGAGAGTTGAGAATGGGCGGCCGTAAGTTAACTCCTCTGGAAATAGTGGAAAAAATTCGCGCCAAACATGGAATAGGCTTTGTTGTTTTGCAGCGAAAAGATAATAGCGGTATGGTCATTGTAAGCCTGGATAAAGAAGGTTTGATCTACTGGAGTCTTAAAGTAGCAGTAGAAAAAGGGATAAAGAAAATAGGTGAAGGCCATGGTATCGTTTATATGCAGATTATCAATGACCAGAAAAAAATTCTCAGCAGTGTCGGTCAGCCTACGCATGTTTTTAAAAACGGTGATTTTAATTATAAAGATATTTTGACGGGTAAGATAAAAATCGCCAGCAAAAAAGTTGATTCCGGAAACAGTAAAATTTTGGACTTAGCTGCTCCTTTATTTTTGGATAAAAAGGTCGTCGGTATTGTCCGGATGGGTCTTGACCGCGGCTCGATGGATAAAATCATTGCCGAAAACAAACAAAATATTTTTGTTTTCATGTTTCTGGTCGTTGTTATCGCACTGCTATCCATGTGGCTTCTTTACTATGACCAGAATCGTCATTTATCCGGCATTATTGAAATAGAAAGGCGCCTGGAAAAAGCCGAGAGACTTTCCTCACTGGGGCAACTGGCAGCAGGTGTGGCGCATGAAATCCGCAATCCGTTGAATGCGATTAGCATAGCTGCGCAGCGACTGAAGAAGGATTTTGTTCCTGCCGATTCAAGTAAGGCGGAGGATTTTCGTAATTTATCCGGAATTATTAGAGACGAGATCAGACGTTTGAATGGAATAATAGAAGAATTTTTGTCTTTTTCCAAAAGCCGCAGATTGGAGTTGCGGGATTTTTCAGTGACAGAAATTCTACAGAAAATAGTCAGTCTTATCCGTGAAGAAGCGCAGGGACGTGGCATTGTAATTGAGACCAAATGGCTCCATTCTCCCGCGGTGATCCCGTTGGACATTAATAAAATTCAGCAGGCCTTTTTAAATTTAATCAAAAACGCCATGGAATCAATGCCTGGGGAAGGAAAAATCTCTATTACGGTCGATAAGGAAGGGAAAAATTATATTGTTGTCAGTATTACTGATACTGGTTGTGGTATGACAACGGAGGAAATAGAAAAGATTTTCAGTCCCGAATACACAACCAAGGAAAAAGGGGTCGGTTTAGGTGTTCCTTTAGCCAGCGAAATCATTCGCGGTCACGGCGGTGATATACGCGTAATCAGCCGCAAAGGCGAAGGAACAACTTTTGAGATTGTCTTGCCGCAGGAGAGATTCAACGAACGGCCGCCGAAAGAAAAAGGATAGAAATATGCAAAGATTGAGTATCCTGATAGTGGAAGATGGTCAATCCCAAAGAGAAATGTTGCGAGATTTTCTCATGGCCGAAGGTCATAGTGTGGCCGAAGCGGGAAATGGAGAAAAGGCAATAGAGAAAGTTCTGAATAATCACTTTGATTTGATTCTACTTGATTACAAAATGCCGGGCATGGATGGTTTGGAAGTGCTAAAGGAAATCAAACGCATCAATCCGGAAATAGATGTCGTTATTATTACCGCTTACGGTACTATTGAGACGGCGGTCGAGGCAATAAAAGTCGGAGCAATAGATTATATAACCAAGCCTGTGGAATTGGATGAATTACTGATTCTGGTTAATCGGGTAGCCGAAAGAAGGCAACTGATTAAAGAAAATGAGCTTTTACGGCAAGAACTGGGGAAAAAGGGCATTACTGCCGATAAAATTGTATATAAAAGTCCCCTAATGGCGGAAGTAATCAACATGGCCGGTCGTGTGGCCGCCAGCCGCGCGTCTATTTTGATTCAGGGGGAAAGCGGTACAGGAAAAGAACTTCTGGCCCGATTGATTCATCAATTAAGCCTTCGGGCGAGTAAGCCGATTATTATTGTCAATTGTGTTGCTCTGCACGAAAATTTACTGGAAAGTGAATTGTTCGGGCATGAAAAAGGAGCATTTACCGGTGCCACGTCACGACGCATAGGTCGTTTTGAAGAAGCGGATGGTGGTACATTGTTTCTTGATGAGATAGGAGAGCTCACCCCCGCGGTGCAGGTTAAGCTTCTGCGCTTTTTGCAGGAGCGCGAATTCCAGCGTCTTGGCAGTAATCAGAATATAACTGTCGATGTGCGCGTAATCAGTGCCACCAACCGCGATTTGGAAAAGCAGGTTAAAGAAGGTAATTTTCGCGAAGACCTTTTTTACCGGCTAAAAGTTGTAACCATGCATCTCCCGCCGTTGCGAGACCGGAAAGAAGATTTACCTATTTTAATTGACCATTTTATTCAGCAATATGCCGTTGAAAATAAAAAGAACATCAAAGGTTTAACTGCCGAGGCGCGTGATCTCCTCTTGAAGTATAATTATCCGGGGAACGTGCGTGAGCTCGCCAATATTTTGGAGAGAGCGGTGGTTATTGCACGCGATGAATATATTACGATTGATGACTTGCCTTTTAAGCCCTCTTCGTTTGCTGATCATGGAAAAAAACCGTTTGGTCTTTTAAAAGAGTCTGTGGAAGAATTAGAAAAGAAATTGATTGCCGAAGCCATGAAAAAGGCGCAGGATAACCAGACAAAAGCCGCAGAAATACTGGGCATGTCTGAGCGGATGCTGCGTTACAAACTTAAAAAGTATTCTTCAAAGGATTAACAAAATTTTTTTAACTGCTTGATTGATTGCTATTTTGTAAATCTTTTTTTCATTTCAGTAAGAATTGAATAGTGTTTTCTTTCTTCCTTTATTATTTGTTCTATGGCGTTATGTTGCGCAGAAGGCACCAATTGTTTAATTTCATGGTAATAAAGGATTGAATCCAACTCGCGTCTGATGGCAAAATCGAAAGCGGCAATTGTGTCTGTTACTTTTGTCAGTTCTTTATCCATCGCTTCTTTTGTGAAAATTATATTATTGTCTACATAGGAGCGCAAATAAGCGCTGTATTCTCCTTCGTAGCTTTCCGGAGTATTGGCTTTTTCCATTTTGGCGAACATGTTTTCGAAAATCTTTTTGTGCTTTATTTCTTCCTGAGCTAAATGGGCAAAAAGTTCTTTTGCTTCTTGCTGTTTAGTTATTTGCTCGGCAAATTTATAAAAATTAACGCCGTTTTCTTCAATCCTGATAGCTACTTCCACGATGTCGCTTGCTGCAAAAACTCCCATATAAATACCTCCTCTTTTTCAAATTCTTATGAAGTGTTGAACACATTTTTTGAACTAATGCAACGATTTTGCTTTCTTATCGGCAAGTTTTTTATCAGTCTGTTGATTTATCTGCATGATCGGATATTTAGCGTGCTTTATTTCTTACGCTGATCATGACGCGTGTTGTTGTCGGTTTTCCTTCGGGAAAATAGGCGCCGGTGGGCAACACGATTTTTGTGTCGATTGTGCTGGCGGAGGATATTTTCTTCAAGTCTATAGGTTCTGTCTCGATTTTAATTTTTTGAGGATTGATGCGGGAATCATAAAGTATATCGATTTTAGAGGGGACGGCCGATATTTTTTGTAGAATGAGATTCTTGGGCAAAGAATTATTTGTGACGATTTTTAGAGGGAAAGTTCCGGCAATGAGCCGTGTTGCGTAAATGTATATTTTTTCCGGTTTTATTTCTGTAATCGATAAGTTGGAAGGCACATTGACCATGTCTTTGGAAAGGATAATTTCTTGTTTTGTTTTAGAGACGGTCGACAGATCCAGCGATAATTTAAGAAAGCGTTCGTCTAACAGATAAAACGCCTGCTGTGGTCCCTGGAGAATCACTTTTACTTCAGTCAGACGCGGTTCGTCGATGTGCCAATGTAGCGGCACATTGCGATATTCTATGGGTATGATGAAATTGCGGCGCACAATTTCTTTCTGGTAACCGAAGGCAAACCATAAAAGGCAAGCTAAAATCAGGGAGATAATTTTTTCTTTTGAATTTTCTTTAAGCCAAGTAATTGCCGGATGTCTTTTTTTCGCGGGAATTTCACGGGCATAAAAATTATCCAATTCGTTGTGGAGGACAGATGCGTTGTTTATCTTTGTTAAATTGTTCTGATGAGCGACAGATATATTTCCGGTTTCTTCGGAAACGACGATACACAGAGCGTCAGAACGTTCCGCCAGTCCGAGTGCCGCGGTGTGACGCAGCCCTATGGTTCCGTATTTTGCCGTGTTGGAGGACAGAGGCAAATGACATCCAAACATTTTAACGCGGTCGCCTTTGATAAGCACTGCGCCGTCGTGCCCCTCGGAATAAGGATCAAAAATGCTTTCCAGTAAAGGTTCACTGAGCAGGCCGTCGAGCGCTGTTCCGCCATTCAAGTGCCTGTCCAGGCGGTCTTCTCCCTGCAGAACAATTAAAGCGCCTATTTTTTTTTTGGCCAGATTTGCGACGGTATGTGTGATTATTTCCGAAGCTTTTTCTAGCGGGGAAAGAGGCCGAACTTTTTTTCTAAGATTGCCCAGCAAGGCCAGTTTTTCAAAGAGGTTGCGTAAATCTTCCTGAAAAATTACTACGAGCACAAACAAGACGATAGCAAAGAAAGATTGAAGCACGATAGTGGTAAGATAAAGTTGCAGGAAACGGGCGGCTATATAGACGCCTCCCAGGAGGATAATGCCAATGAGAACAAAGCGCGAAGCCCTGGTTTTAAACCAAGAGAAAAAGGCAAAAATCATAATAGCAATGATCACGATATCCAGGATGTCTTGTACTCTTATGGTTTTTATGGCGGACAGTGCGGCATTGATTAAATCCATGCGGTGTTCCCTTTGCCTTTAGTCGATTTAACTATAAAAAAACTTATACAGAAAAAGCTTTTCATATGTCAAGCGGGATTGCAAACTTGCAAATATGGCAGCAAGCATTACATAGACCATTTTTGTTTGACAGGTTGGTTTCTATTACCTATACTCATCTGGCATTAAAAATGATACGCAGGAAAGAGAGGTTATAACAATATGGATGAAAGAATGGTAAAAAGTATGAGAGATGGAGTCAAGAAAATACCGACACCTATATTAATTGCGGTGGTAGTGGTCTTGGTTTTCCTTTTCGCTAAGCCATGGGTTGAGGTAGGACCGGGGCAAAGAGGCGTGGTGCTTAATTTTGGAGCTGTGCAAGACAATGTTTTAGGTGAGGGGCTGCATTTTCGTATACCAGTGGTGCAGGAAGTTATTCTTCTGGATGTTAGGGTACAAAAGGTTGTGACCGACACAATTGCCGCATCATCCGATTTGCAGGATGTCACATCTTCTATCGCCCTTAATTATCATTTGATTCCCGACAAAGCGAATATCGTTTACCAGACTATTGGAATATCTTACCGGGAGCGGATTATAGATCCCGCAATTCTTGAGGTGGTAAAAGCTGTTTCCGCAAGATATTCAGCCGAAGAGCTCATTACTAAAAGGCCGCAGGTCAGTGAAGCAATGCGGACGTCTTTAATGGAAAGGCTCGAAAGATATAATATAGAGGTTGACGCTTTTTCTATTGTCGCTTTCAGCTTTTCCAAGGTATTTACGGAAGCGATTGAAGCAAAGCAAACAGCCGAGCAGCTTGCCCTCAAAGCAAAAAGAGATTTGGAAAGGGTAAAAATTGAGGCGGAACAGAAAGTAACGGCGGCGAAAGCGGAAGCGGAGTCTCTGAGGCTGCAAAGAGCAAATATTTCCCCCGATCTTATAGAGCTGCGCAAAATCGAGGCAAATCTTAAAGCAATTGAAAAATGGGATGGTATCCTGCCGCAGGTTGTGGGCACGGGAGGCGTGCCGCTGATTGGATTGGGAGACATGAAAAAGAAATAATGGATATTTTCCCACAACCGGAGTATCCAGTATTCTTATACAGGATAGTTATCAGCAGGTCAAAAAAAAAGTTGACATCGGTATTTTGAGTTGCTATAAGTAAAAACATTAATTGTGGGTAAACAGTATGAAAAAAGCAGGCATAAAATTATCGCTTAATAACTGGTGGTGGAGCCTCACAGGGAGGATTTTCCACCGCTGATCAAGTCTAATTAAAAAGCAAAGCCGTGGAGAACCTCTGGGGTCTTCACGGCTTTTTTGTTTGTGACCACATAAGCAAAGGCCGTGATAAAAATATCGCGGCCTTTTTTATTTTAAGGAGAAATGCATGTATCAGCTGTCATTTGCCGAATTTAAAAAGTTAGCCGGGCAGGGTAATCTGGTTCCCGTCTGCCGGGAAATACTAGCCGACGTGGAAACTCCCGTCTCGGTCTTAATGAAACTGCAAAATGAAAAATACGTTTATCTTTTAGAAAGCGTGGAAGGCGGGGAAAAATGGGGCCGATATTCGTTTCTGGGGGTTGGTGCCGGGATTCTCTTCCGGGTCAGCGCGGATAAAGTTATCGTCGAAGAAGGGAAAGGAATTACTTCCCGCGAGCATAAGGGTAATCCTCTGAAAGTTCTGCGTGATTTAATGAGTCGTTACAAGCCGGTGACGTTACCCGGCCTGCCTCGTTTTTACGGCGGTGCGGTGGGTTTTTTGAGTTATGAAATGGTGCGCTACTTCGAAAAACTGCCGCAGAGAGTTACCGATGATTTGCGGATTGATGATGCTGTCTTTGTGATCAGCGATACCATTATGGTTTTTGACAACATTCGCCATACGATTAAAATAGTTTCCTGCGCCTACACGGAAGATGCGGATTCGTTAGAAGAAACCTACAGAGAGTCATGCCGGAAAATCGATACCATGATTGAGACGTTGTCTCTGCCCTCAACGCACGGAATTAATCCCGCCGCTCAAGGAAAAGAAATTTCCTTTGTCTCCAACATGACTCCTGAGGAATACAAAGATATCGTCTCCAAAGCCAAAAAATATATCACGGCAGGGGACATTATTCAGGTTGTTCTCAGTCAGAGATTTGAAACAGATTGCCAATCGTCTGCCGTCGATCTTTACCGCGGATTGCGTTACGTTAATCCTTCGCCTTATTTATTTTTTCTAAAACTTGATGACTTGGCTTTAATCGGTTCATCACCGGAAGTTATGGTGCGACTGGAGGGAGACACGATGGAACTGCGGCCGATCGCAGGCACCAGAAGAAGGGGGAAAACCCAGCAGGAGGACCGCGCTTTGGCTGATGAGCTTCTCTCCGATGAAAAGGAACGAGCGGAGCATGTTATGCTCGTTGATTTGGGCAGAAACGATTTAGGGCGCGTCGCTCAAACAGGCAGTGTGCAGGTAAATCAGTATATGGTGGTGGAGAAGTATTCTCACGTCATGCATCTGGTTTCGAATGTCCGCGCGCAACTTGCCAAAGGCAAAGACGCCTTTGATGTTTTAGTTGCGACCTTTCCCGCCGGCACACTTACCGGCGCGCCGAAAATACGCGCCATGGAAATCGTTGATGAACTGGAAAAAGTTAAGCGAGGACCCTATGGTGGTGCGGTCGGTTATTTCAGTTTCAGCGGTAACATGGATTTCTGCATCACCATCCGGACGATGGTTTTAAAAAACAACAAAATTTACGTTCAGGCCGGCGCCGGCATTGTTTACGATTCGGATCCGGAATTGGAACATCAGGAATCTCTGAACAAAGCGCAGGGCATGCTGCAGGCGGTGCGTATGGCGGCCGGCGGATTTGTTATCAATAATGGAAACGGAGGCAAATAAAATGATTTTGATGATTGATAACTACGATTCATTTACGTTCAATATCGTCCAGTATCTGCAACAGATGGGCGAGGATGTGCGTGTTTGTCGCAATGACCGGATAAAATCCCGCGACATAGAAAAAATGAAGCCGGCGGCGATTTTTATTTCACCGGGTCCCTGCTCGCCGCGCGAAGCGGGTATCAGCGTCGATATTATCCGTGATTTTTATCAAACCGTCCCCTTTATGGGTATTTGCCTGGGGCATCAGGCGATCGGTTACGCCTTTGGCGGTGATGTCGTGCGCGCCGAACGCATCATGCACGGCAAAACATCCCCGGTGATCAATGACGGGAAAACTATTTTCACGGGATTGCCCAATCCTTTTTCCGCGGGACGTTATCATTCCCTTGTCGTGAAGAAAGAAACTCTTCCCGAATGTCTGGAGGTAAGCGCGCGCACGGAAGAGGGGGAAATTATGGGTCTGCGGCACAAACAATTTCCGGTGGAGGGAATTCAGTTTCATCCGGAATCGGTGCTCACACCGCAGGGAAAAAGAATCATCAAGAATTTTTTAAAATATACCTGTCGAAAGGAGCGATTATCATGATTAAAGAAGCAATCGACAAGGCGGTAAAAAAACAGGATTTGCCCGAAGTGGAAATGATGCAGGCCATGGAAGAAATCATGGAAGGAGCGGCCACTCCCGCGCAGATTGGTGCGTTCATTACGGCGCTGAGAATGAAAGGTGAAACGGTAGAGGAAGTCACCGGCGCGGCGAGGATCATGCGACAAAAAGCGACGCGCATTAATGCCTGCGCGACGACGATTGTGGATACCTGCGGCACAGGTGGCGATTCCCTCAACACTTTCAATATATCGACTACCGCGGCGTTTGTCGTAGCGGCGGCGGGAATTGTTGTGGCTAAACACGGCAACCGCGCCGTTTCCAGCGCCTGCGGCAGCGCCGATGTCCTGGAAGCACTTGGCGTAAACATCAGCGCCGGCCAGGAAATAGTGGAAGAATGCATTCAGCAGATCGGCATAGGGTTTCTTTTTGCGTCCAAACTCCACGGCGCGATGAAATATGCCATCGGNNACTGCACGGCGCGATGAAATACGCTATCGGCCCGCGCCGTGAAATAGGCATCCGCACAATTTTCAACATGCTGGGGCCCTTGACCAATCCGGCAGGAGCCACCGCTCAGCTTTTGGGTGTCTATGACCCGAAGCTTACGGAAATGTTTGCCGACGTTTTGAAAAACATGGGGACGAAAAGGGCTTTTGTGGTGCACGGCATGGATGGGCTCGATGAGGTTACCTTATCGCGGGAAACACGCGTGGCGGAATTAAAGGACGGTATTGTCAAAACCTACAACATCAATCCGGTCGATTATTTTGGGAAAAATTATTCACTGGAAGATATTCGTGGCGGGGATCCGCAAAAAAACGCGCAGATTGCCCGTGATGTTCTTTCCGGCAAAAACGGCGCCTGCCGCAATGTTGTTTTACTCAACGCGGCGCTGGCAATTATCGCGGGAGAAAAAGCGAGCGATATCAAAGAAGGAATCAAAGTTGCATCAGAATGTATCGACAGCGGCGCGGCGGTGAAAAAACTGCAAGCGCTGATTGAACTTAGCAGCGCCTGAGAAAAAATGATTTTAGAAAAAATTATTGAAACGAAAAAAGAAGAAGTGGCAAGGCTGAAAAAATCCGTAAAAATATCGGATTTGGAAAAACAGATTTCCCTGCGTGGCGCCTGCCGTGATTTTCGTCAGGTGATAAACCGTGGGGCCTGTAATATTATTGCCGAGGTCAAATGCGCTTCACCCTCGCGCGGGAGGCTTTCGGAAAATTTTGATTACTTGCGCATTGCGCAGACGTTCGAGTACAACAATGCCGCGGCTGTTTCCGTGCTTACGGATGAAAAATATTTCTGCGGGCACAAGGATTATCTGACGCAGATAAAACAAAAAATATCACTTCCGGTTTTGCGCAAGGATTTTATTATCGATCCTTTTCAGCTTTACGAAACCAGAGCCATCGGTGCGGACGCGATTCTACTTATTGTGCTTATTTTGGGGAATAAACTTAAAGAATTTATCGCGCTGGCCGAAAGCCTCGGTTTGTCTGCGCTGATCGAAATTCACACGCCGGAAGAACTGGAAATCGCTTTAGCGGCGGACGCCGATATTATCGGCATTAACAACCGAAATCTGGATAACTTCATCACGGACATCAATACCAGCTGCTGGCTACGCCCGATGATACCGGAAGGAAAAATCGTCGTGGCGGAAAGCGGCATTCATACCAGAAAAGATATCGAATCGCTCCTGCAGGCGGGTATCAAAGCTTTTTTGATTGGTGAGGCTCTGATTACCGCGGCGGACATGGGTAAAAAATTGAAGGAATTCATGGGAGAAGGCAAGACGTGACGCAGGTAAAAATTTGCGGCATCACCAACGAAGAAGATGCGCTTTGCGCGGCGAATTTCGGAGCGGCGGCGCTGGGATTCATCTTTTATCCTCCGTCTCCACGTTATATCGAGCCGGAGAGGGCGCGGCTGATTATCACAAAATTGCCGACGTGTGTAGCGAAGGTGGGAGTGTTTGTCAATGAAAGCGCGGCAGAAATAAAAAGAATAATGAAATACTGCGGCCTGGATTTTATCCAGTTGCACGGCGATGAAACGGCAGATTTTTGCCGCAAGTTTCCGGCGACAAAAATAATCAAAGCAGTTTTTTTGCGCAGTGATGAAGATTTGGAAAAGGCCTGCGCTTACCAAGTCGCGGCGATTCTTGTGGATAATCGGAACAAAAATCTCTACGGAGGCACGGGCATGCCTACTGACTGGGAATTGGCACGATGCTTAAAGGACAGAAAGTCGCTCATACTTTCTGGAGGCCTGAATGAAAAAAATATCAGGCAAGCCGTGGAAGCAGTCGCGCCCAACGCTGTGGACATAAACAGCGGAGTGGAAATTACTCCCGGTAGGAAGGATAAGGAAAAAATGGCAAGCCTGATGAGGATTGTGGAAGAAACAGGATTGGACAGAGGCGGAAATATTTTTAATAAGAGGTAAATGATGAAAAAACTTCCTGATAAAAACGGCCATTTCGGTATTTTTGGCGGACGCTACGCCGCGGAGACATTAATGTCCGCGTTGCTCGATTTGGAAAAAGTATATCTTAAGGCCAGAGCCGACAGATCCTTTCAAAAGGAATTCGACTATTATCTACGTCAGTACGCCGGCCGTCCCACGCCGCTTTATTTTGCGCGCCGGTTGACCAAAGCCTTGAATGGCGCCAAAATCTACCTTAAGCGCGAAGATTTGAATCATACCGGTTCGCACAAAATCAATAATACCCTGGGGCAGGCGCTTCTGGCGCGTAAGATGGGCAAGAAAAAAGTTATTGCCGAGACCGGCGCGGGGCAGCATGGCGTCGCCACGGCGACAGTGGCGGCGCTTTTTGGCATGGAATGCAAAATATTCATGGGGGAAGAAGACATCCGCCGTCAGGCGCCCAATGTTTTCCGCATGAAAATACTGGGCGCGGAAGTGGTGCCGGTAAAAAGCGGCACGGCGACGCTTAAAGACGCGATGAATGAGGCCATGCGCTACTGGGTTTCCAGCGTGCGCGATACTTTCTATATTATCGGCACGACCGCCGGGCCTCATCCTTATCCCGTGATGGTGCGAAATTTCCAATCAGTTATCGGGCGGGAAACAAAAAGACAGATTAAAAAAGAAGCACGACGCAACCCCGATATATTGGTAGCCTGCGTGGGCGGTGGCAGCAACTCCCTGGGAATGTTTTATCCTTTTGTCGATGAAAAAAAGATAAAAATGTTCGGTGTGGAAGCCGCGGGTCATGGGTTGCATACCAGAGAACATTCCGCCAGCATCAATGCCGGCGCCGTGGGTGTTTTGCATGGCAATAAAACATATGTTCTGCAGGACGCGCATGGACAAGTGCGAGACGCTTATTCCATCGCCGCGGGACTCGATTATCCCGGCGTGGGCCCCGAGCACGCTTATTTTCACTCCAAAAAGAAAGTAAAATATGTGACTGTAACGGATAAAGAGGCGATAGACGCTTTTTCTTTTTTATCGCGACAGGAGGGAATCATTCCCGCCATGGAAAGCGCGCACGCGCTGGCTTACACCATGAAAATCGCGCCGAAGATGAGTAAGAATACAATAATAATTGTTTGCCTTTCCGGCCGCGGCGATAAAGACGCGCAGATAATCGCCGAAAGGGGAGATAGATAATGACGACGCGTATCGGAAAAAAATTCAATGAACTGCAAGCGCAAAAAGAAAAAGCGCTGATTATTTATCTGACCGCCGGCGATCCTTCGCTGGAAACGACAAAAAAATTGGTTTTAGCCCTGGAAAAAGCGGGCGCGGATATTTTAGAAATTGGAGTTCCCTTTTCGGATCCCACGGCGGACGGTCCCGTTATTCAGGAAGCGGCGCAGCGTTCTCTCAAAACGGGAACGACACTGGCGGGTGTACTGCAATTGATTGCCGAGCTAAGAAAGATATCGCAGATTCCGATTGTGCTTTTTGGTTACTTTAATCCTATTTTTGCATACGGAACAGAGAAGTTTGCCCGCGATGCCGCCCGCGCCGGTGTGGATGGCGTGCTGGTTGTGGATTTGCCTCCGGAAGAAGCGCCGGAATTGAAAAAACATACCGATGCGGCGGGCATTGATTTTATATCTCTGATTGCACCAACGACGGGGGCGCAGAGGGCGAAAAAGATTGCCGCCACCGCCACAGGGTTTCTGTACTATATTTCAATTACCGGTGTTACCGGAACGGCGGCGCCAAAACTTGGCGGCATTAAGGCGGACTTGAAAAAGATTCGTAAAATATCTTCACTGCCGATAGCTGTGGGATTTGGTATTTCCCGCCCAGAGCAGGCGCAGCAGATTGGGCGGCTGGCCGATGGCATTGTTGCCGGATCAGCTTTGGTTAAGCTTATTGCCGAAAACGGGGGCAAAGCTGAGCTTTTGAAAATCGTAAGCGATTACGCTGGTCGAATGAAGAAAGCAATAAAGTATATATGATATTCTTATCATCTTTCTTTTAAAAAATTAGAGTTGCCGGTTCTCAGTTTATTGTTCAGGTTATCGCAGCGGCTCGCCGTGATATTTTTTTTAACCGAGCGATGTGAAGGCGCAGCGTGACAGCTTTTTTCCTTTCGCCGGAATCCAGTGCCTGCAGACGCAGCTTTTTCAGCTCACGGATTTTGGCCTTAAGTTCGGGCTTGGTCATTTTGATTTTAACTTTATGTTTGTGTTTAGGCGCGGACACTTCATCTTTTATTCCTTTGGCCTGTTTGATAAAAGCGATGAGCTCTTCCTTTTTCATGTCGTGGATTGCCCGTTCATGAGGAAATTCCGTGGCGATTTCCTGCAATTTTTTAATGGTAAGTTTTTCCAGGGGCTGTTCTTCGTGTTGTTCTTTTTTCTTTTTTTCTTCCGTCATCGCGTCTACACCTCCTAAATTTATATATTTGGGATTGTAATGCGCAATTTTCGAAAATAATGATTGTTGAATTTATAACATAAAGGATTTGGAGCTTCAACCCTTTCTGGGTGGCGGCGCCTGCTTGCGGCCGCGCAACAAATGACGGATGGCTAAAAGCGGATGATTTTTCAGCATACGCGGGCCGGCATAGCGCATAACCAGGCGGATTTTATCGCGCATTTCCGGTTTGTAGCAATGAACCGGGCATTTTGCGCAGGTTGGTTTTTGTTCCTGGAAAGGGCATTTCTCCAGTCGCGCTTTGCCGTAGGCCAAAAGCTTGACACAGTCCGCACACAAATCATGTTTGACTGTGCCGTGCAAATCGTGACAGTAAAGGCCAAGCATCGCCTCAATGGTTTTATATTCTTTTCTGATAAATTTGTTTTTCATTTATTTTCCGGCTTGTTTATCCAGGCATAGTAACTGCCTGAGGTGTAAACAGAAGCCAACGGATTATGTCCGGTAACCCGGTCTTTTACGGCAAGAACGGTTGTGGGCGCTTCGGCATATTTGAAAAATAATGAATCGTGACCGACGCAAAGCCCCAGCAGGATATTGAATTGAGTTTTTTGCCTGTTGACAATCAGTGCCTGCGCGATGGGATTGCACATGGTTTCATGTTGCCCGATAAATATTTTTTCTTCTTCTTTTACGCCGATTTCCTCCTTGGTAACGCAACCAACCTTGCAGACTACCGATACCACTTCGAATCCATGTTTTTCCAATATTTCAGTTACCAGCAGTGCTTCCCTTGCCAAGCCGATACAAAATACGAGCCCCAGACGTTTATAACCCATTTTTTTCGCGAATTCGCAAATTTCCTGAATACGTGGCTTGACCGGATGCCTAGTATATGGTTTTTTATTCCTTCCGGCGTAACATTCACCTTCCTGAATAGAGGTTTGACGGGCGAATTCCTTGACTTCAGGAATTTTGTAAACGGCATTTGCTTCTGCTGTTTCTTTTTTTCCACTTGCTGTCGGACATCCTTTGGAAGCTTTGCCGCTTGGTGTCAGACAGATGCGATTTTCACGGCGCAGCGCGCAATGCGCGCAGTCGGATAAATTAATTTTCTTCATTGCCGGTCTTCCTTTTTTTAATTTTATTTAAATTTTTTTGATTATAAATTCACCAGATTGTTCTTGTCCATGTTTTATTTGTCATGAGTGACTTTACTCTTTGAATCGTTTCACTTGCTTCAGGCGAAAAACTGGTGTAATTACTGCTGCATGAGTAAATTTTCGGAAAAGGGTGAGGCGCCATATGGTAAGCAAAAAAAACTCTAAGCAAAAAGGCGCTTTTGCTGGAGATGAGCAAAACATCATATTAGACTCCATTGCTGACGGAGTTTTTACCGTTGACAAAGACTGGCGGATTAGTTCCTTTAATCGTGCCGCAGAGGAGATTACCGGAGTCTCGCGTAAGGATGCTGTGGGTCAACTTTGCAAGGATGTTTTAAAAGCTGATATTTGCGAAAGGAACTGCTGTCTACGGGCAACCATGAGAACCGGCAAGCCTATCGTGAATAAAAATGTCTATATTATTGATGCGGAGGGCAGAAAGAGGCCGATCAGTATTTCCACGGCGCTTTTACGCGATAAAAAGGGTAAACTGCTCGGAGCGGTGGAAACCTTCCGTGATATCAGTGTGGAGGAGGATTTACGTAAAGCCATTGAGAAAAAATATTCTTTTGCTGATATTATTTCCAAAAACCACCGCATACTACAGCTTTTTGATATCCTTCCGGACATAGCCGCAAGCAACAGCACTGTGCTTATCGAAGGTGAGAGCGGCACAGGAAAGGAGCTTTTTGCCCGCGCCATCCACGATCTGAGCCCAAGAAAAAAACAGTTGTTTGTCGCCGTAAATTGCAGCGCGCTCCCAGATACTTTACTGGAGTCGGAGCTTTTCGGCTACAAAGCGGGAGCTTTTACCGACGCCAGAAAAGACAAACCTGGCCGTTTTCGTTTGGCGGAAAACGGGACACTTTTCTTGGATGAAATAGGAGAAATTGCTCCTTCCATGCAGGTTAAGCTTTTGCGCGTTCTGCAGGAGAAAACTTACGAACCCTTGGGTGCGACGCAAAGCGTCGAGCATAACGTGCGTATCATTGCGGCGACAAACAAAGATCTGGATGTGTTGGTTCGTGAAGGGAGTTTTCGAGAAGATTTATATTACCGGATAAACGTTTTCAAAATCATCTTGCCGCCGCTGCGTGAGCGTATGGAAGACATTCCGCTTTTAATCGACCATTTTATTGAACGTTTTAATGTGCTTCAGAAGAAAAGTATTCAGGGAGTAAGCGAAGAAGCAATGTCCGTTTTAATGAGTTACAGCTACCCCGGAAATATTCGTGAACTGGCAAATATCATTGAACGGGCATTTATTTTGTGCAAGACTGATTTGATTGAAAAAAAACACCTGCCGGAGTCTTTATTTGCGATGAGCGCAAATCATAAAGACAGCGAAGTTTCTTCGTTGCGTGATGTGGAGGCGGCTTATCTTCTCAACGCCCTTAAACAGAATAATTGGGACAGGCAGAAAACCGCCCGACAACTTGGTATTCATAAAAGCACTCTTTATAGAAAAATCAAATCCCTCGACATAGTTATTCCTTAATAGGTAAGTCGCATATTTGCAATATAATTGCAAAGTGGCGTCGCAATAATGCGACGCCACTTTGCCTGATAAAAACCACTCTTTAACTATATGGTTGAATATACTCTATATTTTGTTCGCAGCATTTATGGCCCATCCTTTGCATTGTTTTGTATAAAAGCATGATTAAGGGAAAATAAGTCTGGAAAGATAAATTTATGAAAGTTGCTCTTTCGGTATTTAAGGATTCGATTTCCACTGTATTTGATGTGGCACAACAAATTATGGTTTTGGAAGTGGATGAGACAGATGAACCGAAACGAACAATGTTGAAACTGGAAACGAATGATCCAATGCGGCGTGCGTCCGAGCTCAGCGAAACGGGAATTGATGTCCTTATATGTGGCGCGATTTCCCGGTCCATGCAGGCGGCAATAATGGCGCGCGGCATTGTTGTTTATCCGTTTGTCCGAGGGATGACAGAAGATGTAATTGTCGCCTATCAAAACGGCAGATTGGGGCATGCAAGCTACGCGTTACCGGGATGCCGCGGTAGGGAACAGGGAAGAGGCCGAGGCAGAAACCGCGGCATGCATTGCCGCAGACGCTGAAGTGCTTGAAAAATTTATGCGGGATATTTCTTGCAGCAAAGGAGAATAAAAAATGAAAGAAGCCATCCCCCAAAAGTTATTTTTCACTAAAGGAGTCGGGACGCACCGCGAGCAGCTTCACTCATTTGAACTGGCTCTGCGCGATGCGGGAATTGAAAAGTGCAATCTTGTGCAGGTATCCAGCATTTTGCCGCCTGGCTGTCGGATAATCTCCAGAACGGAGGGGTTGAAAAGGTTAAAACCTGGCCAGATTACATTTTGCGTGATGAGCCGTTGCTGCAGCAACGAACCGCGCCGTCTTATTTCTGCTTCCATCGGTTGCGCGATTCCGGTGGATAAAAACGCCTACGGCTATATCAGCGAACATCACGCTTTTGGTTTTACCGAACGCCAGACGGGAGATTATGCTGAGGATTTGGCGGCGGCAATGCTTGCTTCGACCCTAGGTATTGATTTCAATGTAGATGAAAGCTGGGATGAAAAAAAGGAGTTATTCAGAATCAGCGGAAAAATTGTTGGCACAAGAAATATCACTCAATCATGTGTTCTTAAGAATAAGGATTACACAACGGTTCTAGCAGCTGCGGTTTTTGTTTTTTAGGAGCACGATTAGAAAAAGGAGGGAGAAACAATGAATGCGACAAAACGTGGCGGCAGAGGCATGGGAGGCGGCCAGGGTCGCGGTGGCGGGCGTGGCCGTATGGGAGGACCTCTCGCTTTAGGTCCCGAAGGCAATTGCCTTTGTCCGCAGTGTGGACATCGGGAGAAGCATGACAGAGGAATGCCGTGCATGCGGAAAAAATGTCCTTCATGCGGCGCAACGATGATTAGAGAATAAAACATATATTTAATAATTGAAGAAAGGAGGATTGCATTATGCCTAGAGGAGATGCAACTGGCCCCGCGGGTTTAGGGCCAATGACGGGTCGCGCGGCGGGTTACTGCGCGGGGTACAATATGCCGGGTTACGCCAATCCTATTGGTGGTCGTGGTTTCGGTATGGGTTATGGCCGCGGTTTTGGTTTTGGCCGTGGTTCCCGTGGTGGTGGTTTTGGTTGGCGCCATCGTTTTTTTGCTACCGGTATTCCGGGATGGGCGTGGTTCGGCGGTTGTGCAGCGCCTTATCAGAATATTGATCCGGAAACGGAAAAGCAGGCACTGAAAAATCAGGCTGATATTTTGGAAAATGAACTAAAGTCCATCAAAATCAGACTCGACGAAATCGAAAGCGGTAAAAAAAATAAGTAATGGTATGCCGGCGCGGCATAATTTTTTGCTGCGCCGGTGTAGCACAAGCAAAAACTTTTAAGAAGCTAGGAGATTGACTATTGAAAATAGCATTGACGACATCAGGTAGTAATTTGAACGCGCCATTAGATAGCCGTTTTGGACGTGCGCCGAAATTTCTTATTTACGATTTCGATACAAACAAATTCGAAGTCATGGACAACGCGCAGAATCTAAACGCGGCGCAGGGTGCGGGTATTCAGTCCGCGCAAAATATTGCCCGTTTGGGCGTTGCGGTACTTGTCACCGGACATTGTGGTCCGAAAGCTTTTCGTGTGCTTACGCAGGCGGGTATCAAGATTTACAATTCATCCGCATTAACGGTGGCAGAAGCGTTGGAACAATACCGCGGAGGAAAACTGACCGAAGCAACATCGGCCGATGTGGACGGACATTGGGGATGATTAGCAGGCCCATCATTTACCGACAGATCGGTGTTATTCACAGCGAACATACGGTTGCAGAAAAAACACCGATTCAGCCGGTTTACGCCAGATGCTGCAAAGGACAGGTCAGAGTATTTGGCGAATATACCGAAGGATTACGTGATTTGGAAGGTTTTTCGCATATTTATCTTCTGTATCATTTTCACCAGGCGCCGCCGGTACAGCTTTTAGTGAAGCCGTTTTTACAAGACGCGGAACGGGGTGTTTTTGCCACCCGCGCGCCATGTCGTCCCAACGCCATTGGCCTGAGCATTGTGAAATTGATGAAACGTGAAGGAAATATTTTGCATGTGGAAGATGTTGATATTCTTGACGGCACCCCGCTTCTGGATATTAAGCCTTACACGGCTAAGTTTGATTTGCGCGATGTCACAAAAAGCGGCTGGCAGGATGAAGTTGACAACGTTACCGCACGGAAGCGTGGGAACAGGAATTACAAAAAATGAAACCGGCACTTATTGCTTCGGAATTAAGAAATCACGCGCCGTTTACGACTTTTGGAACCATGACCGGCGTTATTATCATGGCGGTATTCGTGCAGTTTCAAATATCTAAGGAAGTTTCATCATTTTTGTTTTGGATAACTCATCCGTTGCATATTTTTTTAAGCGCGCTGGTTACAACCGCGATGTATAGACTTCATGGAGAAGGGAGTTTTGCTCGCACGCTTATTATAGGATATTTCGGCGCGGTAGGTATCGCCACGCTTAGTGATTGTTTAATCCCTTACGTGGGAGAATGGCTGCTTGATTTACCCCATCGAGGTTTACATTTAGGTTTTATTGAAAAATGGTGGTTTGTGAATCCCTTGGCTTTGGCGGGCATCGTCGTAGGTTACTTTTTGCCGCGAACTAAAATTACACATGCGGGTCACGTTCTTTTGAGTACCTGGGCCTCTTTGTTTCACATGGTCATGGCTTTAGGAACACAAATTGACGTGGCTACTTGGATTTTGTCCGCGTTATTTTTGTTTCTGGCTGTTTGGGTCCCCTGCTGTACCAGTGACATAATATTTCCTCTTCTCTGGGTAAAACAAACGGGAGATGCGTGATGAAAATATCTATTGCTTCAGGAAAAGGCGGTACAGGTAAGACAACGGTAAGCGTCAATCTGGCGCGTGTTCTTAATAAGGAAATTATACTGGCGGATTGCGATGTGGAAGAACCAAACGCGCATCTTTTTTTGAATACAAACGGTAAAAGCGAGGAAGTTGTTTCCATTTTGGTTCCAACCGTGGAGGAAAAATTATGCAATTCCTGTGGTGAATGTGCAAAGATTTGCGAATTTTCTGCAATTGTTAGTTTCGGAACTTTACCGCTTGTTTTTCCGGAAATGTGTCACGCCTGTGGTGGATGCGCCAAAGTATGCCCAACCGGTGCCATTATAGAGCAGGATCATCGCATCGGCGTTGTTGAAATATCGCACGATGGAAATATCACGCTCATTACGGGGAAACTTGATGTTGGTGTGGCGATGGCTCCGCCTTTAATTAGAGCAGTTAAAAACCGCTTACCTAAAAATACTGCGGCAATATTGGACGCGCCGCCGGGCACTTCCTGCCCGGTAATTGCCGCTATTCGTGATTCGAACATAGTTTTGCTGGTGACGGAACCTACTCCCTTCGGGTTACATGACCTGACGCTGGCCGTGGACATGGTCAGAGAGCTTAAGCTTCCTTTTGGTATCATTGTCAACCGGGTGGGCAGCGGCGATGACCGCGTGCATGATTTTTGCCGAAAAGAAAATATACCGATTTTACTGGAAATTCCCGATGACCGGCGAATCGCCGAGGCCTATTCACGAGGAATCCTTATGGTAGATGCTTTGCCGGAATATAGAAAGCTTTTTGAAAAGTTGCTTACAAACATTGATAGCGTAAGAGCAAGGGAGATTTAAATTATGCCGACCTATGAATATGAATGTACTGCATGCGGGCTGCAATTTGAAAAACAGCAAAGCATGAAAGATGAACCGCTTAGAATTTGTCCCGAATGCGGAGCGCCAGTGCAAAGGAGGATAAGCGGCGGCACCGGTTTTATTTTTAAATCATCCGGCGCTGCGCGGCGTGATTCAAGCAAAACCTGTTCATTGGAGACGACAGGAAAAACCTGTTGCGGCGCTGATAGGCGCTGTGCGGATGCGCCTTGTGGAGAGTGAGCAACATGCTTGATAAGTTTAAATATATTTATGGCCCGGTAGCGTCCCGTCGTTTGGGACGTTCCCTTGGCCTTGATTTGATTCCGCATAAAACATGCAGTTACGACTGCATTTATTGCCAGTTGGGCAGAACAACAAACAAAACAACGGCAAGGCGCGAATATGTTTCATGCAATGATGTTTTGCTGGAGATAAAAGAAAAATTGGTGCGGGGGCTTGATTGCGATTATATCAGCCTTGCCGGTTGCGGTGAGCCGACCCTGCATTCATCCATTGGCGAGCTTATCGAAGGTATCAAAAAGTTGACGACAATTCCCGTTGTTGTTTTGACTAACGGTTCTTTGCTTTATCTTCCGGAAGTGCAAGACGCCTTGATGAAAGCGGATCTCGTTATTCCCTCGCTCGACGCCGGAGATGAGGATTTGTTTCATTATGTTAACCGCCCTCATAAGGATATTTCTTTTGATGTTATGGTTAACGGTATAATTGATTTTACGAGAAAATTTTCCGGCCGGGTATGGCTGGAAGTTCTTTTGATATCCGGTGTGACCGGTATGGCTCCCGAGGCAAAAAAAATCGCCATCTGGGCCGAAAAAATCGGCGCGGATAAAGTACAGCTCAATACGGTAGACCGGCCGGCGGCGGAAGATTTCGCCTGCGCTGTGGAAAGAAAGCAGATGGAAAAACTAGCCGCTTTATTTCCGGGCGTGGTGGAAATTATCAGCGCGGCTGAGAAAAGGAAAACATCGGATAAATCTTTGCGCGACGCAACGGACGCGGATATATTAAGTCTTTTGACTCGCAGGCCCAGCACTATTTCCGGCATATGCGCCGGTCTTACCCTGCACCCGCATGAAGCGGCCAAGAAGCTTCAACACCTGGTTGAAGATGGGCTGGTGACAACAAGGCGCGCTGATCATGATTTATTTTATAAAATTTCAGGAAAATAAAAGATTAAATGCCGGCAAGAAATAATGGATAAAGAGATAATTGAAAATCATCACCGCTTTTTAAAGCGTGTCGCCCTGTACAAGGAATACGGATACGATATCGAAAAGGAGAGGGATTTTATTATAGAAACCTCTTTGCCCGTTTTTGGAAAAATTTTGGAAGTAGGTACCGGCAAGGGCTATTTCACGCTGGCGCTGGCGCGGGAGGGCTTTAATTTCGTTTCGGTTGATGTATCCGCACAGGAGCAGGAATACGCCCGGCTGAATCTGGCGTATCACGGGCTGGAACAACAAGTTTGTTTTGATATGGCTGACGCGGAGTGTTTGCCCTATGAAGACGCCTCTTTTGACGTGATATTTTCAGTGAATATGATTCATCACCTTTCTTCTGTCGGAAAAGTTTGCAATGAATTGATAAGAGTATTAACCGCCAAGGGAAAGATGATAGTGAGCGATTTGAACGAAAAAGGTTTTGCCCTTCTTGATGCGATACACGCCCTTGAAGGAAGAAAGCATGCGGTGGGCGGCACAATGGATGAGATTCGGGTAAAATTATGCAACAGCGGATTTGTAATGAGTGAATACAATGCCGAAATACAGCATATAATTGTGGCATCCAGATGAATGGCGCAAAGTCAGGGCGGCCACGTTCGTTTGGGCGTATTGCCAAATTTGGAAAACTGAGGCGTAAATAATTTTTTATGAGTGACAACAAAAACAAAAATGCGGACATGAAAAAATACGTGGAAACATGCCGGGAAGGTTTCTGGCAAAATATTTTCCGCTATGAGACCGAATATCTTGTTGCGCATCTTAAAAATTGTCATGATGTCTTAAGCGTCGGTTGCGGTCCGGCAATCATTGAAGGAAAATTGGCTGAATACGGTTTTAACGTGACGGGTTTGGACGTATCTGAAGAAGCGCTCAGTTGCGCGCCGGATAGCGTCAGAACCTTTGTGGGACGCGCGGAGAAAATGCCTTTTGCTGAGGCTTCCTTTGACGCAGTTATTTATATTGTTTCTCTGCAATTTATAGAAGATTATAGAAAAGCACTGCAGAAGACAGCGAAAGTTTTAAAACCCGAAGGCAGAATCATTGTTATGCTGCTTAATCCTCAGTCCAATTTTTTCAAACAAAGAGTCCGGGAAACTGATTCATATGTAAACCTTATCAGACATACTGATTTGCAGGTAATGGAAGATGTTATGAGAAAGTTTTTTGACATAAAAACGGAATACATTCTCGGCGTCAGAGACGAAGAGATTTCTGACAGTAATTCTCCTGCTGAGGCGGCACTATATGCCATTTTAGGCAAAAAAAGGCAATATGTAAATGAATAGAAATTATGAAGTGGACAGCGCCAGGCGTCTGCTGGGAATGACAAAAAAAGGCACGGCTGAAGATGCCAAGAAAAAATACAGGGAACTAGCTAAAATATGGCATCCCGATGTCAATAAAAGCAAGGAAGCGCATGATAAAATGCAGGCGCTTAACAGAGCTTACGCTTTTTTGATGAAGGAAGAATTCGGTATTCTTGATCCGTGGGATGATTATAACCGGTGGTGGTGGAGGCAGTACGGCAATGACCCGATTTGGGGGAATTGTTATCCTGAAGAGTCTACCGCAGGAAAAAATAAAAAGGAAAAAATAACAGAAAAAAATATTTAAAGGCAAAGGAAAAGAAGGTTTAATGAAGGAACTTGTTGTTATCAGCGGCAAGGGTGGCACAGGGAA
>DIEW01000003.1:776-20269 GCA_002418825.1 Syntrophaceae bacterium UBA5764 | reverse complement strand
TGATGTGGATGCGGCTGATTTACATTTGGTGCTGGCGCCGCAAATTATCGAAGAGTATGAGTTCACGAGTGGCCATGAAGCGGTAATTCGTCAGAATGATTGTACCGGCTGTGAAATTTGTCGAGACGTTTGTCGTTTTGATGCAGTAAAAACTCAACAAACATGTGAAGGAGATATTTTGTTTTCCATAGATCCTGTTTCCTGTGAAGGATGTGGCGTATGCGTGCACTTTTGTCCGGAAAAGGCGATTGATTTTCCAGAGCGGTTGTGTGGTAAGTGGTTCGTATCTCGGACGCGCTGCGGGCCGATGATACACGCGCGTTTAGGTGTGGCCGCGGAAAATTCCGGCAAGCTTGTTTCCACTGTACGTGGCGAAGCGCGTAAGATGGCCAAAATAAAAAATCATGAGTTGATAATTGTGGATGGACCGCCTGGTATTGGCTGCCCTGTTATTGCTTCTGTCGCCGGTGCTTCACAGGTTTTGGTGGTTACAGAGCCAACAGTTTCCGGCGAGCATGACATGGCACGAGTTCTTACACTCGCCAAACATTTTCAGATTCCCGCGGCGGTCTGTGTCAACAAATGGGATATAAATCCGGAGATGACTGAGCGTATAGAGGGAAAGGCAATTGAAGCTGACGCGCTGATTGCCGGACGCATCCGCTACGATAGTAATATTACGCGGGCGCAGATTCAGCAAAAAACCGTTGTGGAAATTTCGGCGCCAAGCGCTGGGGATATCATAAAAATCTGGGATAATCTTAATCTGCAGGAGGAAGTTTAGTTGTATGGAAGTAATTAATCTCAAAGTTTTTCATCTGACGGCAATAGAACACGCCAATGACCCGCGCAACATGGGGCCGTTGCAGAAATTCAACGGGCATGCCAGAATCACCGGGCCCTGCGGCGACACCATGGAGTTTTGGCTTGAGGTGCAGAATGGAAAAATAAAAAAGGCTTCTTTTATCACCGATGGCTGTGGCCCTTCTATCGCCAGTGGTTCCATGACCGCTTGTCTTGCGGAAGGCAAGACTGTTGCTGAAGCAAAGTCCATCAGCCAAAAAGATGTTTTGGAAGCGCTGGAAGGATTACCAGAAGAATCTCAACATTGCGCTCTTTTGGCGGTGAACACTTTGAAGGCCGCCTGTGATGGTTATATGGAAAAACAAAAAAGGAAGGAGAGGTTTTAGTCAAAAATGGACGAGAAAAAGACGTGTGATACATGTCATGATACCGACTGCTCGGCGAAAAAACAAAATAAAGATGAAAGTCCGCAAGAATACGCGGATCGCCGCAAATTGCAGGCGACGCTTTGCCGGATAAAACACAAAATTCTTATTTTATCAGGTAAAGGCGGTGTAGGCAAAAGCACCGTTGCAGTGAATCTGGCCGTAGCCCTTATGCTGGCTGGGCAACGAGTGGGGCTTTTAGATGTGGACATACATGGCCCGAGTGTCCCCACCATGTTGGGGTTGGAAAATCAGTCTCTTAAAGGCGGACCGGATGGTTTGTTTCCCGTTGAATTAGAGAGAATGAAAGTCATGTCGATAGGATTTATGCTGCAAAATCCCGATGATGCTGTAATCTGGCGCGGTCCCATGAAAATGGGTGTTATCAAGCAGTTTTTGACGGATGTACAATGGGGAGATCTCGATTATCTTATTGTTGACGTTCCACCCGGAACTGGAGATGAGCCGCTTTCTATCTGTCAGTTGATCAAGCCACTGGACGGCGCGGTGATTGTTACCACGCCTCAGAGAGTGGCAGCGGTGGACGTGCGTAAATCTATCAGTTTCTGCCGCAGGTTAGATGTGACTGTGTTGGGCGTGATTGAAAATATGAGCGGTTTTATTTGCCCAAAGTGCGGCGAGGTGACGCAAATTTTTCCTGAAGGAGGCGGCAAAAAAATCGCCTCTGATATGCAGGTGCCTTTTCTAGGTGCAATACCGATGGAACAGGCTATAGCTCAAGCTAGCGATACAGGTCTCGCTTTTATTAATTATTACACGGCTAGTCCCACCATAAAAATAATGCAGGATATACTCAATAAAATAATAGACGTGAATAAAGCAAAAACAATAAACTCATAAGGAGGAAAAATTATGAAAATAGCAATACCCTTAGTTGAAGGTAAATTAAGTGTACATTTCGGACATTGTGCAAGTTTCGCGCTGCTTGATGTAGATACTGAAAAGAAGCGGATTATTAGCAGGCAAGACATCACTGCTCCTCCGCACCGGCCGGGACTTTTGCCTCCTTGGCTGGCTGAGCGTGGCGCTAACATGATTATCGCGGGTGGCATGGGACAGCGCGCGAAACAATTATTCGTCCAACAGGGCATCAAGGTGGTTGTCGGCGCGCCGAGTGATATACCGGAAACCATCGCAAGTAATTTTCTTGCCGGAACGCTTAAGGTTGGAGACAATGTTTGCGATCACTGAAAGGAGATAGTTTCCGTGTCTCGAGTAAAACTGAAAGAAGTGGACAAAGTCGAAGTTCTGACTCTGCAGGATAACTATATTGAAATGACGGCGATGTATAACAGCGCGGTTATTTCTCGCGCCGCGCCGCTAAAGGAAGGAGAAATAAAAACTTCCATTATTGCCGAACATGGTTTTTCCGCGCTGATTAAGACGATAACAGGAAATGAAACGCACACTTTGCTTTTTGATTTTGGATTCTCCGAAGATGGGGCAGCGCAAAACGCCAAAACGCTTGGCGTTAATATGTCCGAAGTTGAGGCGGCAGCTCTTTCTCATGGGCATAGCGATCATACAGGAGGAATTTCTAAGCTTGCCGCCATTACTGGTAAAAAGTATATTCCTTTTGTTGTGCATCCTTCCGCTTTTAAGTCGCCGCGTTATATTAAATACTCCGAAACGTTGAAGATAAACTTTCCGAAACTGACACATCAGATGATTGAAAATGCCGGCTTTTCCGTAATCGAAAGTGACGAGCCGTACTATATTCTTGATGATACGGTTCTTTTCCTGGGCGAAATTCCGCGTCGGACGGATTTCGAAAAAGGGTTTCCTGCGGCACACTGGCAGAAAGATGGCAAAGAGCTATGGGATGCCATCGAAGACGACACTTCCGTTGTCATGAATCTTAAAGATAAAAGGTTGGTGATTGTATCCGGTTGCGCGCACGCGGGTATTATCAATACAATAAAACATGCGATTGACGTAACGGGCATTAACAAGATTCATGTAGTAATGGGCGGTTTTCATCTTTCCGGACAGTTGTTTGAAGGCATTATTGACAGGACATCAGAAGAACTGAAAATACTTAATCCGGATTATATAATTCCCATGCACTGTACGGGGCGCAAGGCGATTATGGCAATCGAAAAACAAATGCCGGATAAATTTATTTTGAATATGGCCGGAAAAAACTTACCTTCGTTTAAGAGAGATATGTTTCATTAAAAATGTAAAAATTTAATAAATAATGTTATACTGTCTCAGGGGTTTTATGAGAAAAAAAGCATTTCAGGATTATTACCCGGACGAGTTTAGCCACTGTTACGGTTGTGGACGTCTCAATGAACAGGGCATGAAAATTAAGAGCTACTGGAATGGCGAAGAATCAGTCTGCGTTCACATGCCAAAAGACTGTTACACGGGAGGAGTTCCCGGTCATGCTTATGGGGGTCTGATTGCCTCTCTCATTGATTGTCATTCCACCGCTACGGCCGCAGCGGCCAAGTATCGTGCTGAAAACCGCGAAATGGACACGTTTCCATCAATTCGTTTTGTGACCGCGTCTTTACATGTGAATTATCTCCTGCCCACGCCGCTTGACACTGTAATTGAAGTGCGCAGCCGGGTTAAAGAAATCAAAGGACGAAAAGTTGTCGTGGAATCGAGTCTTATCGCGGACGGTAAAGTTTGCGCGACGGGGGAAGTTGTTGCCGTTCAGTTGCCCGAAAACATGGTTTCCCCTGCGTTAAAAAAAATGATGTCGTAGTAAGCAGAAAACTTACTGCGCAAAAAAAGCAGAAAAACATTAGTAAAGTCAAGCTAAGAAAGGAGGCTTTCGTTTATGGCCGAAGAAATCAAGGCCGGGTGCGCCAGGCCCACCGGCGGTCCGGTTGGAGAAAAAGTTGATGATAAAAAAGAAACCCCCAAACAGGAAGTCATCAAGGAGGTGAAGGCTATGGTTACCGTCGGCAAAAAGGCGCCGGATTTTATCGCTCCGGCTTATCATAAAGGTAAATTTATCAATGTGAAACTTTCCGATTATCTGGGCAAATGGGTGAGCCTTTGCTTTTATCCGGGTGATTTCACATTTGTCTGAGCGACGGAAATTTCGGTGGTCGCCGAAAAATATCCGGAATTCCAGAAACTCGGAGTGGAAGTGTTGTCCATGAGCGTGGATAGTGTTTTTGTCCATAAAATGTGGGATGCTCACGAGCTTTCCAAGATGGTCAAAGGAGGCATTCCTTTTCCGATGCTCTCCGACGGTGGTGGAAAAGTCGGTTCTGTCTTTGGCGTTTATCTGGAAGACGCGGGTGTGGAAGCGCGCGGCAGGTTCCTCATTGATCCGGACGGCATTATTCAGGGATTCGAAGTGCTTACTCCGCCGGTGGGCCGCAATGTAAGTGAAACATTGCGTCAGTTGCAGGCCTTCCAGCATGTCCGCAATAGCAAAGGAACCGAAGCGACTCCTTCTGGTTGGAGACCGGGTAAGCCGACACTGAAGCCTGGTCCTGACCTGGTCGGTAAAGTTTGGGAAGTATGGAAAACCTCCATGGCTTTTGATAAATGATGGCGGCAAAGCGCACTGCCGGTGGACGGAATGAAATGCGTTTCACACCGGCAGTGAAAAAACAGCCGGCATCAAATTTAATGTTAGTGTGATATGCTCCTAGACACTTCAGCGGATTAACTTTAAATAGTAGAAATTTTTACTCTCTGCTGATTAAAGGGAGGCTAAAATGATTAAAAAAGTTTTTTTCAGAATCCTTCCGTTAATTACTTTTTTTCTTTTATTCCCATGCATCGGCGGGGCGAGAGAAATTGCGCCAATTGTTTCTACAGACTGGCTGCAAACGAATATCGGTAACCCTCAATTGATTGTTCTGGATATCCGTCGGGTGGAAGACTACCGTGAGGGGCACATTCCCGGAGCCATCAGTTCATTTTACGGTGGCTGGGCTTACAAGCAGGGCGAACTCTATTCGGAGATACCGGAAAAGGATGATTTGGAAGACCTGATTAGCTCTTTAGGCATCAGCCTGAAGAGTTGGGTAGTTGTTGCCGGGGATACAGATACACCTAGACATAGCTACCAAAGCGCACGCGTTGCTTGCACTCTTCAATACGCGGGTATTGAAAATGTTGCGTTGCTCGACGGCGGCATGAATAAGTGGATCAACGAGAAAAAGCCGTTATCCACGGAAATAGTCAGGATCAGAGACAAACCGTTTAAGGGCAATTTCAATAAAGAAAAGATGTTCGCGGATAAGGATTATATTCTCAAGCGCATGGGGGAAATTATTTTGCTCGATGTGCGCGAACCGGAATTTTTTGCCGGCACTAAAAAGTTGGATTGCATCCCCAAAATGGGAAGAATACCCGGAGCGTTTAATCTTCCCACGTCCTGCACCTTTAATAAAGACTGCACTTTTAAGGGTAAAGAAGAGCTCAAAGAAATAGCGGAAAGCGCCGCCGGTTCCGATCGTAACGTGGAAATTGTAACTTATTGCGATATCGGACACTGTTGTCCAACATGGGCTTACATCCTGAAGCATGTATTGGGTTATAAAAACGTGCGCATTTACGACGGTGCCATGCAGGAATGGATGCAGGATCCGCAAGCTCCCCTTACGCGATGAACCATGGGTCGGTCAAGAATGACGATGTTTGCCGGTTGTTTTCAAATAAAGTGTTAATAAAATAAAAATACAATGTTTGCCAAAAACAATATGCTCATGCGCTAAATTTTGTTTTTTTGTCATTGTTTGGCTTAACTGTCTCCATTATTCATCCCGTCACTTGCTGCGGCTTACAGTACAAATTAAATCCGGTCGATTTATTGGAGCGGATAAAAATTAAAATTTGTGTAACAAAAAGAAAATAAATTGGCGGATTCCGAAGGACGTTTTCTGGGCGGCGTGTTGCAATACCAATGATATCTGCGCCCGGAAATCCTTTGCCGGCGCGTGTTTCAGGGGCAAAGGTAATTTTATGGTTGAAAAATATTTTACATTACGTAAACTAAAGAAGATATTATTTAAGGAGCTTGCCAAATGAATAAAAATGTTTTTTCAGATTTTCAGGCGGTAAAAGAATTTATCAAAAGAAATTTCCGGCATTTTAATGCCGCTGTTGTTGCTGATGCCGCGGAAGCTTATGTCAATCATATTAACCGGAACGGAAAAATGTTGCTGGCAATGGGTGGGGCCATGAGTACCGCCGAACTCGGAATAACGCTGGCCGAGATGATCAGGCGGGATAAAGTCCATGCGATATCCTGCACGGGCGCCAACTTGGAGGAGGATATGTTCAATCTGGTTGCCCATAATCACTATGTTCGCGTTGCCCGTTATCGTGACCTGACACCGGAAGACGAACTGGCTTTGTTAAAGAAAAAACTGAATCGGGTAACCGATACGTGCATTCCAGAAGAGGAGGCGATGAGAAGAGTTGAAGGAAAGCTTCTTGATATCTGGAAACAGGTGGAAGAAAGAAGAAGGAGACACTTTCCGTATGAATTTATTTTTCAGTTAATCAAGAGCGGTGTTCTTAAGAATGAATACGAGATTGATGAAAAGGATTCCTGGCTGGTGGCTGCCTGCGAAAAAAATATTCCGATTTTTGTCCCCGGCTGGGAGGATTCTACACTGGGTAATTATTTCGCGTCTGTTGTACGCACGGGAAAAATTAAGGACGTTTCTCTGGTTAAATCCGGACTGGAAACAATGGATGCACTGATCGGATGGTATCTGGAAAACTCAAGAGATAATGATATCGGTTTCTTTCAGATTGGAGGTGGGATATCCGGGGACTTTGCCATCAGTGTTGTTCCGCTGATTAGGCAGGACATGCAAATTAACGATTGCCGTTTGTGGACCTATTTTTGTCAAATTTCGGACAGCACAACGTCGTACGGTTCATACAGCGGGGCTGTTCCGAATGAAAAGATTACGTGGGAAAAATTGTCGATTGATACGCCGAGTTTTATCATTGAAAGCGACGCGACGATTGTCGCGCCGCTGATATTTGCCTATATTCTTGCAGAATAAAAAATCTTTTCGTGAAAACGCGATAAAAAATAATATGCCTTATTGAACGTGCTTGCCTTTTCAGCAGACACCCTTTGCTTCTCGTGGGCATATTTTTTCTGGAAAAAATGCAGGTGCGGCGGACCGCAAAATTTTGTTTGCCGCGAACTTTTATTGCCTCTCCGCGTCAGAACAAGACCTGTCTTTACCATTCTGTTTTGCCCGGTACATCAGTTGGTCGGCACGATTGGTAAAAGTTTTTATGTCTTCACCCGGCCTGTGCTGAGCAATTCCCACGCTTATGGTCATATGAATTGTTTTGCCGGGAACCGTAGAGAAATTTTCTTTCTTGAATTCAGCTCTGATTCTTTCCGCGACCACGGCACCGTTAGTGCTGTTGGTCATGGGCAGAACGAGGATAAATTCTTCTCCGCCGTAACGATATGCAGAATCAGCTTGACGCATATGATTTTTTATTGTGTTGCCGAGATGTGACAGGATTTTATCTCCCTCGAGATGGCCGTGAGCATCGTTATATTGTTTGAAATTATCCACGTCAATGAACAGAATGGTTAGTGGCTGTTGGTAGCGGATTGCGCGATTTATTTCCATCTTGATTGTGCGGTAATAATGGCGGGAATTGTAAAGTTGGGTAAGACCATCAATAAAACTGAGCTCACGATATTTGCTTTCACTTTTTTTCAGCGCGTTCTCTGCACGTACGCGTTTGGTAATATCGCGGTCAGCGCCCTGTAAACCTATGAGCGTGCCGTTGTTGTCTAAAATTGATACGGCGTTGCTTTCCAGATAGCGATAGGTGCCATCCTTGTGCCGCCAGCGCAAAAGCAAATTTGTCCAACCTTTCTTGTTTTTAATGGACTGAGCCAAAGTTTTTTCCGCCTTTGGCTTATCATCCTTGTGGATGAGGTGTTGCCATTTGTGACCCACAATTTCATCCGCAGTATATCCCAGAATGTTCTTCACGGCGGGATTGCTGAAGGTATGGAAGCCTTCAATATCCAAAGACCAGATCCATTCCTGACTTGTCGCGATAATGGAGCTAAAGCGTTGTTCGCTTTCCCGTAACGCCTCTTGCATTTTCTTACGCTTGGTAATATCCCGGGACACTCCATAAAGTCCGGTTAAGGTACCCTGTTTATCCCTGATCCCGCTGATGATTGTCTCCAGCCAGCGGGTTGAACCGTTTTTATGATAAAATTCTAATTCAAGAATTACCTTTCTCTCGGGAATACTATTATTCTGACTTTCCAAATCCAATTCTTTGGTCAATAACTCCCTTGCTATTGACAGGGAATACGGCGTCAATTGTTTGTGGATACTTTGCCGGAGACGTTCTTCCGGGCTGAATCCGAGCACAATTTCTATAGAGGGTGTGACATAAAGGGTCCGCAGGTCCAAATCCATGGTCCACAAGATGTCACGCATGTTTTCAATGAGAAATTTGTATTTTTTTTCGCTTTCCCTGAGCGTTTCCTCCAGCAACTTTTGTTCCGTGACGTCTGTATTGAATCCATGCCAGGTGATGCCGCCGTCAGCCAATTTTTCTGGTGTCGATTGACCGAGCATCCACCTAATCGGTTGGCCGGGAAGCTGCACCCGGTATTCGCATTTCCACGCAGTCATGTGTTTTGCGGAAAGTTCAATAGAACTGATGAATTTATCCAAATCTTCGGGCAGTATAAATCTGGTTATAAGAGAGAAATCCTCGCTTACATCCTGAGATGAAAAACCGGACACATCTTTTATGTTTTCTGAGGTGAAAGGCAGGCAATATGTTCCGTCAGGTTTTCTCATGAACTGATAAATCACTCCAGGAACATGAGAGCATAGTTTTTTGAAAAGGATGTCCTGTTCGCGTAAGGCTTTTTCCGCCTGACGGCGCTCGGTGATGTCACGGATAATCATACTGGTTTTCTTTTGATTGTCCTGATCAATAAAAATTACTGACGAGATTTCCGCAGGAAATTTTTCTCCATTGGCGCGAATCATCGTGATTTCGGCTGTTTCTTTACCCACGACCTCCCGTTTTTTTAAAGCGACCTCAAGACGAGGATCCGTTATATTCACCAAACCGTTGCGCCCGATTTCCTTAATTTTCTCGAGGGAATAGCCGAACATTTTGCAAGCCGCCGGATTGGCGTCGAGAATAGAGCCGTCCGGTTGTGTTAAGAAAATTGCATCATTTGAATTATCGAACAGGGAACGATATTTTTTTCCCCCGTTTTGCAGTGCATTTACGTTTCGGCTGTTGGTGATCGGTTTTTTCTTAACTGCCCGGGTTTTTCCCCCTGACTTTTTGCGGATGGTTTTTTGGGCGATAGGCATAACCCCACTTGCCTCCAAAGAATGTTTTTGCAAACAAATCCCTTCCTTGCAGGTTGATGCCCGTGCGCTTGTCGAATAGCGTTTTTGTGTAGTTACAACAAATCAACTGCGTGTTTTATCGCATATTTATTGATTTTAATCAATCGGAGAGTCGATTATTGTTAGTCGTCTCCAGAATGGTGATTTGATTAATTTCAATTGTCTTGACTTGGCAGGGTTCCCTTTTTATAATCGAAAAAAATATTTTTCTCAGATGTAATTTGACACGGGTGAAAATCTAATGAAATCGATTGCCGGGCTTACTAAACAGGAATTGATTGAGTTGGAAAACAGATGCTGGATGACACATGACGGCATGTGGTTTTTTGTTTGTTTGAGCAATTTCGGTATCGAGCGGGCCAATAAGCTTAACAAGGCGGCAATCAGGGGGTTGGCGCCTTTTGAGGTTGGCCGCACGAAAAAAGCCGTAGGCTTTGAAAAAGAAAAGGTGGAGAACTTTCTGGAGTTTGAACATTATTTCGCTGCGGCCAGAACTTTGTTTATACCGCCGTTTATGAAAGGCAGCGTCAGTTTTCCGCGGGAAAATGTGATGCGTTGGGAGTTTGAACCGGGGCAGTGTTTTGCCTATAAGGGAATAAAAAGAATGGGCGCAATTGATCAGTATGAATGCGGTGTTATGTATCGAATCGAATGCTGGTTGGAGTGTCTCGGCGTTAGATACGAGATGACGCCCAAAGTTGATAAATGCCTGATGCAACTCACCGGTTATTGTTCGGGGGAGATAGAACTGGATTTTTACTGAAAACCAGCGCCTAAAATTTTGGTCGCAATTTCTTTTTAGGCCAAATTTACTCAATTTTTTCGATTATCTGAATATAGAAAATGTTCCGGTGTTGAAATTTGGTTTGTTCAAATATACTTTTGAAGATTGCAGCTTTACGTCGTTTTTTTTGGCAGGATATTCCCCGCATCTGCGGCGGGCAGGGGACGGCTGAAATAAAAGCCCTGAATCAGGTCGCAACCCACGCTCCGGAGAATGTTCAATTGAGCTTCTGTTTCCACACCTTCGGCTATTGTTTTCAGGTTCAGGCTGTGGGCCAAGGAAGTAATGGCGGACACAATCACCTTGTCGTCGGGACTAGTGGCGATATCCCGGATAAAGGAAATATCTATCTTAAGGATATCCAGTGAAAACCGCTTCAGATAACTCAGTGACGAGTATCCGGTCCCGAAATCATCAATAGCCAGGCGTAATCCCAAACTTTTCAATTTTTCGAGGATGAGACCCGTGTAGATCAAATCCTGCATGAAAGTACTCTCCGTGATTTCCAGGGTTAAATACCGAGGATCGACGGCTGACGTTTTTATTGTTTCGCTTATCATGTCCACCAGGTTTTTCTGTCTGAATTGCGCGGCCGACAAGTTGAATGCTACCGGAACAACAGAAAGCCCTTGACGCTGCCATGATTTTATCTGGGCGCAGATGGCACGAAAAATCCATTGCCCAACCTCGATGATCATTCCCGTGTCTTCCAGTATCGGAATGAACCGCGCGGGCATGACCAGTCCCAGGTCTTCGCTGTCCCAGCGTAGCAGGACTTCCATGCCGGCGATCGCCCCTGTTTGTGCGTGGAAATAAGGTTGATAATGCAGAACGAATTCATTGTTTTTTAACGCCTGACGCAGATGACGGTCAAGGAGAACGAATTCCGCGGCGCGGATGTTCATATCGGACTGAAAAAATTGATAATTGTTCATGCCCGTGCCTTTGGCCTTAGACATGGCGATATCCGCGTTTCGCACTAAAGCGGTTATTTCCTGGTCATCGTCGGGGAATAGTGAAATGCCCACACTCAACGTCAAGATCAGTTCCAGGCCATTTACCCTAATCGGCTTGCGGGCTTTCCGCATTAGGTTGTCGACTAGTCTGACGACGTCCTCCGAATGGGTCATGTTACTCAGGATAATTCCGTATTCGTCGGCGCCGAAGCGAGCCACTGTGTCGCCTTCGTGTACGGCTTGAGAAAACCTTTTTCCGATTTCCTTTAGTGCTGTGTCCCCGATTTCGTAGCCGTACGAATCATTAATCAGCCGGAAACGGTCGATATCAAGGCAAACCACGGCGACTTTCCGTTCACGCCGCTCTGTCCTGCTTATGACCTGAGACAGACGGTCCATGAAAAGTATCCGGTTGGGCAGGCCGGTTAAAACGTCATAATATGCTAGGTAATTGAGCTTCTCTTCCAGCGCTTTTTGCTGGGTTATGTCTTTCGATGTGGCGACGAAATGAGTAATGTTGCCGTGTGTGTCTTTGAGGGGGGAAATGCCATGGTAAATCTCAAAAAAACTGCCGTCTTTATGCCTATTGGTGAGAATGTTTCGATAAGTACGCCCGGCAAGGATCGTATCCCACAATTCTTTGTAAAAAACTTTATCATGCTTGCCCGATTTAAATACTCTTGGTGTCTGACCCAATAATTCTTCCTTGGTATAACCTGTTATTTCTTCTACGGCGTTGTTGGTGTATTCAATTCGGCCTTCCTTGTCCGTGATGAGAATCCAGTCTGAAGCCTGCTCCACGGCCATTGCCAGTTTTTGCCTCTCTCTACGGTTCATGATTTGTTCCGTAACATCATGAACCGTTCCAACCATTCTGATTGGTTTTCCTTCTTCGTCAGAAAAAATTGTTCCCTGTTCATGAACAATTCTTTCCGCACCGTCGGGGCGAACGATGCGGTGTTCTACATCATAAGGTTTTAGTCTGTTCAGCGATTCCCCGACCGCGCTTGTTACCAGTTCCCGGTCTTCAGGATGGACAACATTCAAGAAGTCGTTATAAGACGCGTCGAATTCTCCAGGTTTCAAGCCGAAGATTTTATAGATTTCATCGGACCATAATAATTCGTTTGTCAATATATTCCAATCCCAGCTTCCCGTTTTCGTAATTTTTTGGGCTTCCCGGAGATTCTCTTCACTTTTAAGCAGCGCTGCCTCCGCTTCTTTTCGTTCCGTAATATCCTGAACATTGATTACCAGGCGCGACAATTGTCCCTTTGCATCCCGCACGGCGGTCACATCGACAAGTACGGGAAAGATGCTGCCGTCTTTCCGGACGTGTTTTGATTCAAATGTATGATGCCCTTTTTCGCGGGCAATGTGCATGTGTTTAAATGAGCCGGTATGATTGTTCGGGGCAAATATATTTACAATGGTTTGGCCACTGAGCTCTTCCACAGTATATCCATGCATCTTCGCGAAGGCCGGGTTTATCATCTCCATTATTTCTGTATCAGCGCTGACAACGACGACACCCCATTCCGCGTTTTCAAAGACATGAAGCCATTTTTTCAATTCTTCATTAGCCCGTTCCTGCTCGGTGATATCCTTGACAATCGATGAGGCGCCGATGATCTCTCCCCGGCTATTTTTTATCGGTGAAACAGTCAGAGCAATATCGATCAGGCGCCCGTCTTTTCTCAAACGCTTTGTTTTAAAATGAGCAACTGATTCCCCCCGGAGGATTTTATTCAGAATATGGTTCAGTTCATTTGCTTGGTTCGGGGGAAGAAACATGGAAATATTTTCCCCGAGCACCTCCGAGGCGGCATAACCGTAAATCTTTTCCGCCGCGGGATTCCAGCTTTTTATGACCCCGTCCAGCGTTTTTCCGATAATTGCATCATCAGAGGATTGGACAATCGCCGCCAGCATTTGTAATTTTTCTTCTTGCTGTTCATGGCAGGTCAACTCTTCATCGTTTGTACTGATTTTTTGTTTTGTTTCGGCATGATTTATTTTGTGGGTCACGTAACATTATCCCCCGATAGTTGAGGTAAATGAGATTATTTATACTAACTTTCCCCGGCAGGATTATGATCCTTAGCTAATAAATTATAAGATAATTAGCTTTTACAGTCAACGAAAAAGCCTGTGGAAATAAAGAGGATATGCCGCCTGAGGACGTGTAATAAATGCGGATTTATCCTGCTGATTGTCAGCGATTAGCAGGGTTTATTTTTTTTGTTATTTGTGATTAAATAATCAATATTTATGGCAATAAAGAGGATCACTGCGGTGAATCTGGGGAAAAAAACTAAAAAGGAACTGCTTGAAATTATCCGGCAGCTGACTCAAAGCAACCTGTCCGCCGCGCCGAACACACCGGAAGAGAACCTCTATAGAATTTTGTCCCAGAGCTCACAGGTAGGTTTTTACATAATGCAGGACAAAAAATTCCGCTTCGTCAATTCCCACTTGCGTGATTATGCCGGCTATGACGAAGACGAAATCCTCCGGATGGACCCCTCGTCGTTGATTTTACCGGAGGACCGCCGCAAAACGCGCAAAAACGCGGTGATGATGCTCAAAGAGCAGCGCTTTTCTCCATACGAATTTCGCATCGTTACGAAGGATGGGCGCATCAAATGGATTATGGAGACGGTAATGCCCATTACTTATCAGGGGAGACCGGCGATTTTGGGAAATTCAATGGACATCACCGAACGCAAGGAGGCCAGCCACCGGCTGGAAGAGCTGGAAGCGCTTGAGTCGTCTATTCTGGATGCGATTCCGCAGGCGGTTGTCGGTCTGCACGAACGCCGTATTAACTTTGCCAATTCCGCGGTTAAAATCGTTTTCGGCTGGCATCGCGAAGAACTCATCGGCAGAAGCATCACTATATTTTACCGCAATGAAGAAGAAGCGGATGAAATCGGCCGGCGGTTTTATTCCGCTCTTGTGCAGCAACGCACATATGAAACGGAATTTCCCTGCCGCCGGAAAGACGGAAGCGAAATTCTCTGCCGGATGAAAGCTTCCCGTATTGGTGAAAAATTGCGCGAAAAACGCATTGTGCTCACTTTTGAAGATATCACGGAACAGAAAAAAGCGCAGGAAGAGCTGGAGCGTTCACGTCAGGAGCTGCGCAACCTTTCCGTGCATCTCCAGTCGGTGCGGGAAAAGGAAAGTACGCGCATTGCGCGCGAGATTCATGACGAGCTGGGGCAGTCACTAACCGCGCTGCAGATGGATCTTTCATGGCTTATCGGGCGGCTGCCGGATGATTCGCCCGTTGTTAGGGAAAAGGCGCGAAGCATGTCGCGGTTGGTAAACGAAACTATTGAGAGCGTGCATAAAATCACCACGGAACTTCGCCCCAGTCTTCTGGATGATTTGGGATTGACAGCGGCCATCGAATGGCAGGCGGAAGATTTTCAAAAGCGTTCCGGCATTAATTGTCAGGCGGATATTCGCTTTACCGGCGGACTTATTGACAAGGATTTGGCCACGGCCGTTTTCCGTATTTTTCAGGAAACACTGACGAACATCGCGCGTCACTCGCAAGCGACGCAGTGCGAAGTGACGCTTTCGGAAAATGAGAAGGAACTGTGTTTGGAAGTAAAGGACAATGGCGTCGGTATCAAACTGCAGCAGATTGACGATCCGCGGTCCTTCGGCATGATCGGCATGCGCGAGCGCGCCCACTTGTGGGGCGGCACGGTTCACGTGCGCAGTATAAAGCCTTCGGGCACAATGGTAAAATTATTGATCCCCTTGCGTAAAGGAGAATAAATTTAATGATTCGCATTTTGGTTGCAGATGATCATGCGGTGGTGCGTCAGGGTGTAAAACAGATTCTGGCGGATGTTCGGGACATGCTGGTGAAAGACGAAGCCCAGAATGGCACAGAAACAATCGATAAAGTGATGAAATACGAGTATGATGTCGTGCTTTTGGATATTTCCATGCCGGGACGCAGCGGGCTGGAGATTCTGGAAGAAATAAAGGCTCAAAAGCCGAAACTGGCCGTGCTGATTTTAAGCATGCATCCTGAAGAACAGTACGCGGTGCGCGCTTTGCGCGCCGGTGCTTCCGGTTATCTTACCAAGGCTAGTGCGCCGCAGGAGCTCATCGGCGCAATTCGTAAGGTGGCGGGAGGCGGGAAATATGTGACTACATCGCTGGCGGAAAAGCTGGCGGGCGAGCTGGAAGTTGACCCCCAAAAGCTTCCCCATGAGCGTTTGTCCAACCGTGAATATCAGGTGATGCTGATGCTGGCGCAGGGTAGATCCGTTTCCGATATCGCGGAAGAATTATGTTTGAGCGTAAAGACAATCAGCACTTACCGTACGCGCGTTCTGGATAAAATGGGTATGAGGAAAAACGCCGAACTCACGCTGTACGCTGTCCACAACAATCTCATCCAATAGAAGCCGCGATTTTTTTGTCAGACAAAGTCCGTCAAAATTTGCAGGAGGACTCTGACAAAAAATTCAGTAGCAGACCGATAGCGTCTTTTCTTTGCCCGTGTCAATAAGCTAATCAGTAAGAAATACGTTAAAAATAGACAGCGCAAAAGCACGCTCAGCAAAGGAAAAAAGGCATGAATCAGTTATTACCAGTATCAGGCGAAGGTTTGTCGGATGACCACTCCGGCAAGGTATTTTCCGCGCGTAAAAATATTCTCAGAGATGAATTGGCGGAAATAACCAGGCAGGCGCTGCGGGAAAACCGCAGCTATCTCATGGAGCACGAAAGCAAAGAAATCCTAGAAGGCATCGGTATCAAAACAACTGGGTTTTTGGTAGCTCGTTCTGAGGATGAGGCCTTGACGATGAGCGCGAAGATCGGTTATCCGGTTGCGCTGAAAATCGTTTCCCCCGATGTCGTCCACAAGACAGATGCGGGCGGAATAAAACTCAACCTGGCCGCTTCGGATGAGGTACGCCGGGCCTACGCTGAAATCATGGAAACCTTCAAATACCAGCATATCGAAGGTGTATCCGTGCAAGTCATGGCCAAACCGGGCATCGAGGCGATTATCGGTGTGGCGCGTGACCCGTGTTTCGGCCCGATTATCATGTTCGGATTGGGCGGCGTTTTTGTGGAAGTGTTAAGAGATGTTTCTTTTCGTATTCTGCCGATTAGTGAAAAAGACGCTTTCGAGATGATTGAGGAAATCCGCGGCGCGGCTATTTTGAAAGGTTACCGTGGCAAGACCGTAGATCTGGAGTCCCTAAGCGCGCTGCTTTTGAGGATTTCTCGTCTCGTTATCGAAAATCCCGAAATAGCCGAACTGGACCTCAACCCGTTGTTTTTATATCCGGATGGTTATGTGACGGTGGACGCGCGCATGTTCGTCAGCGAGCCTGTGCCGCCCGATCAAATCACACCAACAGGTCGCGAAAGTTTACGTGACTTTTTTTATCCAAAAAGCATTGCCGTGATCGGTGCTTCAGATGTGCGAGGCAAGCTGGGCTATAACGTGTTTCGTAATCTTGTCCATCATGAATTTCCCGGACGACTCTATCCGATTAATCCCGGGAAAGAATCGATTTTGGGAATCAAAGCTTACCGTTCTATTCTAGATGTCGAAGAACCAGTGGACGTGGCGGTGGTAATTGTGCCGGCCAAAGCAGCCGAAACGGCTATAGCGGATTGCTGTACGAAGGGAGTGCGTTACATAGTCGTCGAAGCGGCGGGATTCGCCGAAAGCGGCGAAGAGGGAAAAGTGGCGCAGGCGCGCATCGAAAAAATAATCCGCCGGCACGGCTGTCGTGTTCTGGGACCGAACTGTTCCGGCGTAATCAACACGCATCACAATATGGTGCAGTCCATCGGCCTTTTGTCCGATTTGAAAAAAGGCAACGTCGGCATGGTGGCGCAGGCGGGAGTTTACGCCGCCGGGATTCTCACGGGATTGAGCAACGTGCTGGATTTTGGAATTGTGGCGACTATCGGCAACAAGATGGACATCAACGAAACGGACATTCTGGAATATTTAAGCGACGACGATTATATTTCCGTAATTGTTATGTATATGGAGGACATTCGCAACGGCAAACGATTTGTTGAAGTGGCAAGCCGGGCGGCGTTGCGCAAACCGGTGATTGTTTTAAAGTCGGGACGCACCGAGGCGGGGAAAAAGGCGGTATCGTCGCATACCGCGTCACTGGCCGGAAATGACGAAGTCAACAATGCCGCTTTCCGGCAAAGCGGCGTAATCCGTGCCCGTGACAATGAACACCTTTTTGCTCTCACGCGCGCTTTCTCCAAGCAGCCGGGTCCGAAAGGAGACGGAATTCTGGTGATTACCTATACCGGTTCACTGGGTGTGGCCGCTACGGATATGCTGTATTTGTCCGGCATGCGCCTGGCTGTGCTTGAACCGTATTTTCAGCAGCGATTGAAAAACGTGCTGCCGGATTATGCCAGCACTGGCAATCCCATTGATTGTTCTTTTTCCATGACGCCTACGCAGGTCAAAACACTGGTTGAAATCGGCGTGGAGTCAAACGACGTCAGCGGGTTTATCGTTGTGCTTCAGGGGGAAATTCTGGGCTCTTTCGTGGATGTGATGAAAAACATCGACTACAAGGGAAAGCCCGTCCTGTGCTGTGTTGCCTGTAAGGAATTCATGATTAATGATGTGGTCAGAATGGAACAGTCCGGGTTTCCCGTTTATTCCACGGCGGAAATGGCCGCGGAGGTTATGTCGCAGATGTATCATTATGGTCTGCGGCGTCAGAGCGCCATCGCTGATTCTATCGCCCGCCATCTTACGAGGGATACTCTATCCATCGATAATTTGCCGGTGCGCCTGCGTTTGATAAATCCCAAAGACATCGGCCTGTGGACGGATTTTGTCAAAAGTTGCTCGGAAAAATCACTGTGGCTGAGGTTTTTGTCTCCTTTTTCCGCCACGCCGGAGCGCGCGCAGCGCTTCTGCAATGTTGATCCGGAAGAGGAGATAGCCGTCGTGGCGGAGATGAAGGACGGCGACAAATATAAATTCCTGGGTATCGCGCGCCTGATTAAGAACAAACTATGTGAAGGCGAGATGGAATACGCCATCATTGTTTCCGATCCCTGGCAAAATAAATCTCTGGGTTATACTCTTTCTGAACAGTGCATTGAGCTGGCCCGCAGGGAAGGTTATAAAACTATCCGGGCGGAAACACTGCGGGAAAACTATGCGATGATCCGTATTTTCCGCCGCTGTGATTTCAATTTCGCCAGTAGGGATGGGAACATGGTATCGATGACGCTGGATTTGACGTGATACAGGCCTAAGGAACAATCAAAATAAAATCTTCTTCATCATTGATTCTGTTATTTTTAATATAAATAGCCGATGATAAAGAAAATGCCGCTTTCCTGTTTCACGGAAAGCGGCATTTTAGGGAGGGGTTTTTTCCGGTGCAGAAAAAAATTATGGCTGTCTCTGCACCGAAGATTTGCTAACCAAGTTTTTTTCTGTTGGTGACAAGGTCGTCGACAACAGCAGGGTCAGCAAGTGTAGAAGTATCACCGAAATTACCATATTCTTTGGCCGCGACATTTCTCAGAACGCGGCGCATAATCTTACCGGATCTGGTTTTAGGAAGACCGTCGGCCCACTGAATAACGTCGGGTGTAGCGATCGGACCGATTTCCTTGCGGACATGCGCGATCAAAGCTTTCTTGAGGTCGTCTGTCTTGGCCACATTATTATTCAGTGTGACGTAGGCAAAAATACCCTGACCCTTGATGTCATGGGGAAATCCGACCACCGCCGATTCCGCAACATCCGGATGAGACGTCAATGCAGCCTCCACTTCCGCGGTGCCCATTCTGTGGCCGGACACGTTGATAACGTCGTCAACGCGGCCGGTGATCTTGTAGTCACCGTCAGCGTCTCTTTCCGCGCCGTCACCGGAGAAGTAGTAACCGGGGAACTGGGAGAAGTAATTTTCGATAAACCGGCCATCCTTATCATTCCACAAACCGCGGGTGATGCCGGGCCAGGCCTTCTTAATGCAAAGGGAACCTTTGCCGGGACCCACAATTTCCTTCCCGTTTTCATCCATCAGCGCCGGAACGACACCGAAGAACGGCTTCATGGCTTTTGCCGGTTTGATATCAATCGCGCCGGGCAGAG
>DIEW01000003.1:514-704 GCA_002418825.1 Syntrophaceae bacterium UBA5764 | reverse complement strand
TCGGGGTTGAGCGGCTCGCCGACCGAACCCAGAACCCGCAGCGAAGAAAGATCATGCATATTGACCCACTTGTCGCCTTCCTTGGCAATCGAGCGGATCGCGGTGGGAGCGGTGTAGAAATTGTTGACGTTGTATTTCTCGACAACGGCCCAGAACCGTCCGAAATCCGGATAGTTGGGAACGCCTTCGA
>DIEW01000003.1:0-461 GCA_002418825.1 Syntrophaceae bacterium UBA5764 | reverse complement strand
CGGCGGTGCACCAGTAGATGTCTTCGTCACGCACGTCAAACGCCAGCTGCTGCGTCATGGAAGCGTACAGCAGGTAACCGGCCTGGGTGTGAACGACGCCCTTGGGCTGTCCGGTCGAGCCGGAGGTATAAAGGATGAACAGCGGATCTTNNCGTCCATTTCTTCCGGTTTGCAGTAACGGTCCGCTTTGGCCATGAGGTCTTCATACCAGACGTCGCGTCCTTCCTTCATGGGAACTTCCATGCCGGTTCTTTTCACAACGATCTGTGTTTTCACGGAAGGACTCTGTTCCAGCGCCTTGTCGGCGTTGGCTTTCTGGGGAACAGCCTTGGAACCGCGGTAGGTGCCGTCGCAAGTGACCAAGATTTTGGCTTCGCAGTCGTTGATGCGGTCTCTTAACGCTTCCGCGGAGAAGCCGCCGAACACAAGGGAGTGAATGGCGCCGATGCGGGCGCAGGCCA
>DIEW01000093.1 GCA_002418825.1 Syntrophaceae bacterium UBA5764 | reverse complement strand
TGATTTGCTCAGAAATAATTTGACTGATTTCTTCCGCTTTGATTGTTTCCATGCTTTATCTTGCCTCCCCTAAGAGATTTCTCATATTGTTCAACTGGCTTTTTACGCTGCCATCGTAAAGTGTATCGCCGACACTGATAATTACACCGCCTAAAAGTTCCGGCGTGGTTTCCACGGTAATGTCCGCTTTCCGCCCAGATATTTTTTCCATGTTCGCAATTATATAGTCCCGCATCTTACTTGAAAGCGGGAATGCAGTTTTTACATTAATTCGAACTTTTTTTAACGCCTCATCCATTAGTTGCCGGTAGCAAATTTCTATGTCCGGCAAAGAATCAATCCTTTTTTTATCAACGAGCAGCTTTAAAAAATTGACCGTCATTTTTGAAAAATTAAGCTTGCTGATGATTTTTTCCACAACGGCTTTTTTGTTGTCTTGCTCGATAATCGGATTGGCTAAAAATTCTTTGAGCGCTTTATTCTGCGTGATCATGGAAGAAAATTGATTGAGTTCGGAATGTAATTGCTCCAATTTTTTTTCCTCTGCCGCGATTTCAAAAAAAGCGCGGGCATACCTTTTGGAAATATTGCTGATCAATTTTTGCTNNACCACCTTATCCATATATTCCTTGATCATCGCTTCATGATCTTTTTCGGTAATATTTCTTTTTAGAATTTCCTCCGCCATCTTCACGGAAAGATGAACCGCTTCCAGGCGCAATTGAGAAGCGGCCTTCTGCAGTTCCTGTTCAATGCGTGCCTGCGCGTCTTCCTTCATTTTTTGGGCAACTTTGTGAGCGTCATCGATGATTTTTTGTTTTTCGGCGAGCCCCTGTGCTTTAATCATTTCGATGATGCCGTCTATTTCCGATGACGCTTTGTCGATTTTTTCGGAATATTCACGATATTTTTTTTCTGCATCCACTTTTTGCTTTGCTGCGTTTTCTAAAGTTTCTTTTATTTCCTTGCGCCGATCGACAAAAAAGGTTTTGATTTTTTCTGCCAGAAGCCAGTATAAAAACCCTATTAATATGATAAAATTAAACGTTTTCCATCCTAATTCAATCCAGTCTTCAGCTTCGTGTCCGCCCTCAGCGCCCTCTGCATAGGCGATGCAAGTAGATAGAAGAAGCAGAAAAATAACAAAGAGAATACAAAACCATTTTGACTGGCGGAAATTTTTCATTTGACGCTCCTTCCCAAAACTTTTTGCGCGATGTCCAAAGATAATTTTTGTGATTGCTTGTCCAGAATCTGCCGCGCGGTTTGGATTTCTTTTCCAATTTTTTGCTGAAATTCTTGGGTCATCACGGGGATTTCAGCTCGGACAACGTCAACTATTTTTTTGGCCTGCTCATTGCCTTCTTGAATTATTTCCTTTTTTAATTCGGCTGCATTTGTTTTTGCCTGCTTGAGTTTTTCTTCGTATTCGGCTGCCTTTGTATTAACTGATTCATTAAACAGTTTGATTTCATTTTCCAGCTCTTCGAGTTGTTTTTTGCGGCGGTCGATTATGTTGAGAATTGGTTTGTATAACAGAGCATTGAGAACGAAGACCAGAACCAAAAAAATAGCCATTTGCACGAAAAACGTTAAATCTGGAAGGACTTGAACCATTTTTTACCTCTTGTATTGTTGCGCAAAAAAAGCCGTCTGTTGAACATTTCTTTTGTTCACCCTGCGGCTTTCATCAATACGCATTACCTAAAACGTGTAAATTTTATTGTTCTAGGATGTTTTGAATATTTTGTAATGTTTAACGCAGAGGAAACCTTACTTATTGATACCCAAAACTCGTGCTGTTAATAAACACAAGCTTGATAGCTTGTCAAGTTTTTTCTGACCGGCAGTCTAGTTTTATGCAAAGAAAATAAACGGGCGGGAGAAAAAACGCTTATGTAATTTTATGCTATTGATTTTATAAAGTAATTATATGAGAAACTGCTTCTTGTGGGGCCGAATTAATCAACCGTACAGGGAATCATTTGTGTTCTTTTTTCCCGAATTGCTCATACTTGATGTTCCATCAAAGAAAGCGCCTTCTTCCATAACAAAGGCCGTCGTGCGAATATCACCCGAAAATTTGCCGGTGGAGTGGATATGAACTTTATTTTTGGCATCAATATTACCCTGTACGTCACCATTAATATAAACATTTTGGACGTTAATATTTGCTTTTACCACCGCTCCTTCCCCAACAACCAAGGTGCCTTGACCGCTGATTTCACCTTGAAAATCTCCGTCTATGCGCACGGAGCCATTGAAAATCAGTTTACCCGAAAATTCAGCTCCCTTGCCTAAAACCGCCTTGATTTCTTCGCTTTCCTGCTTTTTTTTCTCCCACATTTTAGTCCCTCCTGCCTTATTTGAAAATGAATGCCTCTCTACGCTCAGCAGTATATACTAAAAGTTTTATTAGTGTCTAGCGGTGCAAAATAAATCTATGCGCATTTATGTTCATTAATAACCCTATGGCGGCCATAAAAGAAAGCATGGCCGAGCCGCCATAGCTCAAAAAGGGTAGTGGAATGCCCACTACCGGCAAAACACCCAACACCATGCCGATATTGATAAATACCTGCCACGAAAAAAGACAAACTATACCGAAAGCGATAACAGTTCCGGACAGGTCTCTGGCATGCAGGGCAATTTTTAAACTCCAGAAAACAAGCGACATGAATAGAATGATCAAAACAAAACCGCCGGTAAAACCCCATTCTTCCGCGAAAACAGAAAACACAAAATCCGTTTGCTGCTCCGGCAAGAATTTAAGTTGCGTTTGCGTGCCGTTCAGAAACCCTTTGCCCCAAAGACCTCCTGAGCCCACCGCGATCATGGATTGAATGATGTGGTATCCGGCACCCAACGGATCTCTTTCCGGATTAAAGAAAATGATCAACCTGTCTTTTTGGTAATCTTTCAAAAAATGCCAGACGATGGGAGCCGACAATAAGGCGCCGGATGATGCGATAAGAAAAGATTTCCAATTGACGCCGATAAAGAAAATTATCGAGGCTGATATAAGCACGATGATTAAAGCTGTTCCCAAATCGGGTTGCTTTAAGATCAGTAGAAAAGGAAGCATGATGAGCAACGCTGGAACTATAAGCTCTCTGAGTTTATACGGCTGGTTGGATTTGTGGTCTTCAAAATAACGGGCCAGGACAAGGATTATGGAAAGTTTCATTACTTCGGAGGGCTGGAAAGCAAGACCACCGATGGAAAGCCATCTCTGGGAGCCGTGCATGGTGTAGCCAAAGATATGAACAAGTATCAGAAGGGCGATAGCAATACAATAAATAACGTAGGCTCCTTTGGCAAGAAATCTGTAGTCGATGGAAAAAGTTATTATCATTGCGATCAGGCCAAGCAATATCCACTGTATTTGTTTAATATAGAAAGGAGATTGTCTTTCCAGAGCGTCATAGCTGTATCCGGCGGAATAAATATTTAAGATTCCTATCGCGCAGATGGACAGCACAATTGCCAGCAGCGTCCAGTCAAAATTATGAAGATTACTTCGGTCAAATTTTAAAAAAAGCATAAATTATTCCTGTTCAGCGCCCCGTTTCCGCGGTGTTTGCAACTTGTGGTCTAATATCACTTTCCTGAATGTTGAAATAAATTTCCATCATCTTACGGGCGATAGGAGCGGCAACAGCACCGCCATGTCCGGCATTTTCCGCGACTATGGCGATGACTATTTCCGGATTGTCCCGTGGAGCAAAACATACGAACAAGGCATGGTCTTCATGAAAGGCACTGATTTTTTTTAGCCGGCGGGCTTTTGGATCTTGCGGTAAACCAACAACCTGCGCCGTTCCCGTTTTCCCGCAAACATCAGCGTTGGGTACCATCGCTGCTCTTCCCGTTCCGCCTTGTTCATTAACTACCCCCCATAAGGCGCTGCGCAACAGTTCAAAAGTTTTTTTGCTCAAGGGAATCGTTGCGGTCTTCACCGGTTCAAATTTTTTGATTATTCTTCCTTCAGCTGTTTCAACACGTTTTATGAGATGTGGCTGCCATACGGTCCCGCCGTTGGCAAAAGAGGCATAAGCATTGGCAAGTTGCAGTGGGGTAAGCAGATTATATCCCTGCCCGATAGCTAAGGATATAGTTTCACCCGGATGCCACGGTTGTTTTAATCTTTCCAGTTTCCACTGTTGCGTCGGAATGAGACCGCTTTTTTCGTTAGGGAAATTGATGCCGGTTTCTTTTCCCAGACCAAAAAGATTGGCGTACTTTGCTATTTTGTCCACCCCAAGCATTTTGCCGACGTTGTAGAAATAAACGTCGCACGATTCAACTATGGCTCTGTGCAGTTCTATTTGTCCGTGACCGTGCTTTTTCCAGCATCTGAAAGTTCTGTTACCCATGGTGAAAGTTCCGTCACAAAATAATTTCGTTTGGGGGGTGATGATACCTTCTTCCAAAGCAGCGGCAGCAACAATCAGCTTATAGGTGGAACCAGGTGGATATTGACCGGATACGACTCTATTGGTCATCGGAGATAACGGGTTATTCAACAAATTTTTCCATTGTTCGGCGGAAATCCCTGCGTTGAATAAATGAGGATCAAAAGATGGCGCGCTGACCATGGCCAAAATAGCTCCATCCCGCGGATCTAAAGCCACAACAGCGCCCGCTTTTCCGTTCAATCCGAGCCATGCTGCTTCTTGCAGTCTAGTGTCTATGGTCAGAACAGTGTTATAACCGGGCACGGCTTCGATGCGCCCGAGATTCTGCATTTGTTTTTCGTGAACATTTACTTCCACCAGCTCTGCGCCGCTGCGACCACGCAAATAAGGATCTAACACTTTTTCCACTCCGTATTTCCCGGTAATATCCCCTAAGGAATATTCACTTTCTCCATTTTCTAAATCGTCTTTACCGACCTCTCCGATATAACCCAGGAGAGAGGCCGTCATTTCTTTTTTGGGGTACAAACGGACTGGTGAAACATCAATATACAATCCTGGCAAATTTACCGAATTTGCTTCCACTACTGCCACTTTTTCCATGCCAACGTTTTTTTCTAATTTTACGGGGAGATACGGCCGCATCGTTTTGCCAAATTGCTGGCTTAAATCTATTTCCAAGTTTTTGCGGTTATACAGGATTTGCAAACGCTGAATTAATTGTTCGTGATTTTTAGCTATGCCGGGCATGTAGACAACATCAAAAGAAGGAAGGTTATCGGCTAAAATGTCTCCATTGCGGTCCGTAATCACGCCGCGCAGGGACTGAATTTTGCGGTAACGGATGGCGTTACTTTCCGATTTCTCTCTCATTTCCTGTACCTTGATAATTTGTAAGTACCAGAGCCGGATAAGCAGAAGCGAGAAAATAATCAGCAATACGGTGACGACAATTTTAAATTTTTGCCGAAATTCGGGAGTCTCCGGTACGTTCAGTACGGTGAAACGGTTTTCCATAAAAAAATACCTCTAGCCGTCGCATTAAATAAAAGAATAAAGGGGTAAGTAAACCGATAATTATGGCTTGCGGTAAACAAATAAACGGAATGTTCATTACCGTATCAAAATTTAACACTAAATTATAAAATATTATAACAAAAATTTCTTTTATTAAAGCGCATAGAAATCCAAATAAAGCAATAAAATGTATTTTCTCGATATCCAAAATAAAAGATAATATAAATGAGCAAAGGAAAACGAGGATGTAAATTACAGTGAACAAACCTATTACCGGGCTTGTCATGCAATCAAGCACAAAACCGAAGACGAACGCCAAAAGGGCTCCTTTAGCCAAATCCAGACGAAAACCGGCGTAAATAACAACAATGAATGATATTTCAATAGCCAGTCGCCCTAAAAAAATTATATCGGCTAAAACAGTTTGCAGCGCGATGACTAAAAGGGACAACAACGGAAGCAGTAAATAATACGCCATTTTTATTTACCCTCATTTTCTTCGGAAACCAGAACCAATACTTCTTCTAATTTGGAAAAATCAACAAAAGTAGTAACGTCGATTTTCAAAAATAGTTCTTTGTTTTGCTTCTCTACATTTTTTACCTGACCAATGAGCAACCCTTTGGGGAATACACCCCCCATGCCGGAGGATATTATGGTGTCCCCTCTTATCACATCTTGATTTTTAGTTATGTATTTCAATTTTCCTTCGTGCAGTCCCGCGCCGCTGAAAATTCCCTGAACACGTGTTCGATGCAGTATGGCGTCAACATTGCTGTTTTCATCGGTAATTAGTAATACTTTAGATACATTCCAAGAAACATTGATCAGACGGCCAACCAAACCAGGAGGAGCTACGACAGGCATGCCGGTTTTTAATCCGTCGAAAGAGCCCTTGTCAATGACTATGGTTTTGGAAAGGGCTGTCTGTTTTTTGGCGATAACTCGAGCGGCAACGAAAGCGTAATCTAGAGATTCTCGTAGGGCAAGAAGTGTGCTCAACCGCTTAGCCTCTAAATAACCTTCTTTGTATATAAGTAATTCGGCTTTTAGCTCGTGGATGGTTTTGGTTAATTGTTTGTTTTTTTCGACAAGACCGACAAGAGTCACGTATCGCTCCCATGAATCGTCAACGCTTTTTACGATAAAGTGTGAAAAGCTTTGGAATGGCGCTACCGCTTCCAACACGATTTTCCGGAAAATTCCCTCACCTTTATCGTACTTGATGCTGTAAGACAGCATGATAAGCGCGAAGATGAAGATAAGAGTTACCAGAATAAGAGATTTATAATTTCTAAAAAAAAACATTTTTTACCTGATGAAATAAGCAATTATAAATCGCGTCGGCAACTAGCAATGATTGTGGTAGGATAGATTTAAATGTTCATTTATTGCCGTACGCTTTTATGCCTGAACAGCAATTTCTTTGAGCATGTCAAGGTTATCCAGGGCTATGCCGGCGCCCCGCGCCACGGAAGACAAAGGATCATCAGTTACTGTTACCGGTAATCCTGTTTCCTCCCTGATAAGTACGTCAATATTCTGCAGCAACGCTCCGCCACCCGTAAGAACGATGCCCCGATCGACGATGTCGCCGGCGAGTTCCGGAGGAGCATTTTCTAAAGCATCTTTGATTGCGTCTACAATAAGGGTAAGGGGCTCGTTAATGGCCTCCCTGATTTCCTCAGAGTTGGTTTCGATGATTTTGGGCATGCCGGCAATCAAATCACGTCCTTTAACATCACCAACCTTTATTTCATCAAGCGGGTAAGCGCAGCCCAGGTCAAATTTGATAGTTTCTGCGGTTCTTTCTCCGATAAGCAAATTGTATTTACGTTTCATGTATTGCACAATGGCTTCATCAATTTTGTCTCCGGCAACCCGGACACAACGGGAGTACACGATACCGTGAAGTGAAATAACAGCGACTTCCGTTGTTCCGCCACCGATATCCACAATCATGGAACTTGTCGGATCGGCTATGGGCAGTCCTGCGCCGATTGCCGCCGCCATGGGTTCTTCGATTATGAAAATTTCACGGGCACCTGCGGATTCGACGGTTTCGCGCACGGCGCGTCTTTCCACCTGAGTTATGCCCGAAGGCACGGCGATTATAATTCGTGGATGCACCAAAGCCTTGCGGTTATGCACGGACAAAATAAAGTGTTTCAGCATTGCTTCTGTGGCATCGAAGTTGGCGATGACGCCGTCGCGCATCGGTCTTATGGCCATGATATTCCCGGGGGTGCGCCCCAGCATGATTTTGGCGTCATTACCTACGGCCAGAACTTTTTTTGTGCCTCTCGAATCCTGATGTACGGCCACAACGGAAGGTTCGTTTAACACTATTCCCTTGCCTTTAACGAAGACAAGCGTGTTTGCCGTACCCAGATCTATAGCCAGATCATTGGAAAACCGGCCCAAAATATAATCAAAAAGCATTCATCCTCCATATTTAAAATGGTTATTTTTGCGCCAAATAATGATTTTCTATATCGTATTTCGTTTCCCTAATCAACGCCTTTTTAAATTATATTTGCATTTTATAAATGTCTGTAATAGGTAAGTTTCGTTTCATTACCGACAATCAAATGTAATATTTTTTTGAGGTGAATTTATGCTGAAGTTTTTTCGTAAACACGCCCGCGGTTGGTTCATGCTTGCCGTGATCGCCATCATTATTGTTGTCTTTGTTCTCTATTTTGGCTCTAGCAGAAGCGGTCAGCAGGCATCTGTTATCGCTATTATTGACGGAAGAACTGTCAGCGCAGCTGAATTCCACACAGAGTATGAAAGATTGCTGGATATGGTAAGGCAACGTTATGGGGCGAATCTTACTTCGGAGATGCTTAAGGAAATGAATCTCAAGCAAAGAGCTTATGACGACCTTATTAACCGGCATGTCATTATTTCCAAGGCCGAGGATTTAAAAGTAAGGGTATCGGATGAAGAATTGCGGGAGATGATCACGTCCATCGAGGCCTTTCAGACAAACGGCATTTTTGACGAACGTAAATATCGGCAAATGCTCCGTTTCAACAGGATTTCTGCGGAAGATTTTGAGGCTATCCAGAGAGTTAACTTAATGGCTAACAGAATAGAGCTGATTGTCCGTGAAGGTATTAAGGTTTCCGAGCAGGAAATTTTTGACCTGTTTGTGATGCAGAATCAGAAAATCAACCTCAATTTCGTTCAAATATCCGGACAAAATGTCCGGCAGAAAATTACCCCCACCACTGCCCAACTGGAGAGCTACTTGAACAGCAATAGCGGCGCTTTTCGGCGTCCCGAGCAGGTAAAGATAAAGTATTTTTATTTTCCGGCAGCTTTTTATGCAAAAGACCATATTAGTGATGACGAGGCGCGCGATTACTACAGCCTTTATAAGGACAATTATCGCAACAAAGAAGGCAAACAAATGTCTTTTGCTGAAGCGAAAAATATAATTGTCCAACAGCTCAGGGTGATCAGAGGTACGCAAAAAGCCCAGGCTGAAGCAAAAAAAGCTCGTGATGTGATTTACCAGGAAAACAATTTTGACGAGTATGCCCAAAAAAATAAATTGACCATTCACCAAGCTGGATTTTTCCCTATTGATAAGCCGCCACAGGAATTTTCCTCTGTCGATGGCTTTATCGCGGAGATCTTGGAATTAAAAAAGGGGGAATTGAGCAGGATTATTGCCACGGAAAAAGGTTATTATCTCTTGGAAGTAATCGATAAAAAGCCGGCCTATTTGCCCCAGTTGAAAGAGGTTGAAAACGAAGTCAGAAAACAGTTGATCGCCGCGGAACTTAATCAGCTTGCCGCGGATGAGGCCCGGGTGATTTTAGACAGGATAAAGGCCGGTGAACCTCTGGATAAAGTTGCGCGTGAGAAAGGGCTGCGCGTTGAAGAAACGGGATTTTTCCAGCCGGGAGAGTCTATTCCCAAATTGGGATTTAATCAGGGCGACCCCAAAACTTTTTATCGGCTATCTGTTGCCAACCCGTATCCGGAAAATTCATTTTTCGTTAACGGTACTTATGTAGTATTTAAGCTTAAGTCTTTAAGCAAGCTGGATCGACAAGTTTTGGAAAAGGAAAAAGATATCTACAAAAAAATATTATTGTCGGTGAAACAGGAAGAAGCCATGCGTTCATGGCTTGAGGGGAATAAAAAAGCACTGACTAAGGAGAAAAGAATAGACATTAAAAGACAGGCGCAGGATTTATAATAACAAAAAAGGGAATCATCACTGGTGATGATTCCCTTACTTTTTGGTGGAGCTGAGGGGGATCGAACCCCTGACCTCCTGAATGCCATTCAGGCGCTCTACCAACTGAGCTACGACCCCATCCGGAGTGACACAAAAGGTAAGACTCGGCCCAAAATTGTCAAAACCATTTTTCCCACCCCCCCCAACAAAAATCTGGAAACTTCTGCATGCTTCTGCCGAATCAGCGGGCTAATTCGAGATTGCCCCCGCTTCGGCCTGTTCGCCTTGGGCCTCTTCCGGAAACCTTGACTCACGGGGCTGCCGTTTTATCATGCATCAGCTTTGAGGATGCAGGGCTGCGGATCAGGGCCTCTAAAAAACGAGCCCGAACCTTACCGCCCGCATTCTTTGGAGCTGGACCCCGGAAACCGGGTTGCCACAGCGGCCTCCCTGGATCACGCCGGAAACGAAACAGAAACTGACACTTATGAGCACTATCTATGATATCCAAGCCCGTGAAGTCCTGGATTCACGCGGCAACCCCACCGTTGAAGTGGACGTGATTCTGGCCGGCGGCGCCATCGGGCGCGCGGCCGTTCCCTCTGGCGCCAGTACCGGCGAACACGAGGCCATCGAACTTCGCGACGGCGACAAAAAGCGCTTCCTCGGCAAAGGCGTATCCAAGGCCGTCAAAAACGTCAAAGACAAGATCCTGCCCGCACTCGAAGGCGTCGACGCCCTCGATCAGTTGACCGTAGACAGCATCATGCTCGATCTCGACGGCACGGAGACCAAGTCCAAGCTTGGCGCGAACGCCATCCTCGCGGTCTCGCTTGCAAATGCCAAAGCCTCAGCCGAAGCCCTCGGCATTCCTCTTTTCAAATACCTGGGCGGTCCCAACGCCAAGCTACTCCCCGTCCCCATGGCGAATGTAATCAATGGCGGCGCTCACTCTGATGCCCCCATCGATTTCCAGGAATTTATGATCATGCCCCACGGCCTTCCGACTTTCAGCGAAGGCCTCCGTGCGATCACTGAGATTTTCCATGCCCTGAAATCCGTCCTCAAGAAGCGCGGCCTCAGTACCGCCGTCGGCGATGAAGGCGGCTTTGCTCCGAAGCTTGACAGCGTCGAAGATGCCATCGAGTCCATCTTGCAGGCCACCAAAGACGCCGGTTACAAAGCCGGAAAACAGATCTTCCTGGCTCTCGACGTCGCCTCATCAGAGTTCTACAACAAGAACGGCACCTACACCTTCAAGAAGAGCACCGGCAAAACCATCAGTGGCGAAGAACTCGTCAATTTCTACGTCGAACTCTGTTCCAAATATCCCATCGTCAGCATCGAAGACGGCTGCGCCGAAGGTGATTGGAAAAACTGGAAGACCTTGACTGAAAAACTCGGCGGTAAAGTACAGCTCGTTGGCGATGACCTCTTCGTCACCAACGTCAAGTTCCTCAAGAAAGGCATCGACACCGGCACCGCCAACTCCATCCTGGTCAAAGTCAACCAGATTGGTTCTCTCACCGAAACCCTCGACGCCGTCGAGTTGGCCCAAACCAACGGCTACACGGCCGTTCTGAGCCATCGCTCCGGTGAAACCGAAGA
>DIEW01000097.1 GCA_002418825.1 Syntrophaceae bacterium UBA5764 | reverse complement strand
GCGTGGCCAGAGATGTCACCGAACGAAAACACGCGGAAGAAGAACTGAGGAAGAAACATGAAGAGCTGGAAATCATGATCGAATCATCGCCCATCATGATTTATTTCAAGGACACCCAAAACAGATTCACCCGTGTCAACAAAGCGCTTCTTGAACAAACCGGTCTAACAAAAGAAGAAATCGAAGGTAAAAGCAACGAGACAATCAATCCTCGGGATGCAGCGCAATTTCTGCAAGATGACAGGGAAATCATGGCCAGCGGGAAACCGAAAATAGGCATTTTGGAAACAATAAAGACAAGAAGAGGCTCAATGGTGCTACAAACTGATAAAGTTCCTTACCGTGATAAAAGCGGAAAAATAATCGGCATCATCGGCTTTTCCGTCGATATCACGGAACAGAAAAAAGCTCAGGACGCTCTTTTACGAAGTGAAGAAAAATATCGTTCCCTGGTGGAAAATGCGCAGGAAGGAATTTATCAGTCCACCGCTGATGGGCAATACATCACCATAAATCCCGGTTTCGCGCGTATATTGGGTTATGATTCGCCACAAGAAATGATGAAATCCGTCAAAAGCATCACCCATCAACATTATGTGCATCCCGGAGACAGGCAAAGGTTGCTTAATCTTGTCGGGAAACAAGGTTCAATAACAAATTTTGAAACCGAATTTTACCGCAAAGATGATAAACGCGTATGGCTATCCCTCAGCATGCATCCCATCAGCGACAAGAAAGGGCAATTAATTTACTACCAGGGCATGGTGCAGGACATCACGGATAAAAAGAAAATAGAAGCTGAACGGCAGGAAAATCTCAAAAAAATGCGCAAAGCCCTGCAGGCCACTATCAACGCCATGGCGGTTACGGTGGAAACAAGGGATCCCTACACGGCCGGACATCAACGACGCGTGGCGCATTTAGCTCAGGCCATCGCCACGGAAATGAAATTATCCGACGAGCAAATAGAGGGAATCCGTATGGCCAGTCTGATTCATGACATCGGCAAAATATCGATACCGTCGGAAATTCTCACCAAACCCACACGACTTACGACTTTGGAATACAATTTGATAAAAACGCATCCGGTCTCGGGGCACACAATTTTAAAAGACATTGAGTTTCCCTGGCCGATTGCCCGTGTTGTACTGGAACATCACGAACGAGTCAATGGCGCCGGTTATCCTCATGGATTAAAAGAAAATGATATCCTGTTGGAATCCAAAATTCTGGCGGTCGCCGACGTGGTGGAGGCAATTTCCACTCACCGCCCGTACCGCGCCGCTTACAGCACTGAAACCGCGCTGGAAGAAATACTAAAGAACAGAGGCATTCTCTACGACGCCGAGGTGGTGGACGTTTGCCTGAGGCTTTTCCGCGAAAAACATTACACTATGGTTGCTTAATAACCGGGCGCATAATTTAAAATACGCCGTCAAGAAAATCCAGAACTTTCGCGTTGACTTTTTCAGCTTGAACACCGCGCAGTATTCCGTGACGGTCCGCTTTGATTTCCGCAAATATTTTCTTCTTGGCTTTTACTTTTTTGTAAATTTCCCGTCCACTCACAGGATTTACCACCGGATCATTCGAGCCCTGCAAAACCAGCACGGGTTCACTGATATTTTCCAATTTCTCTTCAACAATCTGCATCAGTTTTTCCAATTGATACACGCCGTATACCGGATTGCGCAAATAATTGATATGAGGATTATCCGGATCGTTCTCGACAAACTCCATTTTCCCTTTTTGCACTTTGAATTTTGTCAGTAACTTGTTCCAGGCAACAATCACCGAAGCAAGCTTCGAGGAAATATGCTGAAGTCTGAGCGGCGCATTGATCGATATTACCGCCTTGAATCTGCCCGGTTTGTTCGCTGCCTGCAGCAAGGCTATGTCTCCACCGGTGGAAAACCCGGCAATGGCAAATGATTTAATACAGCTTTTCATGATGATGTAAGCGCGACCCGCAGAATCATACCATTTTTCCCAATTACGGGAAGCCAGGTCTTCCGGCGCCGTGCCATGTCCCCGCAGGCGCACACCATAAATGCTGTAGCCACTTTTATAAAGATACTCAGCGAGCGGCTTTATTTCCTCCGGCGCGGCCATGTAACCATGCACCAGAATGACTCCTTTTTTCCCGAGCATGTGTTTCCAGAAAAAAGGCGCCCCAATTTTTTTCGGCTTGCTTTCTCCTTCAAGAAAATACTTCTGATAATCATCTTCAAAAAGTTTTTTATCCAGTTCAATAAAATGGTTTCTGATTTTTCGTCTGATATAGGAGTCGGGCAATAACATCAGGCGGTTAAGTGCTTTTGTAAGATTCCGCAGAGGCTCTATTTCATTTTTCAGAACTTCGATGATATTGTCTTTCCTTATCGTATGGAAATCGTAGGTTTTGCTGAAACGATATTTATTTTTAATGAGGCAGCCCTTCTCCAGAGAGATGAGGCCGGCGGCGGTTGACGAGCTGATAAAGCGTTCGTATTTTTCATGAACGTCATCCGTGAGCAGATAAAATTGTTTCTTGTTCAAAGACGTATGATAATTAGTCAGTCCGCACCGGCGCAGATTTTCTATGGCCAGAAAAACCCGGTTTTTGTAATCGTCTTCCCTGATTTTATTTTTTCTGTATTTTGACAAAACATAAGAAAATAAATGGTCGTGATTTACGGTCGTCATTGAATAAATGGCATCCATGTACTCGTACATGATGCGAATATAGAGTTTTTTGAACGGGGCGGCATACTTCAACTCCCCCGGATGCAGATAAAGTTTTTGATCGGACAACATCTTGTGCAGGCGGGCGCTGGCCTTTATATACTTTTTCATCGGTATAGCCCTGCCAAAGTTTACATCAATATCCACGCCCTGCGTGACCATGGAGCCTTCTATGAGCATTTCTTCTTCAAAACGTCCGGAGATATCTTCGACAAATCTGCTCAACAGTCTGCTGATGACATTTTCCCTGGCCTGTATCGGATAATAGGTGACATTTACCGGCACAATATATGTTTCCTTTTGTAGAATTTTATCAACATCGGCGGCGTCAAAACCAAAATGCCGGGCAATTTCCTTTATCGACGAGTCATCGCCTCTTTCGCGAAACAGTTTCAATTCTTCCCTGATGAACTGGGACCGTAAGGCAATATGCCCGGCTCCCGTATGCGGCGGCCTTCTTGCCCCCGTGTTAAAAACCATGTATCTGCCCTTTTCGATGAGCCTTTTATCCTTGATCATCTGACCTTCCGGAAAAATAATAACAGGATTGCTGTCTTTCAGCAGAGCTCTGATTAAAAGTGCGTCGCGATTCAGATCGGCGGTGGAAATGGCACCAAGTTTGGCCATGACATGGCCCATCCTGCTGTTAAAAAATGACTTATCCGCCAGTGACAGAGGATATTTTTGTATCGTTTTTTTGATAATATAAGGCATCAAAACAGTTTCCAGACGCGTGAAGTGGTTAACAACATAAAGAACCGGCTGGTCGGGAACATTTTCCTTGCCGTGAACACGAATATCCATGCCGGATACCCGTGTCAAGACGTCTAGCGATGCCACAATTGTTTTAATCAGCACGTTTGATATTTCCATAACCGCTTTTATCCACGTTTATTTTCCTATTTTTCGCTGAAAAAAATCAGCCGCTTCCTTTTTCAAAACATCCGGTTTGTTGGTAAAAATTCCGTCCACACCCGCCTCCAAAAGCCGCCGCATTTCCCTCTCCTCATCAACAGTGTAAACATTGACAGGAATATTATGCGTTTTAATGTCCCGCAACCACTTTTTGTTAAGTTCTCTGTATGAACAGTTGAAACAATCCGCGCCAAGCATTTCAACAATTTCCGAGGGCGGTTTTACGCCGTAAAATTTTTTTTCAAACAAAACGGCGACAGCCGCGCTGTTGTCAATTTGCTTCAAGTGCTGCACCGCCCGGGGATCAAAACTGGAAAACACAGCGTACCGGCTCATGCCGGTTTGTCCGACAATCTTCAGGCACTTTTCTTCAATACCGCCGGCGGTTTTGTCAGCAACCGCCTCGGTTTTAACTTCAATATTAACGGCAATTTTCCCGCTACAGAGAGATAAAACTTCTTTCAGTGTCGGAATTTTTTCACCCTTAAATTTTTCGTCAAACCATTTTCCGGCGTCAAGTTTTTTCAGCTCCGCAAGAGTGTAAGCGGCAAGCTTTCCCCTGCCGTTCGTGCAACGGGAAAGTTTTTCGTCGTGAAACACAACGACTTCCCCGTCACGGCTTAACTGAACGTCAAATTCAGCCATCCCGGCGCCAAGACTTATTGCCGCCGCAAAAGATACAAGGGTGTTTTCCGGATAATAGGCAGAAGCGCCGCGGTGCGCTATGACGGTAAACTTTTCGCTGTCGCCTTTTCCGTATTTTAACAAATGATACGGTCTGCTCATTTTTATCTGCCCTCATGAATGCGGCGTTGAACCATATTTCTCGCTTTCATCACCACACAAACCGCGGCTATTTCCCCCCGGCAACCGACAATCCTTTTCCCCGCAGATAATTTTTCAATTCCCGAATATTGACTATACGAAAATGAAAAACCGATGCCGCAAGCAGGATACTCGCACCACCCTTGGCCGCCGCTTCGTAAAAATCTTCCAGTCTTCCCGCCCCGCCCGAAGCCACCACAGGCACTTTCACGACAGAAGAAATCGCTTTGATGAACGCGATATCATAACCTGCTTTTGTGCCGTCCCCGTCCATGCTGGTGGGCAAAATAACACCCGCGCCCAGTTCTTCGCATTTTTTCGCCCACTCAACCGCGTCTTTGGCTAAAGGCTTTGTGCCACCGGAAACAACCAGTTCAAATCCGGAAGGCATGGTTTTGTTTCTTTTCGCGTCAATCGCCACTGTTATTTTATCCGAACCAAATTTTTTTGCCGCCTCTGCAATTAGCGCGGGGGTTTTCACCGCCGCGCTGTTCATGGAAACTTTGCTTGCGCCCGCCTGCAGGACAAGTTCAATGTCTTCTATATTCGTTATTCCGCCGCCGACAGTAAGAGGAATATCGATAACAGAAGCCACCTTTTTCACCCACGTAAGGCGTGTTTTTCTGCTTTCCAGCGTCGCGGCAATATCCAGCATCGCCAGTTCATCCGCTCCCTCTTTCTGATAACAAGTGGCGTTTTCCACCGGGTCTCCCGCTTCTTTCAAATCCACGAAATGAACTCCTTTGACCACGCGCCCGTCTTTCATATCCAGGCACGGCATAATTTTAATCTGTCTCATGTAGTTTCCTCTCAATTTATTAATATCTTTAGAAGTTTTTACCCTTATCCCGCAAAATTTACAACTTTAATTTTTTATTACTATACCGTCCAATAATTTGCACAAAACGGCACATTAATGCTTGAAACGAATTCTAAATTAATCTAAGGAAGTGAACACAAATTCAGCTGCAGGAGCCTTCATTATGAAAACCAAAGAAATAAAAGCGAAGAATATGAACACGAAAATATTTATCGAGGAAAAGGTTCGGGAAATCAGAAACATCGTCGGCGACGGCATGGCAATTAACGCGCTGTCCGGCGGTGTCGACTCTTCCGTTGTTACGGCACTGGGACATAAAGCGCTGGGGAATAAATTAAAAACTTATTTTATTGATAACGGCATCATGCGCAAGAGAGAGCCGGAGAAAGTGAAAGCCGAATTTAAAAAACTGGGCATTCCCGTCGAGATAATCGATGCCTCCCAGGCTTTTTTTGATGCCCTCAGGGGCATTGCTGATCCGGAAGAAAAAAGAGAGGCCATTACGCAAACTTTTTACAAAAAAATATTTGCCGACCTGGTTACGCAAAGCGGCGCGAAATATCTCCTGCAGGGTACAATTCTCACGGACATTGATGAAACAGTGGCTGGGATAAAAAGACAGCACAATGTCTTTGCGCAACTGGACATCGACCCGCAAAAGGCGTTCGGCTACAAAATTTTGGAGCCGCTGATTCAACTGCGCAAGGACGGCGTGCGTAAAGTCGGCCGTGGTCTGGGGCTTCCTGAAAGCATGTTCAACAGATTTCCTTTTCCCGGGCCGGCGCTGGCCGCCCGCGTTATCGGAGAAGTAACGCCGGAAAAAATCGCCATCGTCAGAAAAGCGACGGCCATTGTTGAGGCACAGTTAAAAGACGTCAAAGCTTTCCAGTATCTGGCCATTCTGCATAACGATCGGGTTACCGGCATGCGCTACGGCAAACGGGTTTTCGGCAATCAGATTGAAATCCGTTGCTGGAATTCCACGGACGCCCGAAAAGCAGCGCCAACCAGATTACCTTTTACCGTGTTGGAAAAAATGGCCGCAAAAATAACAAAAAACATACCAGAAGTAGTCAGCGTAACTTACAACATCACGACGAAACCGACTTCCACAATAGAAGCGGTATAAAATTTTACCAGCTGCCGGAGGCGCCGCCGCCTCCGGAAAAACCTCCCCCGAATGAACCGGAGCTCCAGGAACCCCAAGATGAACCCGTACCGATTGTGAAACCTCCGATGGATGCTTTTCCTTTTGTGTTTAAATCTTTTTGCACTCTTTTATGCCAGTCTGTATTCTTCAATAGAATTTTCGCCAAAGGATAACCTACGAGATAAATTACCAGCAAGTAAAAAGCGCCCGTGGCGCCCAAAATAACAAGGGGGAACATCGCCCAAAAGGGAATGAGAAAAAAATACAAAAACCAACCCACGCCGGGGGTTAAAACACCGATGAAAGTAAACAATCCGATGATGCCGAAAATAAACGCACCGAGAAAAATCTTTTCCATAAGGGAAAGCTCCGGGCCCTGAAATTTTAAATCTGATGGTCTTTTTCTCCCCAAAGGCGCCTCTACGTCCGCCTGTGAGGTTCTTTCCAAAACAGAAATAACCGCTTTTACCCCCTCTTCAATGCCTGTTCCGTAATCTTTTTCTTTGAAGTGAGGAGTTATCACGTCACGAATGATACTGCCGGCCATACCGTCGGTAAGTTGCCCTTCCAAACCATAACCGACCTCAAGGCGCATACGCCGGTCACCGGGAACGACCACGATTAATAGACCATTATCCTTACCTTTTTGTCCCAGCTTCCAGGAATCGAATACCTCCACAGCGTATTCTTCCAGATTTGCCCCGTTCAGTGTGGAAACGGTCAGCACGGCAATCTGGTTGCCGGTTTTTTCTTCATGCGCTTTGAGCATTTCCGTAATAACAAGACGTTTATCCATAGAAATAACTTGCGCGTTGTCGGTCACGCGCCCAGTAAGAAACGGAACATCTACACCGAAAACCGATACAGATAAAAACAGGCTAAAAACCACTGTAAAAAGCGCCTTTTTCATCCGCCTTTCTCCTCAATAATCATGTCGGGAAGCTCGTTTCTGCCGGATTCTTTCAAGTTTTTGTCCACCAACAATTTCCCCAATACGTCCAAACCATTTTCCAGGGCGTGGTAAACCTGCCTTGATGCGAGAAATGGCTTCATTTCTTCAATAACTTTTTGCATCTCTGCATGACTCAGTTTTCCGCCAATACCTTTATCGGGAAGCAAGATAACTTTTCTTTCAAACAGACTGATCAGCAATAAAATACCGGTGCGGTAGCTGGTGGAGAACAATTCATTAGTTAAAAAGAAAGATTCGGCGTACTGGCGGACTTCTGTTTCCGCACGGTGGCTTGCCAGAAAAAAACGCGCAAACCAAGGAAAATAAACTGAAAAAAGCGCGGCGGTAATGCCAATGATTAATATAAATACTATGGAAACAAGAACAGTAGCGGAAGAACAACGTCCCGGCCACAGCAAATTAAACGCATAAATAAAAAGGCCGGCCATCGAAACGGCCAGCGCAAAAACCTTCCAGGGGATTTCAGCGTAAGAATCGCTGCGCCCGACAACCGCGAGCACAATTTGCGCGCCTGTTTTTTTTTCCACTTCGGCAATGCGCTTCTCCAGCGAATTGCTTTCCTTGTCCGTTAATATTCTCTTCATATGATATCCGGCAGAAGTATAAGCAAAACAATATCTTGTGTCAATAAAATCGTGACTAATATTATTGCTTCCGCGCAACCATGATATCCCATATTTCTTGAAAATATTTTCCCCAATATTGCTGTTTTATGCTACATTACTAGCGATAATAGTTAAATCAATTCAGCCGATTGCTTACGTTTAAGCTGATTTTTCGTTATGCTGTAGGAAACAATATGCCGATATTCTCAGAAACTTGTTTCAAGCCGGGTGGTATTCAGTCCAATCAACGCAGTTGCCATGATTCAGAAGATAAATAACAGGATATATATTTTTTTCACTGAAGAAGGATACGGTAAATCTAACGCTGTACTCATCGATGATGACATACGTGTCATGATCGACAGCGGCGCGGGAAAAATTACCGAACAGGCCAGGCCGGAAGATGTCGATATCCTCATCAATTCCCACTGTCACCTTGACCATGTTTGGGACAATGACCTCTTCGTCAATGCCCGAATTGTTACTCATCCCCTGGAACAGGAGAATTTTAGAGACCATAAAAAGATCGCTCCCATCGAGAACTGGGAGAAGTACATGCAAGGGGAGGATCCGGCACAGCAGTTTGTTCATCTGAAACCTTCATTTTTAGAAGAATGGCGCGTCGACGGAACAATTGACGAAGGTGACATTATAAATACCGGAAAAACGAAAATTTACGTAATGCATATGCCCGGCCACACTTCAGGTCACCTTACGTTCTTTTTCCCGGACGAAGGCCTCCTTTTTTGCGGAGACATATGCCTTACAAAGGTTGGGCCATGGTACGGCGACAATTCCACGCCTTTGGATTACTTTATTGCTTCCATAAACAGAATCATCGATATGAAGCCGGACAAGGTCGTTTCAGGGCACAACAAGGAGGTTTTGACAACGCCCCATATCCGCGAAGCATTCAGCGAGTATAGAGAACGCATCTACAAGCGGGACAAAAGGATTCTCGCCGCGCTCAGAAAAAGACACTGCACGATTGACGAACTGGCGGCAAAAAAGCTCATCTACCCCGCACATCCCAACATTTTCGTTATTTACTGGGAGAAGGCTATGATCGCGAAGCATTTGGACAGACTGATGAAGAATAATGAAGTTGCAGTTGATGACAAAGGGATGTACTACGCGACGTAAGATACTCTGTGCGCCGAATAATCAAAAGACGAAGCGGAGTGCTCGTATTTCAGATCAACTTTGCAGCTCGTCCTTCAAGTAATAATCGTCGCTTTCGTACTTTTCATAATCAATTAGTTATCAGTCCAATATTTGTCGGTATCGGTTAAATTACTTTACCTTTTATCATCAATATTGTTTATAAAATGTTGCCGTGTTATACAGTGCACATTAAAATGGCGACGGCGGTTTTTGCCACCTGGTGAAGACAGCTTAAAAAAGCGAACTGCATTTGGAAAAATACACTCTGCTGCAAAACATACTTTTGGGACTAAGCTTGGCCGCGCCGATCGGGCCGGTTAATCTGGAAATCATCAAACGCGGTTTGAAATCAGGATTTACGCAGGCTTTCCTTACCGGCGCGGGAGCGATGAGCGCTGATGCCACTTACCTGACGCTGATTTTTTTCGGTCTGATCTCTTTTTTAAATATTCCTTTGATGAAGATATTTTTGGGCGTCGCGGGAAGCATTGTTTTGGTTTATCTAGGGGCAACAAGCATAAAGGAATATTGCGGTAAATCTTTGACCAATACAAAACAGCCGCACCGCCTGTTTAAAAACTCTTACACGGCGGGTTATGTGCTGGCATTTTTCTCTCCGATGACAATCGTTTGGTGGACGGGCGTCTTCGGCGCACTGTTGGCGGGGCAAGCAACTCCTGCCACCAGTATGAACGCTTTTCTCTCCTGCCTTTCCATTTTACTGGGATGTTTTTTATGGGTTTTATTTTTATCGGCCGCGCTGCACTGGGGGAAAAAAATCATCGCCGAAAAAGTTATACGCTTTATATCACTGATTGCCGGAATATTTCTGGTAGGATTCGGCTTTTACTTTTTGTGCCGGGCAATCTTTCTGCAACTGGAACTTTGACTAAAATCCAGCTTTATCTTTTTTCTTTCCGGAAATTTTGTTTTTTAAAACATAAAACGGCAGAAGGATAATAAAAGATATAACCTCCCAAGAAAGCGCCATTTTCACTGCCTTGCACGCATCTTCTACGGTAAGAATCATATCCATCTGCATTGTGCCCAAAGCTTTCCCGTCCATGACTAACTTATCACCAACACGTTTGACGGAATAAACCGACGCCGCCTCGTCTCCGTTTTCATTTCTAATTGTGACAACATTTTTCATATATTTATTTTCGGATTTCACCTTTCTATAAACTTCTTAACACGGTAACTAGCTGTTCATAACCCGTCCCCGTATAATGCGTTATTTTATCAGCAGGGAAAAAATATTACAACTATTCTCTCCCTGCCATTTATTCCCGATTCATATTCTCCCGGCCTAAGTTTTTTACCCCGGATGTTAATGATTATCTGGCAATCATTTTCTTAAAATCAATCCCCAGCTCTTCCATAACAACCTTGGCGGCCGCTCTTCCACCTCCTGTAATACCAACTCCCGGATGAGTGCTGGCGCCACAAAGATAGAGTTTCTGAATGGGCGTTTTATACTGCCCCCAGCCAGGGAGTGGTCGGTTGCCAAATAATTGGCTCAAAAATGAACCTATATGACCAATATCACCTTCAACAAGCGCGGGGTTCATCCGTTCATAATCCAGCGGACTGAATATCCGCCTGCTAATAATATTGCTGGAGTCCAAATTAGTGCAACGCTTACTGAGTGTCTCCAGAACATCATCGGCAATTTTTTCTTTTACTTTATCCCAGGCAGCAGCCCCGCCATCACGCAAATGGTACGGCTCATAGTGGTACAGGTAAAGCGTGTGCTTCCCGGCAGGCGCGCGGGTAGGATCAATTCTGGTAGCGAGACCTATAACGGGCATACCGCCGTTTGGCACACCATAGGAATAATCATCAAATGACCTCAGCAGTTCTTCACCGAACGGAGCAATTTCAACAAAGGGTACTTTATTAGTGTCTCCACCCGCTTTAAAATTAGGAGCTTCGTTCAGATCAATGAATTGTGACAGAGGGGCAAAAGAAGCCGGTTTTATCTTCCTTATCTTATCTTGAAAAACCGAAGAGATTTCTTGGTCACTAAGCATCTGCAGGAAAAGTTGTTTGACATTGACATTGGAAACAACAGCTTTTTTTGCAGCGATCTCTTCACCGTTTTTAAGAATAACACCCGTAGCAGTGCCATTCTTTACGATGACTTTTTCAACAGCTGAGTTAAGTTTAATTGTGCCACCATTATCTTTTATACAGGCCGCCAAGGCCTCACTTAATGCGCCGGACCCCCCGACAGGCATGGCAAAACCCCAGGTATGAAAAAGAGGCCAGCCTGCTGCGTATAACCCTGTCCCTTTCTCGCGCGGCCCAACCATTTCTTCAGAAGACCATCGGACAAAGGCGCTTTTCATCTGCTTGCTTTCAAACCATTCTTCAGCAATATCATGAACGCTGGAGAAGATAAAACGAATGTATTCCCGTCCTTCCTCGCTGGAATCAAGGAAAGACATCATGGCGCCGAAACGGGGCGGCGCGGTAAACATGCCTATTCCTATCGGTGCCGTTATTTTTTTCATATAATCGCAGAACCTGAGATAGGCATCGGCATCTTTGACGGAAAACTGTTTGATAGATTCGTACATTTTCTGGATATCTTTGTATATAACAAGAGCGGTGTCATCGCTAAACACAATGGCACCGGGAACATCAGGGGAAATATACTTAAGGCCATATTTCGACTTCAGTCCCAATTCATCCTGATGTAACATCGGGCTGGCTTGAATGGTCACATGCATAATCCCCGCGATATCATGCTTAAACCCCGGCGTATTAATTTCCCGCGTAACCACACATCCGCCCACCATATCCTGCAATTCCACCACGCAAACATTTACCTTGGCTTTGGCCAAATACGCAGCAACAATAAGTCCGTTATGGCCACCGCCAATAATTACTACATCATATTTTTCCATGATTTTTCCTCCTGGTTCCTTTATATTCTAATTACGAAACTGTAAATCTTCTCTCAAGAACAGTACCGATAATGGGATTGAGAGCAAAGAAAAATATTTCCGGTTCTTTTAAACTGCCCCTCAAGACTTGAGCAAAAATTAACTTTTCTCGGTCTCTTATTGAGATATTCCCCCCCGGGTTAATATAAACCCTAAGCTTTACTCATGGCAAACCCGCCATCTATGGAAATATTTTCTCCCGTTATATGGCCCGACGCTTCCGAAGCCAAGAAAATGGCCGCGCCTACCACATCACCTGTTTGCCCAACTTTCCTCAGAGGCGTATTTTTCAGAAGCACGGCGGTCATTTTTTCATCGCTGAGAGTTTGATTCATCATGTCTGTCTTAAGCATACCAGGTGATATGCAGTTCACTCTGATGCTGTAGCGAGACCATTCCAGCGCAACATTTCTTGTAAATTGGATGATACCCGCTTTGGCAACGCTGTAGGGACACGTAAAATATGTTCCGATAGTCCCCAGTACAGAAGAAATATTAATAATATTACCCCTGTTTTTTTGAATCATTTCCTTGCCGACATACTTGGTGCAGAGAAGGGTCCCGTTGAGATTTGTTCTGAAAACATCCATCCACTCGGACTCTTCAATATCCTTGAACAGCTTCTGGGGGCCTGAGATTCCCGCATTATTGACCAAAATGTCTATTCTGCCGAATTCATTCATGCTCTTTTCGACCACATTCATGACATCGACAGCCTTGCCTATATCGGCAACCACGGGAAGAGCCTTACGACCCCTGCCACGAATCTCTTCACAAAGACTTTTGAGCAATTCTTCATTTCTGCTCACGGCTATGATGTCTGCACCGGCCTCGCTAAACGCAATGCATACATCCCTACCCAGACCTCTGCTGGCGCCGGTTACCAAAGCAATTTTATTTTCCAGAGAAAAAATTTTATTCATGCGCCTATGCCTTTCCTAAAAACTATAAATTTTTTTTATTTCCATCCGTTTAATTTATGCTTTTAGATGGAAATTAAACCTTTGGGCAAATCTGCCGAAGAAGTCCTGAATTAAAATAACATAGCTCTTTATGATATTATTTTTTTAGAACAACTTTTTTACATTCCCAGATAGGTCTTCCTCATTAACTCGTCAGCCATGAGCTCCTTCGAGGTGCCTTCGGCTACCAGTTTTCCTCGAGAAATGACATAATTTCGCTCGGAAAGATCAAACGCGAAGCTTACATCTTGTTCGACAAGCAGAATAGTTATTCCCATCTCGTTTACGCTTTTGATACGATCGAATAAGTCCGCCTTGACCTTAGGTGCCAAACCAACAGACGGTTCGTCAATCAAAAGTAACTTTAAATCGGCCATGAGAGAACGCGCTATGGCGAGCATCGTAATTTCCCCACCGGAGAGAGTTCCGGAAACTTGATCTTTACGCTTCTCTAATATGGGAAACAGTCTAAAACATTTCTCGATATTTTCCTTCATATTCTTTTGGTTGAGTACTGCGCCGGCCTTAAGATTTTCTATAACCGTCATCTCCCGAAACGGTTTCCCTCTTTCGGGACACAAAATCAATCCTCGTTTGGCGATTTCATGCGCCGGAAGACTGATCAATTCTTCTCCATTAAATTTTACGCTTCCTTTCAAGGTGATTTTCCCAAGTCTTGTGCCCTTGAGAGTATCAATTTGCCATTGGATTAAACCAGCCATGGCCTTTAAACACGTGCTTTTCCCTGCGCCGTTAGGCCCAACCATTGCTGCAAATTCTCCTTTGTTCACGTATAGGCTAACGTCATTCAGCACAACGGCGGTATCATAATAAACACTGAGGTTCTTAACTTCAAGATACAAGTTGCCCTTCCTCCTTTCCGATATATGCCTTGACAACTTCCCGATTCCTCACAATTTCTTCGGGGGTGCCCACGGCGATGATCCTACCCAGATCAATGACAATCACCCGGTCTACAATTTTCATAAGATCGGCCAGTTTGTGTTCGACAATAAGCATGCTTGGTCCTTCGCTGTGCAAACGGCCGAAACGTCCTCCCTTATGCAATCGCCTGAGTGACTTGGCGATAAGAGTAGTCTCCGCTTGGTTCAAGCCACCAAAAGGCTCATCAAGTAAAAGCAACTCCGGTTCGGTAGCAATAGCTCTAGCCAATTCCAGTCGCTTGAGGTCACCGTGAGACAGTACCGACGCGCTCTCCAAAGCCAAGTCCGCAATACCGCAAAACTCCAGCGCGTCCCTGGCTCTAAGCTCAACAGATTTCACCCAATCTCCCGTGCGCCTGATTCGCGGACAAAGACACGACACCATGGCGTTGGAAATAACCGGAAGTCTCCGGAAAGGTTTAACAATCTGGGCGGTCGATGCAATTCCCATATTAACAATATCCGAAATAGGCAATCCCGTAATATCTCGACTTTTAAATTTGACGGTGCCGTAAGTAGGCTTGAGAACACTTGTAATAATTCGAATAAGTGTAGATTTGCCGGCACCGTTAGGACCGATTAGACCAACCATCTCATCATCGCCGATATCGAAAGTAATATTGCTGAGGGCACTCAAACCTCCAAAATTTTTACCTACGTCTTCAACTCTAAGCAACGGTGTTCCCATGTCTATAACTCCTGTCCTTCTTTAAGTTCTCTTCTCGACACCTTTCCCACGTCGGTTTTGGGAATTTCACCGACGAATTCAACAATTTTCGGGACCTTATATGGCGCCAAATTTTTTCTACAGTAATCCATAATATCTTGCTCCGAAATCATGCCTCGAGCTTCGGATTCCAGTACCACAAAAGCCTTGACCAGTTGCCCTACCTTCACATCCGGAACACCAACGACCCCTGCTTCCTTAATCTTCGGGTTAGTCTTAAGAACTTCTTCCACTTCCCGGGCATATACTCGTAAGCCTTTATACTTAATAAGATCACGCTTCCTGTCATAAATATAGAAATATCCGTCCTCTTCCATCCTTCCCAAATCGCCGGTGCGCCACCATGTCTTGCCACCAAGGGTCACCCTGCACTCAGCAGTAGCGCTAGGCTGTTTCCAGTAGCCGGTGGTAACAGATGGTCCAGAAACGGCAATTTCACCCATTTCTCCTACCGGTACAAATTCGTCCTTTTCCGCATCCAATATAGCTGCATCCAGATTGGGGAAAGGAATGCCGATGGACCCGATTTTATTTTTCCCCAAGGGACTACCATGGCTGAGACATGTCAGCTCGGTTAAACCATAGATGTCGTGAAGTTCAGTCCCTGTCTTATCTTTCCAATCCAACGCTGTGCTTTCATTTAGGGTATCGGCGCCGCTGGTAATAATCTTAAGTTTCCGCCAATGCACTATTCTTGCTTTTTTATAATCCTTAAAAACCTCATATATTGCCGGTGTCCCTTGAAAAAACGTAGCGCCATGAAGCACACAGGAATGGAGGATATCATCAGGCTCAGGTGTCGTGAGAACTACAAGCTTATATCCCCGGAATACTCCCTGAAGAACCATGGTCTGCCCTCCGGCGTGATAAAAAGGCATATACGCCACGAGGACCTCCTTTCCCGCCTCAATAAAAGGATAGAAGCTGAAATATTGCCAATTGTGAGAAATGAGATTGTGATGGGTAATCATAACACCTTTGGGGACACCGGTGGTCCCTCCTGTGAACGGGAGCGTAGCGACGTCTTCCTTGACATTAATTTTCACAGAGGGTGGTTCCGGCGGATTTTCTTCTATGAGGTCCTTCATCATATGAAAATCCACGTTCTTGAGAGATGTTTTTGTCTGCGCTACCATTTTTTCATAATCTTTTCTGACGATGCTCTTCCCAAACATACGTTTCAACCTGGGAAGCGAATCAGCAATATTTGTCAGAATGATGTTTTTGAATGAAATACCCGTTCGTTCCACATTTTGATAGAGGAAATCTTGACAAATCAAAGTTTGGGCACCTGAATCTTCGATTTGATGTTTGATTTCACTGGAAACATATACAGGACTGATTGGGGTTACGATGGCCCCCAGCTTAAGCACGGCAAAAAAAGCAATTATATGCTCCGGTGAGTTTAGGAGAAGAAAGGCCACCACGTCACCTTTCTTGACACCCATTTTGGAAAGGGCCGTGGCTAAACGGTCCACTTTATCTCTCAATTCTTTGTATTTAATAGTTTTCCCATAAAAAACAATTGCATCTTGGTTGGCCCAACACTCCGTAGAGCGATCGAATGCCTCACCCACGGTATCCAGGGGAATATCCAGTTTGTGAGGAACTCCCGGAGGATAGTTTTTGAGCCACGGTTTTTCTTCGTACAACATTTAATCACGACCTCCTTGAGCTATGAAGATTGATCATCCAGGCGCAGCTGAGCATTACAGATCCGACAACGCTTGCGACGGGCGATATTGATTTCTTTGCAACGGGGACAGGTAATTTCGATTTTGTCCCTGACCCACACACCTATTCCCTCGGGCATGAAAAGTAATATTATAATAAGAACCGAAGCAAAAAGAACGCCACGGATTTCGTCACCCAAGGGAAAAAATCGAAGAACCTCCATAAACGGAAACAGTGTATATACCCCCACCACGGCTCCGTAGATAGTACCCATGCCCCCAAAAATTGCCCACAGTACGGCCTGGAATGAAAAAGTCAATTCCAAAGTAGACGGTCCCATGATTTTGAGAAAATGGGCATACATACCACCTGCTATCCCTGCGAAGAAAGCGCTCACAGAATAAGCCAGCAATTTGTATTTGACCGTGTTGATTCCGGATTTTCGGGCAGAGATTTCATCCTCGCGTATAGCCTGAAAGACCAAGCCTGTACGAACAAATTTGCTTGTGGCATCGGTAAGCTTGTACATAATAAAGACAGAAAAAAGCATAACGACGTAAACAATATATGTATCGGTTAACCGGGATGGCGACAACCGAGAAATGCCAAAAAGCCCGAGTTCACCTCCGGTGAAATCAGGATATATGAATATAATACCCGTCAAAATGATGGGGAAGGCAAGCGTAACCAAAGCCAGGTAAAATCCCCTCAAACGCAACGCGGGAATGCCTACAATCAGCCCTACCACCACAGCACAAAGAGCACCTATGGGTATAGTGAGCCACGGTCCAAATCCCAGATGCAAATTGAGCAAAGCGGCTATGTACCCGGTAACGGCGAAAAACAATCCATGGCCAAGACTGATCTGACCGGTATGCCCCGCAAGCAAATCCCAGCTAACCGCGTAGATGGCGTAAATACCGGCTAAAATCAGAATCCGCAGCACCTGCGGAGATTGCGTAAAAAAAGGCAACGCGCCAATAACAATAAAAAAAATTAAAGCGATGACCCTACTAGGGATTGACAAAACTTCCACTTGAAAATAGCGATACCATAAACGAAAATAATTGATCATCACAGCCTCTCTTCTTCAAAAGTAATACCAAACAATCCTTCAGGCCTTATCATAAGAATTACAATCATGATGCACAGAGAAACAACGCCACCAAGATATCCTCCTTTGGGTACCGTCAAAACTACTATACTTTCCGCAAATCCAAGAATAAGCGCCCCAATTACACTTCCTTTAATGCTTCCCAGACCGCCCAAGATAACCGCCGCCAGTACAATCACCAGAGGGTGCAGCCACATCGTGGGGAAAATCGTAAAAATTGATGCCGCAACGGAACTGGCTACCGCGGCCAAAACGACGGATATACCCATTATAATCATGCTGATCCGTCCCACGTTGAATCCCATAAGACTTGCCGCCTCCCGGTCTTCCGCTGCAGCCCGGATGGCAATACCGAGCATGGTTTTCGACAGCAGAAACCATACGACGAGTAGGGCAACCGCACTGACAACAATGGCTAGAATAGACTGATATGAAACTTGTTGATCGCTTATAGTAATAAACCCGTGGATAAAAGGTGGTATAGCCTTGTAATGACCGCCAAAGAACAGTAGCAAAAGTTCCTGAATCAGAAGCGCCAATCCCACACTGACAATCATAACGGCGGTTTCGTGCTCCTTGATTCTATCCAAGAATAGCCGGTAAGCGATAACGCCGATAAGACCGGCGCCCACCACAGTAAGAAGCACCGCAACTATTAGCGGATAACCTAATACGGATACTCCGATGAAAATAAGATAGGCAGACATCATATAAAAACCCGTGTGGGCCATATTGACGATTTTCGCGACTCCGAACACCAATGCAAAGCCCACGGCCAAAAGAGCGTAGGTTCCTCCGTACAGCAAACCATTTATAAAAATAGCAAACAGCACAATTAGTTTACCTCCGATTTCTTTAAATCTAACCCCACCCGCAGAGCCGGCCAAAAACTTACCCCAGCAACCGGCGTCTGAACCGCCCGCCACTCCGGAAACCTAATCTTTCCGGAGTAGCGGGCTCAAAACGATTCAAAAATTACTTATTTTTCTTCCAGTAATCGACAACCCACGGCGGGAACGCATAATCCACGGTTCCCTTAAACCGGATACCTTTCCATCTCGGATCTCCAAACCAGGTCAAAGCATTCCCATCAGGCCAGATTGTTTTCTTCTCGCCTTTGCGCCACTGAATACCGTAAGTGCTAGCTCCATCCGGCGCCCATACAAGGTCATGCGGGAATTTAGCGTCTTTGGGTTCATAACGATATACACCACCGGGACCTTCAAACCTGTTTTTCAAGAGTTCGACAATGACTTTATCGGCATCAAAAGTTCCGGCCTTTTCAACTGATTCCTTCCACTGGTACAAGTGGTTATAAGAAAGAGCACATTCCATGGGATAATCATTGTATTTTTTCTCATAATTTTTCCAGAATTTTACGCTTCTTTCATTAACGGCAGCGCTGGACACATAGTCCACCAAAGCTTCATACTCACAAAGACCTTCGGTCGTCTTCCAGTATTCCTTTTTCATAGCTTCCGCGTTATATCCCACCGCAGCAAGGGGAATCTTCAGACTGCCCCACTGACGTCCGAATGCCACACCAACGGGACCAGAAACCAAATGAATGAGGATATGGGCTCCCGAAGCCTTGGCGGCATTGAGTTCTACCCGGAGATCATTACTCGCGTTAGAGGGTTGCGTGACGTAAACAACCTCAAGACCCAATTTTTTTTCACACATCATTTTCATGAATTTCAACGTTTCGTCAGCCCACAAAACTTTTTCAGCAATCATGGCCACTTTCGGTTTTTCAATTCCTAACTCTTTTTTGAATTTGTTGGCCACCATATCAACCACTGCAATACCTACAATGCCTCCATACAACGACTGCGGCTTTCCTCCACGAAACCAGTATTTATATTTTTCATAATCCTGGACAAGACGGAGGGCAATCTGTGAATGACCCGCCCCGATGCTGAAGTAAATAGTCTTGTATTCAGCAGCCACGTCCTGCATGGCCAAAACGGCTTCCGAACGGTAGCCACCCATAACCATCTTTACCTTGTCCAAAGTGATAACACGCTCCATGGCCCCAACTGCATCGGAAATGCTGGCCCATTCATTAGAATCCGCCTTTACCAGTTCAATCTTATAAGTTTTACCGCCTACTTTGATGCCGCCGGCAGCATTTATCTCTTCAGCAGCCATTTCCGCACCGGCCCAGGTCTGTTGCCCCATCATATGCTTAATTGCGGCCACCACACCTACTTTGACAACTTCTTCCTCCTTCGCTAAACCCGGCGAGGAAAATATCAAAACCGCCAGGAATCCAAGAAGGCATGCCGCCCAAGAATACATCCAACTTGCCTTGTGTTTCTGCATAACTTTTCCCTCCTTTTCTATTTTATGTCCGGCAAACAATTTAAAGCATCCAACTTACGCCTCTTCAGGATCACTTCATTGTCAGACATGTACCCACGCATTAAAATCCATTTTGTCCTTTTTGCCTGCCTCTCCAAGCATCTCCTAACCTTTTCTTCCTCGCTCACTTATCGCGCAGAAGGCCTTATCCGCTTCTGAATATCTTCCGCCACTCTTCGGCCGCTCATGGCGGCACCGGGCTGGCCGGACCATCCTCGCGGAAAGACTGCGTCACCCGCGTTATAAAGATTAATTACAGATGTTTTCGTAGATGATAAAGAATACCCGTCATAACTGCGGTACATCGGCCAGTCCTGACGGATAAAATAGGCCACGTGCAGAATCTCCTCCACGTATTTATCATAGTCCGGCGCAATCTCCCGAACATCCTGTATGGCCATTTCCAAATACTTGGAAAAATTCCACGGCGGGTTGGCCGGTATCCAGGCGCCCACGTAAGTGATGTGTTTGCCTTTGGGAGCAAGCTCAGGACAAAGAAGCGTGGGAGAAAGCAACCAATTTATAATACGGGAACCGGAAACAAACCCGATACCGCTCGAGGGCAATATGGGTGCGCTGCTGGATACCTGAAAAGCAAGCCAGGGGAAAGTTTTTAGCGTTTCCTTTACGTCTTTGATGTGACTTTGGCAGAAATTCTGCTCGCCTCCCAGTTTGAGGGTGGTGTAGGGTCCGGCATTGCATATGACCGCTTGGGCATCAATTTGAACCTGAGCTTCACCCTTTTTGAGCAAGTTCTTGATAACAAGAACCCCTTTTACTGTTTCATCCTCAATAAGAATCTTGGTCGCCCG
>DIEW01000053.1 GCA_002418825.1 Syntrophaceae bacterium UBA5764 | reverse complement strand
TATTTCCCGTCTTCTCGGCATTTAACTATCCTTAAACTTAACTTGGCTTTTTGGCCCCGTATTTTGATCTGCCCTGCTTACGGTCCTGTACGCCAACCGCATCAAGTGTTCCCCGCACAATATGATAACGCACACCCGGCAAATCCTTCACTCTGCCTCCGCGCACCAGAACAACAGAATGTTCCTGAAGGTTATGACCAATACCCGGAATGTATGAAGAAACTTCATAACCGGTGGTAAGACGGACTCTGGCCACTTTACGCAGAGCTGAGTTCGGCTTTTTCGGTGTTGTCGTATATACCCTTACGCAAACTCCTCTACGCTGCGGACAACCGGCCAAAGCCGGGGTATTCGTCTTTTTTTGTATCCTTATTCTGCCTTTTCTAACTAATTGACTGATTGTCGGCATTCATCCTCCAAAATAAGTATATCCATTAATATTACGCACAGTAGCAAATCCGGTATTGCTATCAATTAACCCCACATATGTCAAGCATTTTCTGAACCATTATTGCGCAACACCTTCATCAGCAGGCTCATCTTCCATAACCTTAATGCCCAGTTTTCTGTACATCACCAAACCGGTGCCAGCAGTGATTAGCCTACCCATAATAACGTTTTCTTTTAGTCCCCTCAAATAATCCGTTTTCCCCGAAAGCGATGCTTCAGTCAAGACTCTGGTTGTTTCCTGGAACGAAGCAGCCGAGATAAAACTCTGGGTGCTTAGTGATGCTTTGGTAATACCTAAAAGTAACGGCTCGCCCGTTGCCGGCCGGCCTGCTTGGGCAATAACTTTATCATTTTCTTCCTGGAAGCGGTAACGTTCAACCTGTTCATCGGCAATAAATCCAGTATCACCCGGATCATTGACGCGGACACGGCGCAACATCTGGCGTACAATCACTTCCATATGCTTATCGTTAATCTTTACCCCCTGTAACCGGTAAACCTCCTGCACCTCATCAACGAGGTACCTGGCCAACTCTTTTTCGCCTTTTATCGCCAAAAGATCATGCGGATTATTTACTCCATCCATCAAAGCATCGCCGGGAGCTACTGTGTCACCTTCTTGCACGCTGATATGTTTTCCCTTAGGAATAAGGTACTCCTTTTCTTCACCAACTTCCGGTGTCACGATAATTTTGCGTTTACCCTTGGCATCCTTACCGTAAGAAACTACCCCTTCTATTTCGCTAATCACAGCAAAATCTTTTGGTTTTCGTGCCTCAAAAAGTTCGGCCACACGAGGCAAACCACCGGTAATATCTTTTGTTTTTGTCGTCTCGCGTGGAATCTTGGCGATAATATCTCCCGCCCGTACCTCATCTCCTTCGGAAACAACGATATTCACCCCTACAGACAAGAGATAGCGAGCTACAGAGTTCGTCCCGGGAATTTTTGCCGTTTTTCCCTTGTCGTCTTTTATGGAAACTCGCGGCCTCAAATCACCGCCTTTGAATTCTATGATAACTTTTCGGGACAGACCGGTGACCTCATCCACCTGTTCCATCATGGTTTTCCCTTCAATTATATCCCCATACTTGACGGTTCCATCCACCTCAGCTAAAATCGGTATCGAGAAAGGATCCCATTCCGCAATCAGTTCCCCCCTCTTGACGGGACTGTTATCTTTTACTTTCAGATGGGCACCATAAGGAACCGCATACTTGCCGCGACTTCGTTTTTGTTCATCCAAAACATGCACTTCTCCGTGACGACTCATAACCACATAATCGCTTTCCCTGGTTTTCGCCGTATGCAAATTCACAAATTTAATAGTACCGTCATGTCGCGCTTCCAACGTGGAATGCTCTTCAAATTTTGCCGTACCGCCGATATGGAAAGTTCTCATCGTCAACTGCGTGCCGGGTTCACCAATGGACTGCGCCGCCACAATGCCCACCGCCTCACCGATATTAACCAAATGGCCATGGGCGAGATCTCGCCCGTAACACATGGCGCATACCCCGTGCTTGGAGCGACAGGTCAAAACAGAACGGATATTAACTCGTTCGATGCCGGCACGATCAATCTTTTCGGCCAGTGATTCGTCTATCTCTTCATTAGACCTGACAATCACTTCGCCAGTGAACGGATCTTTAATTTCCTGCAGCGCCACTCTTCCCAAAACTCTTTCCCCGGCGGTTTCGATAATTTCACCGCCCTCCATAAGGGCGGATACGTAAATTCCGTCAACTGTTTCGCAATCCTGCTCGGTAATAATGCAATCCTGCGCGACATCCACCAGACGTCTCGTGAGGTAACCAGAATTTGCCGTCTTCAAAGCCGTATCGGCCAGACCTTTACGGGCTCCGTGTGTGGAAATAAAATACTGAAGAACACTTAAACCTTCACGGAAGTTCGCCGTAATCGGTGTTTCAATAATTTCCCCCGAAGGTTTGGCCATCAATCCGCGCATACCGGCCAGCTGCCTTAACTGCTGTCCGGAACCGCGCGCGCCGGAATCGGCCATCATATAGATTGGGTTAAAGCTCTCGACTTTACGCTTTTTGCCGTCAGCCGAAACCACTTCCTCCATGCTGATACCGCTGAGCATTTCCGAGGCGATTTTTTCCGTCGACTGCGCCCAAATATCAATAACCTTATTATATCTTTCGCCGTCGGTGATCAAACCATCCATGTACTGTTTCTGAATTTTCAGAACATCTTTATCGGCCTGAGTAACGATGTTCTTTTTGTTTTCCGGAATGATCATATTACCCACGGCAAAAGACAGACCGGAAATGGTGGCGTATTTGAAACCTAAATCCTTAAGTCTGTCCGCCAATAAAACTGTCGTCTTATCACCGCACAAACGGTAGCAATGGTCTATCAAGTTAGCCATTTCTTTTTTGTTCATCAGTTTATTGATCGCGTCAAAGGCGATTTCCCGCGGAACTATTTCGTAAAGGATTATTCTACCTACGGTCGTATCCTTCAGCTGGCCGTCAATGCGCACTTTAATTCGCGCATGCAGGTCTATGGTGCCCGCGTCAAAAGCGCAGCGCACTTCCTCCGGTGAAGCAAAAATCATTCCCTCGCCTTTCACGCCCGTCTTGGCGCGCGTCAGGAAATAAATCCCCAAAACAATGTCCTGACTGGGCACGATAACCGGTTTGCCGCTGGCCGGTGAAAGAATGTTATTTGTGGACATCATGAGTACACGGGCTTCGGTCTGCGCTTCAATAGAAAGCGGAACATGCACCGCCATCTGGTCACCGTCGAAGTCCGCGTTAAACGCCGTGCAGACGAGAGGATGTAACCTTATTGCTTTTCCTTCAATTAAAACAGGCTCAAAAGCCTGCATCCCCAGACGATGCAGCGTCGGAGCACGGTTAAGGATAACCGGGTACTCACGCACTACTTCGTCGAGCGCGTCCCAGACTTCGGATGTTTCCTTTTCCACCATTTTCTTGGCGCTCTTCACAGTTGTTACATAACCTTTTTCCAATAAGCGGTTGTAAACAAAAGGCTTGAAAAGTTCGAGCGCCATTTTCTTGGGCAAGCCGCATTGATGCAGTCTCAAATCCGGCCCCACGGTGATGACGGAACGCCCAGAGTAATCGACTCTTTTACCTAATAAATTCTGTCGGAAACGCCCCTGCTTGCCTTTGAGCA
>DIEW01000078.1 GCA_002418825.1 Syntrophaceae bacterium UBA5764 | reverse complement strand
AAACATCTCACATGGGAAGGTTGTGCTATTTACGAAATAACTCGAGACAATGATGGTGTTATCGATATTTACGGTTTCACAACGAAGAGACTTGTTATGGTTCCAGGTTTGTTTATACAGATAATTCCTCGTGCCGACTGGCAGCATTGGGGAAAAAAATTGGTATTGATACCGGCTAATAAAATTTTCTATTTGAAAATGCCTGCAGTGTTGGGCGGATGTAAAGGATATAAAAGAATACTGAAAAGATTAGGGGCGTTTGAGCATTTAGGGCCGCTTTTCTTTAAAAAAGATTTGGAAAGTGGCATACAAACACGTGCTTTTGATTTTCAAATGTACGTAAGAAATTGCGATATTTACTACAGGCGGATTACCAGAAACTGGGGTTGGAATGTTAGAGATTGGTCACAGGAAAGATCGACAGAGTTTTTCAACTTTTATAAAAAAATTACATCTCATTGGGCGCAGGCCGTACTACGTGAATATATTATTGCCGAGCTCAACCGCCTATTTTCTCGCTTAGGAATTGTGTGTCAAATAGAGGTGACTGGCCTGCCGGCACCGTCTGAAATTTTATACATTAGACGCCAACTGCTTGAGGGAACAATAACTTTTAAACAAGCGTCGGATAAAGTATCATTGTTATAATTATAGAAACTCATCAAATGAACAGGAAACAACTTGACAGAACAAACATCATAAGCATTCAGGATGTTAATAAGAATATTGATGATCAAATCTTTAATCTTGACATTTCAAAGATAACAGCAGAAAAAAACTTGTCGCGCCTTTATAAAGCAGGACGCGCGATGATAAAATAAAAAGCTGTCATTCCCTTGCTGGTCAAGGGATCCAGGCATCGTCCCAGCGAAAGCCGGGAACCAAAATAAAAATGAGCTGTTAATTGTTATGTCCTCGGAATTTGAGATTTATGGAAAAACAGGAATGCGCTACTATGAAATGTGATTAGATTTATGCAAATAATAATTGCGGAAAATGAAAACAATAAGCTGATTGATGTATTAAGAGAATCTTTCACAAGTGCTATGGAGGCAAAATTCTCGGTAGCATTTTTGAAATACTCTGGATTATCGTTAATAGAATCTGACATAAAAAATATCTTAAAAAAGGATGGCAAGGTTGAATTTTTGGTTGGCCTTGATTTTAGAACAACTGACCCGGACTCTTTATTTGAGTTAAAATCATTACAAAAATCTAACCCTAATCTAAAATGTTTTTGTTTTAGTGAGCCAAATAAATCTTCTATTTTCCATCCTAAATTGTATCTCGTTAAAAACAACAATAAAAAAGTTACCGCTATTGTTGGCTCATCAAATTTAACTAATGGTGGTTTATCTAAAAATGTTGAGTTGAATGTTGTTTTTAATGGAATAGAGACAGATAGCGAGATACTTCAGTTGATCAATTTTTATCTCAGAATGAGACTCCAAGAATCTGTGTTTGAGCCAAGCCTTGAATATATTGAAAGTTATAGAAAGATATATGAAACAGTTCTTGTCCATAATGAACAGGCTTTTAAAAAGGAAGGCACAAAAAGTGAAATAAAAAAATTGCAAGAAATGGAAGAATTGCTTCCCAGAACTCGTCCAACTCTAAGAAGATTAGTCGTTGATGCTGTATTGAAATTACCAAAGACATCTGATGGATTTGTTCAGTTACAAGATATTTACGATTATGTAAAATCTGAACTAAAGAAATACGGAGTTGATTTTGGGGATATTGTTAATGTTGATGCAAACATCAGAAGGGCAATATATGCGGATTTAGTTGGCTGGCAAGGCAAATATAATAGAGGTTATTTTGAAAGAAAATCCATTTACTCTGGTTTGTTTAGATTAACTGAAGCGGGAATAAAGTTCAAAGGAAGATAGATAAAAGGGGGAAATATGGCTCAGAGATTTAAATGGCATAAGTTGTCCGAAGAAGGTAAAAATTTTGTACGTGCTTTTGGGCAAAATGAAAAAACAGTTAATTATATTGAAGATGTGGGAGATGAAACCATAATTGTTCTAAAAAATAAGGATAGGCTAACTTTCAACTGGAGAAGCATACATCTATCCGCAAAGTAGAAAGGGTTGCTATAAGAGAGATTAGCGGAAAACGACAACTGATTATCGAGTATCCATTTAGAAATTTAATGGAAATTCCGGAAATTATTTTTAATTCAACAGAAAATATTAAAAAAGAATTTTTAATAGGCGTTGTCGATGTTACTGGTTCAATCGTCCTAATTCCGGTGACAGAACGCTTAATTATCATGACCACGTCGAAGAGAATATAAAAATCTTTTATTCTTGACATTTCAAAGTTAACAGCAGAAAAATGTATTGTCGCGTCGCCTAAGATGAGGCTCGCGATAACAAAAAAGTATGAGCTCGATTGACAAACTAAAACGCCTGACCGGCGAAAAAACAGTAAAACCCGCCGCGCCTTCGGAAAAACAGGCGCGAATTGATGAACTGCGCCGGCGGATGGACATGATTCTTTCGCGCCGACCGCAGGCGCCAACTTCCGCGCCAAAAAAAGAATTCTGGGGAGAAACCATCGCTTTGGAAAAAATAGTCCGGGGCGAAGAAATGGAAAATAAACACGGCAGGTTTTTTCTGGCAAGCGACATCATGGCCGGCAACTGTCGCCACGGGAAACGCAACATCTGCGAAGCGCTTAATCTGGATATGCGCGCGGCGGCGCTTCTGGCCGGTGATTACACTTTAAACGACTACCGCTGCGAGGAAGGCCTTTTTCTGGATACGGAAACAACAGGCCTTTCCGGCGGCACGGGAACGATGGCTTTTTTAATCGGCCTGGGGTGGTTTGAAGATGGCGCTTTTCACATCCGGCAGATTTTCGCGCGCGATTTTTCCGAAGAGCGAGCCGCGCTTTCTTATCTTGCCGAAATCGCCGCGCAAAAGAAATTTCTGGTTACTTTCAACGGCAAAGCCTTCGACGTAAACCTTTTATCGACGCGTTTTATTTTAAACCGGCTGAAAAGCGATCTGGTCAATTTGCCGCATCTGGATTTGCTGCACCCCTCGCGGCGCATTCTGGGGCATCGTCTGGAAAACAGCCGGCTGGGAACACTGGAAGTGGAAGTGCTGGGAGTTTTTCGCGAAGGCGATATTCCCGGCTGGGAAATTCCGCAGCGTTATTTCGACTGGCTCAAACAACGCGACGGGCGGCTCCTGGAATCAATATTTGAACACAATAAAATTGATGTTATTTCCATGGCGACGCTTACCGCGCATCTGACGGAAATTCTCTGCGCCAAACAGGAAGTGCAAAATTCACACGCGGACGATTATCTGGCCGCGGCGCGCCTGCTGTTCAAAAGACGCGATACCGAACGCGCCGGAAAAATTCTGGAAGTTTTCGATGAACAGCAGACGGACGCACAGTTGTCGGTAATCTCCAAAAAAGAGCTTTCCTTTTTATACAAGCGCACCGGGCGCTGGGAGCAGGCCACGCAAATCTGGCAGGGGCTTCTGGAAATAACGCCCGCTGATTTTTCCGCCGTATCGGAGATGGCCAAATGGCTGGAGCATCACGCCCGCGATTATCACGCGGCAAAAATACTCGTGGAAAGCGCGCTCAGTCAGAATAATGGTTTTTCACCAGACGAAAAGGAATCTCTCGCGCACCGTCTGAAACGGCTGAAAACAAAAAGCGAAAAAACGGACTGACTTTCTTAATCTTTATCGGAGAGAAGTATCTGCTCTATCTTGGAACGGTCAATTTTACCCGCAGGCGTTCTGGTGATACGCGAAACAATCTTCACGCAGCGAGGAACGGCGTAAGGTTCGAGCATTTCTATCATGAGTTTTTTCAGGTGAGTTTCGGTAAGATCGCAGGCAACCAGCGCGGCAATAATACTTTCGCGCCCTTTTTCGGTAGGCAGTGATATAACAACGACATCTTCAACCGTCGGCAGTGTTTTTATTTTATTTTGCACTTCAATCAAATCAACTCTTTTGCCGGCTACTTTTACAATACCATCGGCGCGGCCCAAAAGCATAAAGCGGTTATCCTTGTCCGGCGCGGCTTCGTCTCCGGTCATGCAAAAGCCATCCGCGTCACGCTCCATTTCTTCGGAGGCAAAATCTGATTTAATGCAGAGGCGTTTGCCGTTCAAGCCGTCGATTTTCCATGTTACAACATCGAAAGGTTTCCAGCTTTCCGTGCTTTCGCTGATATTGCGTGCGGCAATGCCGCCCGTTTCCGTGGAGCCGTAGATTTCCGTTATGCCCAAACCGGCTTTTTTATAAAAGTTCGCGGCGTCGGCGCGGCCCAGCGCGCCAGATGAAGAAAAGGCTACGCGCAAAGATTCGACCGATAGATTATCCACCAGCAGGGCGCGGTAATGGGCGGGCACGCTGATCAGCACCGTGGCCGCGTGCTTGTTAATCGCGGAAATTATTTCCTGCGGAAAAGTGTAGATGTCCGGTAGAATCTGCGCCCGCGCGGCAAAAGGCGCCAGAACGGAAAAAAGAAGTCCATAAATGTGATATGGCGGCACGGTGGCAACAAACAAATCGTCCGGCGACAACTCAAATTTTTCCTTTAAGTAAAAACCTTCCGCCAGAAGATTGCGTGGGGATTTTGTCCAGACCCGGGGTTTTCCCGTGGAGCCGCCGGTAAAAAGGCGCAAAAACGGCTTATCCGGGTCGCGAAGTTCTGCCGGTTTCAGGTCGGAGATTTTTCCCGAAAGAGGGGTGATAACTTCCACGCCCGAGGGCAATTCTTCCGGATGGTCGGCAATCGCGGCATCGAAACCGGTGGCTTCGTGCATCTCCGTCAGCGCGTGCGCGGAAAAAGAATAAGGCAGAATCAACTGACAGGCCCCGGCAAGTGATGCCAGAATGCAGGCGGCGGTTACCGATTTTTTCTCCGTGCACAGGCAAAGTGTTTTGTCCCTGCCGCGGGAAGCAAGCATCTTTTTGATGCCCGCGGCCAGTTCAAAAACCTCGCCGTAGCTGTAGCCGGAAAAAGTAAAATCCTGCCGGCACAACTCTGCGGACGGAGTCAGAATCATTTTATAATAATTGATGAATTTATTTTTTTGCACTTCCGTCATAAAAAACATTTTCCACGGCTTATTCGCTGGGGAAACTTAACGGAAAATATGGAAAAAATCAATGTTCGCTTTGAAAATAAATCGGGAAACTTTGCGCGCCAAAAATAAAACAGGAAACGATTTTTGTTGACTTTAACTGCTTTTTTTCATTAGCTAAAAGGGTCGCGGATGAAAAGCCCATGCTTAATATCGACATTGACAGTATCATCCCGCATCGGGAACCGATAAAGATAATCAGCGAAGTTCTCGATGCCCAGGAAGATTCCGGCATCACCGTTGCGGTGGTAAGCCCCTCCTGGCCCCTGTTTGAAGAAGGGGGTGTCGACGCACTGGTTTTAATTGAAGCCGCCGCCCAGACGGCGGCTATCGTGGAAGGTTATAAAAGAAAAAATCAGGGCAAGGACAGCGTGAAAGGGTGGCTGGTCGGAATCAAGAGCGCGGAATTCAATGTGACAAAAATTCCCGTAAATACCAGACTCACGGTTTTTGTCACCAGCAAGTATTCGCTGGACAACTACGCCGTCATTGAAGGAACAATCAAAAGTGGAGAAGATGTTCTGGCCAAAATGGTATTGCAAGCCCTGCGTTTAAATGAGGCGGACATCAATCAATATAATGTTGCGAGGAGACAAGCAAATGAGTGAAAAAAAGGTTGCCCTTGTTACCGGAGCAAGCCGGGGAATCGGGCGCGCTACGGCGGTCGAGTTGGCCAAAGCCGGCTATTTTGTGGTCATTAATTATAATGTTAATGAAAACGCGGCAAAAGAAACCTTAAAACTGGTGCGGGATGCCGGTTCAGACGGGGAAATTGTCGGGTTTGATGTGGTCAACGCGCAGCAAACATCGGAAAAAATTAAGGATATAATCGCCCGGCATAAGAAAATCCGAATTTTGGTCAACAACGCCGGAATTACTGCCGACGGCCTTTTCATGATGATGGGCGAGGATGAATGGGATAGCGTCATCAACACCACGCTCAAAGGTTTTTTTAATGTAACCAAACCGATTTTGCGGGAGATGGTTAAGGCTAAAAGCGGCTCTATTGTCTGTGTATCTTCCGTCGCGGGAATCATGCCCAACCGCGGCCAGGCAAATTACGCCGCCGCCAAGGCGGGAATTATCGGCGCGTGCCGTTCGCTGGCCAAAGAAGTGGCGCGCTTCGGGATAAGAGTCAATGTCGTCGCTCCCGGATTAATCGAAACGGAAATGACAGCAGGAACGCCCATCCTGGAAATGCAAAAAATGATTCCCATGGAACGCCCGGGCAAACCGGAGGAAGTGGCAAAAGTCATTTGCTTCTTATGCTCGGACGACTCTTCTTACATGACCGGACAGGTCGTAAATATTAACGGCGGTATTTGCTGATGAAAATTTTTCGGACGTTTTCCCCGTTTTTTTTTCCTGTCGTCGCATTATTTCTATTATTCCTGTTCTCCTCCGGCCACGTTTTTGCCGACGCTTTTGAACAGTTGCGCAAAGACGCCGCGGAAATCCGCTCCATTCAGGCCAAATTTACACAAAATAAATCAATGAAAATTCTGGCTAAACCGCTGGTTTCGGAAGGCCGCTTTTACTACGCCGCCCCCGATTCGCTGCGCTGGGAATATTTAAAGCCGCTGAAAAGCGTGATAATTACCCACAAGGGAAAAACGAAACGCTACTTTTTTTCCGGCGGAAAATTCATCGAAGACCAGACGGGCGGAGTACAAGCAATGAGCATCGTTCTGAACGAAATCAGCGCCTGGATGAGCGGTAAATTCAATCAGAATCCTTCCTTTCAAGCCGATTTAAAGGAAACGGAAAACATGGAAATCACGTTGACGCCTACGGGAAAAAACATGACCGGAATGATTGAAAACATTTTCATCACGCTGTCGAAAAAAGACAAAGCGGTCAAAACAGTTAAAATCGTCGAAAACGAAAATTCCGTGACCAAAATCGACTTCACCGGCACAATAATCAACAAAGCAATCCCCGAAGAAATCTTTCAGGATGTACAATGAAAATAAAAGCCGTGTTGATTTTATCGCTGCTCGTTTTCTCCTGTCAGTCTTTGCCGAAAATAATTGATGCGCCCCGCGCGGGTGATACGACTTGTCCTTTCCCTTTTTTAAAAGAAAGACAGCGCCTGATCCACGCCATTGAAATACGCCTGCCGGGCAATATCACCAGCACCGTTATCGGCATTACATTAGCTGATCCCGTTTCGCGCGAGGTGTCCTGCGCCATCATGACCGCGGAAGGAATGGTACTTTTTGAAGCTGAGGAAAATTCCGGCTTGCTGACGGTCAATCGCGCCTTGCCTCCTTTTAATTCGGAAAATTTTTCCCGGAAAATGATTGACGACATAAAACTAATGTTCTTCGCCCCGAAGGGAAAAATTTATCAAAGCGGCTTGTTGACGGAAGGAGAAACCGTCTGCCGCTGGCTCGAAGATGACGGAAAATGGATTGACGTTTCGGCCAGTCGAGAAAAAGATATTTCTGTCAAACTCTATACGGCGGAAGGCGCCATAAAAAGGCATATCACGTTTATCTCCGCCCGTGACAAAGACAACATCTATCGGCGCGTTGAACTGCATGCCGAAGAGAGGACAAACTATTCTCTGGTCATGACACTGATTGAAGCTCAGTCTTTCGGAAACTGATCGAACAAAAAATATTTATCAAGAACTAAAATGAAAAACACCATAGAAGGAAAAAACATCGTTATTATCGGCTCCGGTATCGGCGGACTTAGCGCGGGAATTCTTCTGGCCGGCCTGAACTATCAGGTTACTATCGTGGAGAAAAATCCCCTGCCCGGCGGCCTGATGCGTTCTTACCGGCGTGTCGGCATTGATTGCCCCGTGGGAGTTCATTATGTCGGAGCTTTGGGGGAAAACGAACCGCTGGGAAAAATGTTCTCCCTTATGGGGATACAAGTAAGTGAACTCTTTTTTAAAATTGAACAGGAAGGTTTTATCGACCGTTACATTTTTGACGATTTTATTTTTGATTTACCCGTAAATCTTGATGCGTACGGGAATAATCTGCGAAAATCATTCCCCCGCGAAGCCCGGGCAATAGATATTATCACCAATAATTTGCGGACGATAATGAAACAAATGACGAACCCTTCATTCCTGCTTAACCAGGGAGATCCTTTTCAAAACACCGATTACTATCAACCCTTCGGCAAATTCCTGGATAATATCGATGTGTCGGCCGGCCTGCGCGCAGTACTTGGCGTACCCTGCCAACTTTTCGGTGTGCCGGCAGCAGAATGTCCCGTAATTTTGCACCACATGGTCCTGGCCGGTTACCTCTTGTCCGCCTGGCGCCTGAAGGAGAACGGCTCAAAAATGGCCGAGGTCTTCGTCCGCCGCTTTCTTGAATTGGGCGGGGAACTCGTCTTAAACAATGGCGCCGATGAAATACTTACCGGGGCCAAGAAAATTAACGGGGTACGGCTGCAATCCGGCGCAGAGCTGTCTGCCGATGCTGTTATTTCCGACATTCATCCGAAAGTTGTGCTGAAACTGCTACAGCCCCATTCAGTCCGCCCGTCATACCGGCAGCGAATCCTGGAATTGAAGGAAACCGAAGGCGTAATCGGCGTGCAAGCAAGCGTGGACGCAACCGTGCATCCGGAAACTTCACATAATATCTACAAGTTAACCGCCGATGAAGAAGGAACAATAACAGACGGAATATTTTACCAAATCAGGCGTGGCAGTCATCAGAGCAACCTGCTTTCTATTATTACCAGATCCTTATATAAGGAATGGGACCAGTGGGAAAACACCTTCTCCGGAAAACGCGGTCACGCTTACGAAACAAAAAAAATGGCTATCGGGCGTGAACTTCTGCAGAAAGCCGAAAAAGTTTTTGGCCCGCTCAAAAACGCTCAGATTATCGATATCTTCACGCCCTTAACCATTCGCGACTACATTAATTGTCCCGAAGGTTCATGCTACGGTGTCTTGCGTTCCGCCAGTCAATTAATGAAAGTCGCGTCATTAAATAATGTGCCGGTGACCGGCCTCTTTCTGGCGGGGCAAAACGCGTTAGCGCCGGGAGTTTTGGGAAGCATCCTGGGGGCATTCAGTGTCGCCAAGCAAATCACGGGAGCAGAGCGTTTTAATCGACTAACCGGATGGAATTCTTAATCTTGTGGACGCGGCGAATAATTTATGCTAACTTTTCGTGCAATTTCATTGTAAATACGGAAGCTAATAGGGTATACGGTAATCTGTTTCCAGGGGCGAGATTGCTTTTCGTCCTTCGGCCTCATTATCACAAAGCGGGTAAATTGTAGAAGATTAGAAAAATGTCTGTTAAAAAAAATCAAGGGAGTTAGCAAAAAGCCAATGACACGTCAGGAAATAGAGCAGGAAATCAAAAACATTTTTTCGCGGGAATTTGAGATAGAAAATCCCGGCATGGACGACAATTTACGCGAAAAGTATGAATTTGACAGCATCGACGCCATCGAGCTGTTACTGGAAATAGAAAAAATGCTTGGTTTTGAACTCACCCAGGAAGAAAAAAAACAAGCCATGGACATCCGTACGATAAATCAGATTTGCGATTATATAGAAAGGATTATTCAGACAAGAAAAACGGCGGGATAATAGCTTATGGAACGCAGAGTTGTTATTACGGCGGCCTCGGCAATAACGCCCATCGGCCACGGCAAAAAGCAGATTACCGAAAATCTTTTAAAAGGAAAATCAGGGATTAAACCGCTGCGCGAAGACGAATTAATCAGTCGTTTTATTCATTCCCGCGTTTACGGAACAGTGGATTATCCCATTGAATACGATTTCAAAAGGTCTCACCGCAAGACAATGGGGCCTGTCGCCTATTACGCCTGCCAGGTCGCCAAGGAAGTCCTTGAGCAATCGGGCCTGACGCAGGATTTTATAACCTCCGGCAAGCTGGGTGTAGCGTTCGGCTCCATTCACGGCTCGCCCACCGTCCAGCGGGATATTTATAAAATTTTTTTTGAAGCAAAAGACAAGGCATCCTATCAGGGCATCGGCGCGGTTGACTATCTGAAATCCATGGTGCACACGACGGCGGTCAATATCACTAAAATGTTCGGCATTACGGGGCGGGTTATCTCTTCGGGCACTGCCTGCACGACGGCGAGTCAATCCATCGGTTTCGGATATGAAACAATAAAATACGGCCTGCAGGACGCCATGCTTTGCGGCGG
>DIEW01000087.1 GCA_002418825.1 Syntrophaceae bacterium UBA5764 | reverse complement strand
GTGTAATATTTAAAGGAGTGTAGGTAATGAAGCCCAAACCGTTTAAGCCGGAAACCGACAACAATAATGAAAATTACGTGCGGGATAAAACTACAGGACTCATCTGGCATCGTTGCCAATATCGTACTCTGTACGCAGATACGGACCGCTCGGAAGTCGTCTATCATTCCAACTATCTGCGCTATTTTGAATTCGGGAGGACTTCCCTGATGCGGGATTTGGCTTACCCCTACAAAGAAATCGAAGCCGGCGGCTACGTCTATCCTGTTTTTGATCTAGGCATCAGCTTCTATCAACCTTTATATTACGATGATGTAATGTACATACACACCAGGCCCGCACACTTAGAACGCGTGAGGTTGCGGTTCGATTACGTAATTACCCACGCGGAAAAGGGTCACCTAATCTGCACGGGATTCACCAAACATTGCGCAATGAATTTGAACGGCACCCCTGTGGCCGTCGATACCAAAACGGTTCAATTATGGAAATCATTTCCCCAGTAAACAGCAGAAGGCGTCAATTCGTAAAAATAAAAATGTTTCCATACCTTTTTGATCACTGCTTTACGGGCAGAACAATTCTGCCGGCAGTGGAAAGCTTGACGGTTCTTGCCAAAATCACTAAAGTCAATTATCCGCAAACTGATGTTTCCTGCATGTCACAAGCGCGCTTCCCGCATTTTTTGCCGATTAATCCTGCGGAAAATAATTTTACGGTATTGGTGGAGAATTTAAAAGAAAGCGATAGCACATACACCGCCGCACTTTTTACCGCGACAAAATCCAAAACAAATAAAATAAGCCGCATAGTTGAGCATTCGTTTGTGAGGTTTACGAATGATGGCCGCGTCAGCTGTCCCCAAATGTTTTTTCGCAATACAGAGAAACTTGCCGGAAAGTGCATAAGCATTCCTTCCCATACCGTTTACCGCGAGCTCATTCCCTTTGGAGAAGCTTATCAAAATATCACAGGAGATCTATCTGTTTCCCCGGATGGTGCCTTGGGGTATGTTTCCGGTGGCGACAACGAGGCGGATGACAGCCTGCTGGGTTCGCCATTTCCATTTGACGCCATAATGCACATGGGCTGCGTTTGGGGTCAGCGCTTCACCGGCACAGTTCCCTTTCCGGTAGGTTTTGAAAAAAGAATTATTCATCTCAAAACGCGAAAAGGGGACAGTTATCTGGGCAGGATCATGCCGGTGAATATTACCAGCCGGAAGCTCATATTCGATGCTTGGATTTATAACATGGATGGTGTATTATTCGAATTCATTAGCTCTTTGGTGATGCAAGTTGCAACAACAGGGCATCTGCGACCGCCTCAATGGATAATGTTGTAATCATGTTAAAAACGTTTTTGATATTTTTTCTCGCCTACCTTGTCGGATCAGTTAATTTCGCCATCATCTTTTTTAAACTAACCGATAGAGAAGACCCGCGTTTAAGCTATAGCGGCAACGCAGGCACGACAAACGTCTATCGGCAGGCCGGAATGATTTGGGCCGCCTTTGTTTTTTTTCTGGATATAGGCAGGGCGCTGGCTGTCGCTGTCGTTGCCGGCTATTATCTAAAAGTATCTTTGTTACCATGGGCGGCTTTTTTTCTTATCTTGGGCAACAGCTTCCCTTGTTTTCATGGTTTCCGCGGCGGTAAAGGTGTCGCAAACTATCTTGGTTACACGCTCCTGATTGCACCGTTGGCTGCTTTTTCTGCTGCTGTAGCTTGGCTTGTTATTTATGGGGTTTCCCGAGTTGTTTTCATCGCTTCATTTTTCATGGCATTCATCCTATCTGTGGGCCAAGCCAACTCCGGTCTTTGGAAATTCAGTGCGGTATCCGGCGCTGTTGCCTCTTTTCTGTTAATTTTGTTCAATCACAGAACAAATGTTCGTCATTACCTTTCTCCACCAAACCCTGCTGATTCGGAAAAGTGAAACGGTAAAAACAATACTCACGCTGTTTTATCCGCAATTTAAACAACTTACCAAAACACAAAGTAAAAAGATTGACAGATGTCACTGTATCGGCTATTTTGGCGCGCCAAGTGTGATACACTGTAATGTTAAAAATAATTTGAATAAGTGTTTATCGGACAGATAGTTTTTATACCCGTTGTGTAACATAAAAATTTAGTCAAGAAAAAACACCCGGAAAATTGAGAGAAAAAAAACAACAGACGCAAAAAGCTACAGGAAAAGAAAGAATGAAGATCAACGATCACGAATGGATGGAAAAACTAAGTTCGATGGCTGCATCCAACAGCATCGTGGATTCATCATTGTACGCCAAGTATGATGTAAAAAGAGGTTTACGGGATATTAAAGGAAAAGGAGTGCTGGCCGGATTAACGCAAATCGGAGAAGTGCAGGCTCATACGCAGATCGGCGACGATGAATCAGAAATGGGACCGGGGTGTCTAATTTACCGGGGAATCGACATAACCGAAATTGTTCAGGGCTTTATGGCCGATGGTCACAGCGGTTTTGAAGAAACATGCTATTTGCTGCTTTTCGGCAGATTACCCGACAAAAGCGAACTGAAGCGTTTTCAAAAACTATTGAGTTCTTACAATTCATTGCCGGATGATTTTGTCCACGATTCTATTCTTAAACTTTCCAGTCGCGATATCATGAACGCCATTGCCCAGAGCGTTTTATCTCTCTATGTTCTTGATGACCGCGCTGAAGACACCGGGATACCCAACGTGCTTAGACAATGCATCCAGCTGATTGCCGTTTTCCCTCTGCTGGTGGTTTACTGCTATCAGGCTCATGCCTACCGTTACGGGAATAAAAGCCTGGTTATTCACAGTCCTCAACCGCACTTATCCACCGCAGGCAATTTTTTGCACATGCTCAGGCATGACAGCAAGTACACGAAACTGGAAGAACAATTGCTTGACCTGGCACTGGTGCTGCACGCAGAACACGGCGGCGGAAACAATTCTTCTTTTACCGTGCACGTGGTTACTTCCAGCGGGACAGACACTTATTCGGCCATCGCCGCGGCCATAGGTTCGTTAAAGGGCCCCCGTCACGGCGGCGCAAATGTCAAGGTCGTGCAAATGCTTGAGGATCTGAAAAAAAACGTGGCCAACTGGGATGACGACCGCCAGATCGAAAATTATCTTATAAAACTTCTCAATAGAGAAGCATTCGACCGCAGCGGTTTGATATACGGCGTGGGGCACGCCGTATATTCGGTTTCCGATCCGCGCACGCTGATATTGCGGGAATATATCGCAAAGTTAGCGCAGGAAAAAGGTCTTGCCGACGAGATGCGCCTATATGAAAAAGTGGAAAAAATCGCTCCGGAAATTATCGGCCATGAAAGAAAAATATACAAGGGTGTAAGTGCTAATGTAGATTTCTATTCAGGATTTCTTTACCGTCTGCTCGATATTCCCCCTGAGTTGTATACGCCGATTTTTGCCATGGCCAGAATTGCCGGCTGGAGCGCGCACCGCATCGAAGAGTTGGCCAACGGCGGAAAAATAATCCGCCCGGCATACAAAAGCGTGGCGCCGCGCCGCCACTATATTCCCATAAAAGACCGGGAAAAAAGCTAGCTTCCTCTAACCGTAAACGATTTTGCCATTACCATCAAAAAGCCCGCGGTAACATTGCCGGGGCTTTTTCTTAATTTATTTGACAAACCTCTGAACGTCATTAAAATTAAGTTGCAATTGTTTTGCAGATAAACATTTATGAAAACGACAGCATTTTACCTGATTATATTAAGTTTCCTGGTTTCATGTGAGATTACAAGTTCACGCCAGGCGGAGGTTCAAAAAATTATGGAGAAAAATAATACTAATAAGTATCCCGAGGCGGTGCTGGCCGGTGGGTGTTTTTGGTGCGTGGAAGCTGATTTAAAAAAACTGGCCGGAGTAAGGGAAGTGATTTCCGGTTACGCAGGCGGCACGGAAGATAATCCTACATATAAAAATTACGCGGACAAGGGATACATAGAAGCGGTAAGGGTTTTTTATAATCCGCAGGAGATAAATTATGAAAATATTTTGGATTATTTTCTGCGTCATATTGATCCCACGGATTCAGGAGGCCAGTTTGCCGATCGCGGCCCCGGATACCGGCCGGTGATTTTTTATCAGACAAAGGAAGAAAAAAACATCGCGGAGAAAATTCTGCGAGAATTTGAGCAGTCAGGCAAGTTTCCCCGTCCTTTGGCGGTAGGGATCATGAAACATACAAGATTTTTTCCGGCGGAGGATTATCATCAGGATTACGCCGCTAAAAATCCCATGCATTATGGCGCTTACCGTGTTGGTTCCGGCAGGGAAGGCTTCTTGCGCCAGACCTGGGCAGATGATATCTGCCCCCTGCCACGCCGGCAAAATAAAAATTCCACCATACAGGATAAAGACTTGAAGAAAAAACTATCACCCCTGCAATATGAAGTCACGCAAAAAAACGGCACGGAACCGCCTTTTAACAACGAATATGTGGATAACAAGCGCGAAGGAATTTATGTGGATATTGTATCCGGGGAACCGCTTTTCAGCTCGCTGGACAAATACGATTCAGGGAGCGGCTGGCCAAGTTTCACTAAGTCCTTGGAGCCTGCGAATATTTTAGAGCGTCAGGATAAATCTTATGGCATGGTGAGAACGGAAGTGCGCAGCAGGCAGGCAAATTCCCACCTGGGTCATGTTTTCCCGGATGGTCCGAAACCGCCGGGGTTGCGATATTGCATTAATTCCGCGGCGCTGCGTTTTATAGCCAGAGAAGATCTGGAAAAAGAAGATTACGGGCAATACTCTAAATTATTTGATCAAAAAAAATAACCGAATTTTCTATCCGTTAAATATTATTGGTTGGCAATCTGCCGGGCGATTTGGTTGACCGCTTCTATTGTTTTTGGTAAATCGATGGTGAGCAGCTTTCTTTCTTTCATGATAATTTTACCGTCGATGATGCTGATTTTTACATCAGCGCCACGCGCCGCATATACCAGATGTGAATAATAGTTGTAGACAGGAGTAAGATGCGGCTGATTCATATCGATTAAAATTATGTCCGCCCGCTTGCCCACTTCTATTGAGCCGATTAGCTTTTCCAATCCCAGAATTTTAGCGCCGCCGATTGTCGCTGCGCGCAATACTGTCTGCGCGCTCATCACCGTGGGGTTCAAAGACATTACTTTGTGAATTTTTGCCGTGCTGTCCATTTCCCTGAACATGTCCAGATCATTATTGCTGGCCGCGCCATCCGTGCCTAATCCCACGTTTATTTTTCGCTCTAATAATTCCGGGACCGGCGCGACTCCGGCGGCCAGCTTCATTGAACTTTCCGGATTGTGCGAGACGCCGACACCCGTATCAGCCAGAATATCTATATCTTCTTTGGTTAACCAGTTGCAGTGAACGGCAACGGTTTTTTCGTCAAGCACTCCCAGATCATATAAATACCGGACGGGCTTTTTCCCGTAGCGGTTTTCTATTATTTCGATTTCTTCCCGCTGTTCCAGTAGATGCGTTAAATAAAGGATGCCTGCTTCGCGCGCGACCTGTTTGACGTTCACAAGCGTGACAGGCGAGCAGGTATAAGGTGAATGACAGAAAAAAGCCGGCGTAATCATCGGCGCGTAAGGTTTCCAGTGGTTGACAAAGCGCTCCGCCGCCGTCATCATTTTCTCATATTTGGGGTTATCCGGAGTCGCGAAATCAGCAAAGCCCTGGGCGGCGACAGCGCGCATCGCACAAACCTGCGCGGCCTCAGCAACGCTTGACTCAAAAAAATAAGCGTCGCAAAAAGTTGTGGTACCGGAAAGAATCATTTCCGCCATAGCCAGCATCGCGCATTCATAAACCATACGCCTGTTAACAAAGCGCGCCTCCAACGGAAAAATGTGGTTGTGAAGCCAATCCATAAGCGGCAGATCATCGGCTTTCCCGCGGAAAGCAACCATCGGTAGATGCGTGTGCGTATTTATCAGTCCGGGCATCACCACGCAGCCGGACGCGTCAATTATTTCTCTGGCCGATTCATCTGAAAAAGTCTGACCGTTTTTTATTTGTATGGAAACAATAATGCCGTCTTTTATGCCGATCAGGCAATTTTCGATGATATTCATTTGCCCTGACATTGTCAGGAGTGTGCCGCCGGAAATTAATATGTCAAGATCAGTATTTTGCATGATTGTTTTGCTTGCCTGATAAGAGCGCTGATTCTATTTGATTAAAATAATTTTGCCCCCGCATCTGACGCGAAGGCAAAGACTCTTACTGCCGGAGATAAGATTTATTTTACATCAATTGTTGCTGTCTTGTTTCCCGAAAGGTTGCAAATTGCGGTAACTTCAATATTATCGCCTTTACCGGCAGCCATCTTATAAGTGTATGAAAAAGTAGCCGGGTCAGGCTGTTTGTCGTACTTGTTTGTGCTGACCACGACGCCATTTTTCTTCACGATTACTGAATTAATATAGTGAAATCCAAAACCTGATTTGTGAGTGATGGTCACGGTAAGGGTCTGAGTGTTAACATCATAAGCAATCTGAACATCCTGTGGCGGATGGGCGTAAGCTTCACGCAGATCTATTTGCAGAAGCATCATGAAAAACAACAAGGTAGCAAAGATCAACGGGTATATGGCTTTGCTTTTTTTCATTTTTTTTATCCTCCTCTTTAAGTAGCAATTTTATGGCCTACTTATAGCTTAAAAAAACGAGGAAATCAACGGGATCGGATAGCGAATTATCTGGTTGAAATATCGCCTCGGATTAGATAATCTTACACCAATAAAATTTGAGGAATGCGATGGATGCTCTGATTCTTGCCCGTCTGCAATTTGCTTTTACCGTGGGTTTCCATTTTCTTTTTCCCGCCATGACCCTGGGAACCTCTCTGGTCATTTTGTTTTCCGAGACAATGTATCTTGTCAAGAAAGAAGAAGCTTACAGAAAAATCACCGATTTTTTAGCCAGGATTTTAGGACTGATATTTGTTGTCGGCACCGCCACGGGTATCACCATGGAATTTTCCTTCGGCATGAACTGGTCCGGTTATTCCCGCGTCGTGGGGGATATCTTTGGGCCGCTTCTGGCCGCGGAAGCCGTTATCGCTTTTTTTCTGGAATCTGTTTTCATCGGCGTTTTGATTTTTGGCAGAAACAAAGTGTCCCCCAAGGTTTACTGGCTTTCCGCGCTGCTGGTTTTTACGGGCGGGCATCTTTCGGCCTTCTGGATACTGGCGGCTAATTCCTGGATGCAGACGCCCGCGGGATACGAGATTTTTGCGACGGGGAAAATTGTTTTATCTAATTTCAGCCAGGCTCTGCTGAATTCGTCAACGGTAATAAGATTTTTTCATACGGTTATGGCTTCCTGGATGACCTGCGCGATTATGATCGCGGGTATTGCCGGATATTATGTCCGAAAAAGACTGCATGGCGAGACGGCGAAAATGATGCTGAAAATCGGCATTATCCTTTTTGCCGTAACGCCGCTTATCCAACTTTCGCTGGGACATCTGCACGCGATACAAGTGATCGAAACACAGCCGGAAAAGGCGGCGGTGATGGAGGGGCTTTTTGAAACAACAAAAGGAGCACCTCTTTACCTCGCGGGATATGTGGATGAACAAAACGAGAAAACGTACGGGATTTATATCCCGCGTATGCTCAGCATTCTTTATAATTTTAATTTAAACTCCGAGATAAAAGGCCTTAGGGAATTTCCGAAAGATAACTGGCCGCCGGTGAATCTTGTTTTTCAGGTTTATCATGTGATGGTCGGCGTGGGTATGCTCGCGATATTCATGGGTCTTCTGGGGCTGTTTCTGCTGGTAAAAAATAAATTATTTGAAGCGAAAAAATATCTTTTCATCCTGCCTTATTTAATTCCCCTGCCCCATATCGCCCATGAAACCGGATGGATTTCCGCCGAGGTCGGCAGACAGCCGTGGATAATTTATAAACTGATGAAAACCGCCGATGCCGCCTCGGTTGTTGTTTCCGCGAATCAGCTTGTTTTCAGTTTAATTATGTTCTTTTTAATATACAGCCTGTTATTTGTAATGTTTGTGTATTTGTTTGTAAAAATCGTGAAAAACGGCCCGGAAGAATAATTTATTAACTCTCTGGGAATTTGAACAAGGAAAAAGCAAAGTGGAAAATATTCAAAATTTTCAATTACTGTGGTTCTTTTTGATCGCGTTTCTTTTTTTAGGTTACGCGCTTCTAGACGGTTTTGATTTGGGAGTGGGGATGCTCCTTCCTTTTGTCGGAAAAAGCAAAAAAGAAAAGGATATTCTGATTAATTCGATAGGGCCGGTTTGGGACGGCAACGAAGTGTGGCTGGTTACCGGAGCCGGCGCGCTCTTTGCCGCTTTCCCGCACGCTTACGCCACAGCGTTATCCGGTTTTTATCCGGCAATGCTGCTTGTTTTATTCGCGCTGATTTTTCGGGCGGTTTCGATGGAGTTTCGAGCTAACGATGAGAAAAGAGCCTGGCTTTGGGAAAAAGTTCTTCTCGCGGGAAGTGGATTGGCCACGCTGCTTTTTGGTGTGGCGCTGGGAAATGTGATATATGGCGTGCCGCTTAATTACAAGATGGAGTTTGCGGGAAGTGTTTTGACGCTGATGCGTCCTGTTCCGCTTTTGTTTGGCATTGTTGCCTTAGCTGCCGTTCTTATGCAAGGGGCTTCCTACGCTGTCTTAAAAACGGAAGATGATTTGCAGCTTCGCTGCCGGGAAGCGCTCTACATTATATTATGGGTGAATGTGGCGACGGCGGCTGTCTATTTTGTGGTTATGGCGCTTATTTTCCCGGCGCTTTTGTCCAATGCGCTGTTTTACGTCGCCGTACTTCTTTCCATGCTTGGTCTGGCGGAAATATTATTTTCGTTAAGAAATGAAAACGATAAGGCTTTATTCTGGAAATCTTCTTTGTTTTTTTGGGGATTATGGATCGCGGCGACAGCCGCTCATTTCCCCAATATCATCAAGGGTATTGACGCTCCCCACCTGAGCATCACCATTTACAATGGCTCAACAACTCTATACACTCTGCAGGTGATGAGCATAATCGCGCTGATTGGCATGCCGATTGTTATCGCGTATACCATTTTTGTTTACCGAATATTCAAGGGCAAAGCCCAGGCGCGCCACTATTAACGATTTTTCACAAGTGTTTCTATAGACGCGGCGGATATAAGCCAGCATCGGTTTTGCTAATCTTCTGTGGTTTATAAATAAAATAAAAAAGAAACACCGAAATCAAGGAAATAAATCCGAAAATTAAAAAAGCGGGTGTGTAAGAACCGGTGATGTCAAAAATTTTCCCGGCTAATGTCGGCGAAACAAAACCGGCAATACCGTTGCTTAAGAAAAGCGTTGAATATACGGTTCCCATTTTCTCGGTTCCATACTGATTGGCAACTTCAGCGGCGTAAAGCACGAGACACGCGCTGTAATTAAATCCGGCTAAAATCGTAAACAGATAAAAAGTGGCGGTGCTTTTCACCAGAAAAGGCGCGGCGAGGATCACTATGGTGGTGCTGACAAGTGATATAAGGATAATTTTTTTACCCTCCACCACGCTTCCCGCGAATCCCCAGGCTAATCTTCCTAGCGCGTTAAAAAGAGCGAGAATGGTCACGGCCGCGCCGGCAACCGCGACATCAAGACGAAGCGAAAGGCCAAAAGGCTTAATGTTGCCGATAATCATGAGGCCAACACAAAAGCACGGGAAAATGCCGCATAAAAGCCCCAAGAATTTGCGGTCTTGGAAAAGGGCGGACATATTTGTGTTCGTGATGAATTCAGGCTCATTGTCAGCCTGCGGCGGGTTTTTTAAAAACATAGTGGCAATAGCCAGAAGCGTTATAAAACCGAATCCCATATATTTAAAAATTGTCAAGACGTCTATTTGCTGCGAGAGAAGATATTCTCCAAACTGAGAAATAATCATCGCGCTGCCGCCGAATCCGGCCACAGCAAACCCCGTTACCATGCTTTTATGATCCGGAAACCATTTCACCGAGCACGCGATAGGGCACAAATAGGCAAGTCCGACACCGGCGGGCGCCAGGATACCGAGAAAAATCAAAAGCGCCGGATAAGAGCCGCTTGAGTAACCGGCCAATATATAACTGCTGCTGAAAATTATTCCTCCGATAAAGGCGGGAATTTTTGGGCCCAGGCGATCCTGAATACGGCCTCCGAGAAAAATAAGAATGGTGGCCGCGAGCGAGCCCGTCCCGAAAATAGATTGGGTCTGCGCGGTCGTGAGCCCGTAAAATTCTTTTAAGGCGGGAACAAAAGTGCTCCAGGAGTAACCGGCGCCTAAACACAGCTGAATAAAAAAAGCGGCAATTAAAATAATGTATTTCTGCATAAACGTTTCTTTAATGCACGCAGTCAGCGTGCTTGTAAATTAAAGATAATATAATTAAAAAAAGATTTTATCGGGAGGATAAACGCCGAAAATCTTATTTCTCAAAAAACACACGCGCGTCCACGATAGACACGCCCTGTCCCTGCGGATGCACGATTACGGGATTTAAATCTATCTGGCCGATACCGGCTTCGGCGGTCATCATAAACGAAACCCTGCATATAACATCGACAAGAGCGTTAATATCCGCGCGCTTTTCTCCTCTGGCTCCCTGCAGCAACGGATAAGCCTTCAGCTCCTGGAGCATTTCCTTTGCTTCTCGCTTTGTTACCGGAGCCAGGCGAATGGCCGTGTCCTTGAATATTTCGATATAAATACCGCCCAGGCCCACCATGACTATTGGCCCGAAAGTTGAGTCGCGCCGGCCGCCGACAAAAAATTCGGCCCCCTCTTTCGCCATTTCCTGAACAAGAAAGCCGTCAACTGCCGGACGTGGTTTTAACTTTTTTATTGCTGATTTCATTTCCGCGGAAGCTCTAAGCAGATCCTTTTTGTTGCGGATGTTGAGCCGAACGCCTCCAATGTCCGTTTTGTGGGAGGCGTCACGCGAAAGGAGCTTTAACGCGACCGGGTAACGCAGCGAAATTCTCCCCGGAGAAAAATCATCACTCAATACCTGGCTTTTCACCGCTTCGCTTCCGCAGGCGGCGCATATTTCCAGCGCTTCATTGGTCAGCGCGATTCTTTTTTCCGCGTCGCATCGTTGCCTGATATTTTGAATAACATTTTTATCAATTTTATAAACAGGTTCTTTTCCTCTGTTGTCGCGGAAAAGCCTTTTTTCATAATAGGCAAGCGATGTGTGCAGGGCGTCTGCTGCTTCCAGGGGCGATGTAAAGATCGGGAAAGAATAATTTTTGGAAACATCCAGCATTTCTTCCCGTTCGGAAATCATCGCCAGCGCGACCGGTTTTTTATATTTAGCCACCAGCTTTTCCACGCCCTGCAAAAAAGTGCGTGACATATGCGATTCATATTGCGCGATATAAAGATGGTTAAAAAGCACGCCATCAAAAGTATCCAGTTTCAGAGCTTCTTCCAGTATGTCGATAAATATCGTGTAATCGAAAATTTCCCCTAAATCTAAAGGGTTTTGATGCGCAATTACTCGTGTGTGATAAATAGTTTTCAGTTTTTCTAAAAAAGATTCCGGAAACGGCTTCATTTCAAAGCCGAATTTAGCGCAGGCGTCCGCGGTCAAAACGGCGTGTCCCCCGGAGCGGGAAAGAACAGCGACGCACCGTCCCCGCATAAGCGGAAGCCCGAGGATTTTTACGGCGTTGATTAAATTGATTTCATCTTCCACCCTGATTATCGCGGCTTGCTTAAAAACCGCGTCCGCCACGTCATCGTTGCCGGAAAGAGCCGTTGTGTGAGATTGGGCTATTTTTTCGCTCGCCCGGCTGCGGTTGGATTTTAAAACAATAATCGGCTTGGGGGAGCGCATGGCCAGATTAAAAAAATCTCTGCCACGCTTGAATCCTTCCAGATACGCCGTAATTATTTCGGTTTTCTCGTCTTGTAATAAATATTCCAGAAAATGCGTTTCATCGAGTTGCAGTTTGTTGCCGGTGGCCACAAATTTTCCCGGCGTGACGCCGTATCCGTAAAAAGAACGAAGAAAGGTTCCTCCCACGCCGCCGCTTTGAACGATGAGCGCCACTTTTCCCGCCTCTGCCGGAATATTGCTGAAGAAACCGAAGGGCATCATCATTTTGATGTCAAAATTTATTGTCCCCACACAGTTGGGGCCGATAACCTTCATGCCGTATTTACCGGCGATTTGCGCAACTTCTTCTTCCAGTGTTTTTTCTCGCCGGGAATATTCGCTGAAACCGCCTGATTCGATAACGACGTGAGTGATCCCTTTTTCCCCGCAGGCGCGCATCAGAGGAGGAATTGTTTTGGCCGGAGTAAGAAAAATGGCCACGTCCGGCGTTTCGGGTAGCTCCATAACATTTTTATAAATCTTAATGCCATTGAGCTCTCCTTCCTGAGAGCCGATGCCGTATAGTTTGCCCTGATATCCGTTTTGCAAATTATTAAGTAATACGATATTCGCCAGCTTTTTCTTGGTGGCGGAGGCTCCAAAGACCACCAGAGAACGCGGATAGAAAAACGTTTCCATCTAAAAAACTGCCTTTAAGCAAATCGGCCGGGGAAAAAGCCCCTATTTGATGCAAATCCAGCCGGTTGATTATCGCTATCTGCCGCACCTAAACGCTTTAGTCAGGATGCCCCTCGCGCGAAAACAGAAGGGGGGGGCATCCTGACCATAAATTGAATTTTTACGAAGATTAACGGCCTTTGAAATTGGGCGGTCTTTTTTCCAGGAAGGCTTTGGCGCCTTCTTTGAAATCTTCCGTAAACTGCAGCGCTTTGCTAGCGGCGGCTTCGATTTTCATAACGCCGTCATAGAGACTTGTTTCCAGCCCCAGACGCACGGCTTTCATGATTTCGCGCTGCGCGACAGGAGCGCCGGCAGCCAGTTTCTTGGCCAGCTTTTTGGCCGTTTCCAGAACTTCAGCCTGCGGCACAACCTTGTTTAAGAGACCCAGCGTCAGGGCTTCTTTCGATGACATGAAATCACCCGTCAACATCAGCTCTAAAGCTTTGGTTTTGCCGATGAAGCGCGGCAGGCGCTGCGTGCCCCCCCAGCCGGGGTTCAGGCCGAGCTTCACTTCGGGCAGTCCCAGAGTCGCTTCTTCCGCCATGATTCTCAGATGGCAGACACAGGCCAGTTCTAAACCGCCGCCGTAGGCGCCGCCCTGCATAGCGGCGATAACTACTTTGGGATAATTTTCAATTTTGAAATAAATTTCGTTGCCGTTATATTTGGGAACGTTTCCGGCCTGAAGGCTGGCAAATTCGGTAATATCCGCACCGGCGGAAAATAATTTATTACCGCTGCCGGTAATGATGATGACACGCACGGAATCATCATTTTCACATTTTGTCAAAAGATCGTCCAGATCCCTCAAAACACCCTGTCCCATAGAATTTGCCGGCGGATGATTAATGGCCGCAATGACCACCATTCCGTCTTGTTCCACATTTAACTTCTCATAATTAAAAGCCATTTTTCTTTCTCCTTTTAGGTTTATTTAAAAAAAGTCCATTTTTGAAACGTGATTATAAGAAGGACGCCATCTTGTGTCAAGAAGAAATGGCAGAAAGAAAATTTTGCAATAAATGATTAAAAGTTAATTATATACTGTTTGAAAAACAGTTAATAAGATAACCTGCAAATCAAAAAACCAACGCTTTCTGTTGATAATATGGTTGTTTTTCAGAATTTTTTACACGATAATGCATAAAATTTTGCAGAAAAGATAGATATAAGTGATATGGAAAAATTATCTAAAAAAGTTTTGGTGGCGATGAGCGGCGGCGTGGATTCTTCCGTCGCGGCGCTATTGCTTTGCGCGGCGGGTTATGATGTGACAGGCGCGACGATGCTTTTGGGTGTGCATCAGGCGCAAAATCAGCCCGGGCGTTTTGCTGACGAATCCGTTGCGGATGCGGCCGCGGTTTGCGCCCAATTGCGCATTCCTCATTTGATATTTTCTTTTGCCGATTTAATGGAAGAAAAAGTGATTGGTAAATTCATTGAAGAATACAGTCGCGGCCGCACGCCCAATCCCTGCGTGGATTGCAATCGTTATTTGAAATTCGGCGCTCTTTTGGGAAAGGCGCGTGATCTCGGCTTTGATTATCTGGCTACCGGTCACTACGCGCGTATTGAGCAAAGAAACAACGTCTGGCTTTTGTTGCGGGCAAAAGATAAAAGCAAAGATCAGAGCTATTTTCTCTACACAATTCGTAAAAATGATTTGCCTTTTATCTTGTTTCCGCTGGGGAATTTAACCAAAGACGAGGTTAGGGAAAAGGCAAAAAAAGCCGGTCTGCGCGCGGCAAACAGAAAAGAAAGCCAGGATATTTGTTTTGTGCCTGATGGAGATTACAGCCGTGTTTTTTCTGAGCGCGGCTTGAGTGCCACGCCGGGAGATATTGTGAATACGGACATGGAGATTCTGGGACACCATCGCGGCATTATTCATTACACCATCGGTCAGCGCGGCGGATTGGGAATAAGCGCAAAAAAGCCGCTCTACGTTTTGGCACTCAACAAAAGAGATAATCTTGTTGTTGTTGGCCAAAAGGAAGACCTGCTGGCGTCCGGTTTAATTGCGAGTGATCTGAACTTACTGGTCGAATCTTTACCATTACGCGCAAAGGCAAAGATACGCTATCGAAAAAAAGAAGTACCCTGCATTGTAACTAGAAAGGATGAAAAACTACTCGTTGTTTTTGATGAAACTCAGGAAGCGATTACACCCGGCCAGGCAGTTGTTTTTTACCATGACGAAGAAGTCTTGGGTGGTGGGGTAATTGACGACGTTATTCGTAAAGGACAACAAACTAAATAAAGCAGAGCAACCGGGTAATGCGCTAAATGACAAAACATACGATCTTTTTTATCATATTTATCTTGATATACTCATGCTCTTTCTTCTGAAGAAATTATTTTTTTGATAAAGACCTTTTATAATAACACAATGAAACAGAAATAATTTTCAGAATAAGGTTTTACTTTGAGATTTTTGTTTCCCTATTATCCCACTTTACAGTTCAAATTCCTTTCCATCTATTTACGATAAAAATCATTTTTTTAGATTCAAAAAATGACCTCCAATTTTGGGAATAAATAACAGTAGGACGGGATAGAATAATGACCTTTCCCCTGTAAACTAGACC
>DIEW01000040.1 GCA_002418825.1 Syntrophaceae bacterium UBA5764 | reverse complement strand
GCTTTTCCATGTATTCTGACATGTCGATGCGCACCATCGCCTGCTCATTGTCAAACATGAATTCCGCCAGCGCGCGTGCCAGTTCTGTTTTACCCACGCCGGTGGGACCCAGAAAAATAAATGAGCCGATAGGGCGGTTGGGGTCCTGCAGGCCGGAACGCGCGCGCCTGAGCGCCGATGATACGGCAGTAATGCCTTCGTCCTGACCGATCACGCGCATTTTGAGGCGCTCTTCCATATGGATCAGTTTCTGCACATCACTTTCCATCATGCGGGAAAGCGGTATTCCCGTCCAGTTGGAGACAACTTCGGCCACATCTTCCGCGTCCACTTCTTCCTTAAGCATTTGTTTGCTTTTTTGTGTCTCGGTGAGTTTTTCCTGGTCTTTTTCCAGCTCCTTATTGAGTTCCACAAGCTTGCCGTAGCGGATTTCCGCGGCCTTGGCCAGATCGCCGTCGCGCTGCGCGTTGGCCTCTTCAATCTTTAATGATTCCATCCGGCTTTTGATATTCTGAATTTTTTTAATAATATCTTTTTCGCTCGACCAGTGGGCTTTCATCTGGCTCAAATTTTCTTTGAGCGCGGCCAGCTCTTTTTCGATTTTTTCCCGCCTTTCTTTGGTGCTTTTATCCGTATCGTTTTTCAGCGATTGTTTTTCTATTTCTAATTGAATTATTTTACGGTCGATGACGTCAATCTCGGAGGGCATGGAATCAAGTTCAATTCTAAGGCGTGAAGCGGCTTCGTCAATCAAGTCCACGGCTTTGTCCGGCAGGAAGCGGTCGGAGATATAACGGTTGGAGAGAGTCGCCGCGGCAATTATCGCGGAATCCTTGATACGCACGCCGTGATGCACTTCGTAGCGTTCTTTCAAACCTCTTAAAATAGCGATGGTGTCTTCCACCGAGGGTTCTTTTACCAGAATCGGCTGGAAGCGGCGTTCCAGCGCCGCGTCTTTTTCTATATATTTGCGATATTCATTGAGTGTGGTGGCGCCCACACAGCGTAATTCGCCGCGCGCGAGCGCTGGTTTGAGCATGTTGGAAGCATCGACGGAGCCTTCCGAAGCGCCGGCGCCGACAACGGTATGGATTTCATCAATGAACAGGATTATCTGGCCTTCCGCGCTGGTCACTTCTTTTAAAACCGCTTTTAGTCTTTCTTCAAATTCGCCGCGGTATTTTGCGCCGGCAATCAAAGCGCCGATATCCAAACCGACAACTCGTTTATCTTTTAAATTCTCCGGTACGTCGCCGTTAACGATGCGTTGCGCCAAACCTTCGACGATGGCTGTTTTGCCCACACCCGGCTCGCCGATTAAAACAGGATTGTTTTTTGTGCGGCGCGATAGCACCTGCATGATGCGGCGTATTTCTTCATCGCGTCCAATAACCGGGTCAAATGATCCTTTTTTAGCCAATTCGTTAAAATCTTTAGCGTAGCGTTCAAGCGCCTGATATTTTCCTTCGGGATTAGGGTCGGTAACACGCTGATTGCCGCGGATTTCCACCAGCACTTTAAAAATACTGTCTTTAGTGATGCCCGCCTTACGCAAAATTTTTGCCGCTTCGCCGGCCTTTTCCTCGCTGATGGCGACAAATACATGCTCGGCACTGACATATTCATCTTTTAATTGCGCCGCTTCGGTAAGCGCCTTATCAAAAATTTTATTAAGACGTCCCGAAAGATAAACCTGTCCCGCACTGCCTTCGACGCGCGGCTGTTTTTCCAGAAATCTGACTAATTCCTGTTCAATTTGACGAGGCGAAACGCTTAGCTTATTTATTATGGAAGAAACTATGCCGTCCTGCTGGCGCAGAAAGCACACAAGGAGGTGTTCCGGTTCAATAGCCTGATGTCCCAGAGACCCGGCATAGGACTGGGCCTCCTGAAGGGCTTCCTGAACTTTGAGCGTGAATTTATCGAAGCGCATAATTAATTCCTCATTAATCTATCGGTTTTTCAATCGTGACGAACAATTTTCCGTTTTTGAAAACACTAACATTTCCTGAAGATTCAGAAACGACAAAGGCAATGGCTTTGGTAACATTGGTAATGCCGGCAGCGGCAATGTGACGGCTGCCCAAACCTGAAGGCAAATCGCGAATGTCCGGAGCGGCGTTTAAATGACGACCTGCAGTTACCAGTACACCGTTGTTTTTGATGATAAACGCGCCGTCAATAGCGGAAAATTCCTTGATGGTTTCTTCCAGTTCCTGGTTTAAAATATTGAGCTGTTCTTCCGTATAACCCAGAAAAGGATTAATAATCATTTGCTGAGACATCTGCATGACCTTCTCATCATCTCCCAAGACAAAAATTGTGCCGACTTTTCTGTATTCACGACCTTGAGCCGCAAGTTCACAGGCAAGATTCAAGACGGCGTTGAATACTTCCGGCTGGATGTCTTCCAACACGTCATTGATGAAATCTGAGGTCAAAATTTCAAATTCCTTGCCGACGTCAATAACAAAAATACTGTCGGCATAGCCGAACTTGGGGACACCGCTTATCGCGACGATTTTGTCTCCTTTTTTGAAAAAGCCTAAGACGATTCCTTTAGCAGCAGCTATTTTTATTTTTCCCAGGCGGGTCAAGTTAACATTGGGAACATCTAATTTATGGGCATATTTTTTAATATCTTCGGGCAGTTCCTGTTTTTCCCGGCTTACGATTATTACTTTTTTATTTTTCTTTATTTCCTCTGAAAGGGAGGCAATATCGGTAGAGATATCAACACAAATAAGGAAAGCGTTAGCCTTCACCGCGCGTGCGATTTTGGTCGCATGCTCGATCATCGTTTTGGTAATAGTTTTCATTGTGTTCGCCCCTGATATTATTGAACTTACTTTAAACATGAAAGCTTTTCCTGTCAAGTCATGCTATAAAATATCTTGACCGCAATATTTTAGTTGGATAAAAATAAGCGACGAAATATTAGGGAGAATTGTTTTTGAAGTTACCCGCCGTAGTTGGCACTCTTGATTTATATATAGCTGAAATTAACCGCTTTCCGCTGTTAAGCGCTGAAGAAGAGTTCAAAATTGCAGTACGTCTGAAAAAATATAACGATATGGAAGCGGCGGAAAAGCTCATTGTTTCCAATCTAAGGTTTGTGGTCAAAATTGCCCACGAGTATCGTAACTACGGTTTTAAACTGGCCGATTTAATTCAGGAGGGGAATATTGGTCTTATTCACGCCGTAAAAAAATTTGACCCTTATAAAGGCTACCGGCTCATTTCATACGCGGTCTGGTGGATTCGCGCCTACATTCAGAATTACCTTATCAGATCATGGAGCATCGTTAAAATTGGCACGACGCAGGCGCAGAGAAAACTGTTTTTTAAGTTGAGCCAGGCGAAGAAGGAATTGGAGACGCTATCCAAAAAGAATCCGGAATTCGCTGAAATCGCGGAATCTCTGGGCGTCAAAGGTTCGGAAGTGGCGGAAATGGACCTTAGATTGGGTTCACGCGATGTTTCCCTCCACGAGTTTATAGGAGATGATGGGGACAATACGCACATTGATTTTCTGGCTTATGAAGGAGACAATCAAGAAACCGCGTTGATCAAGAGTGAAGAAAGAAGTCTGGTGCAGAAAAATATCGCCGGCGCGCTGGCCAACCTTACGGAAAGAGAAAGTTATATAATTGTTAACCGCGTTATGGCGGATAACCCAGAAACGCTGCAGGAAATAGGCAACAGATTCAATATCACCCGAGAACGTGCGCGTCAGATTGAAAAACAGGCGTTAAAAAAGGTTCAACTGGCCCTGCCTTATCTGAAACCGGATAAAAAGTCTTAACTGCTCCGAATATTACACGCTGTCTGAACGAGCCAGATTTTCAAAGCTGGTGAATTTTTCCAAAAATGCCAATTTTACTGTACCGGTCGGGCCGTTTCTCTGCTTGGCGATGATGATTTCCGCTATTCCTTTATCCGGATTATCGTCGGATTTGTTATAAACTTCATCACGATAAATAAAGGCGATAACGTCGGCATCCTGTTCGATGGCGCCGGATTCGCGTAAATCCGCCATCTGCGGGCGGCGGTTGGGACGTTCTTCTACTTTGCGGTTAAGTTGGGAAAGAGCAATTACAGGCACTCTCAGTTCCTTAGCCAGCGCTTTTAAGGAACGGCTGATTTCGGATATTTCCTGTTCACGTGATTCGCGGTAACTGCCGGTGCGCATCAGCTGAATGTAATCCACGATAATCAAACCAAGTCCCTGGTCGGCTTTCAGGCGGCGCGACTTGGCCTTCATTTCCAAAACAGTTATGCCGGGGGTATCATCGATAAAAATCGGTGCTTCGGAAAGACGTCCGGCGGCGGTTGTCAGCTTTGGCCAGTCCGTTTCACCCAGAAAACCTTTTCTTAACCTTTGCGAGTCCACTTTCGCTTCCGAGGAAAGAAGACGAAAAGCAAGCTGTTCCTTGGACATTTCCAGAGAAAAGATAGCCGCAGGAATTTGTTCTTCCATGGCGGCATACTGAGCGATATTAAGAGCAAAGGCTGTTTTCCCCATACTGGGACGTCCGGCGATGATAATCAATTCTGATTTCTGCAATCCGGAAGTCAGGTCATCCATTTTTTCAAAACCGGTGGGAACTCCGGTAATCAGTTGCTTGCGCGCAAAAAGATCTTCAATGGAGCGGAAACTGTCTTTGACAATTTCTCTAATCGGTGAAAATGAAGGCCTTACTTTATTTTCAGAGATTTCGAAAATGCTGTGTTCCGCCTTATCCAGAACTTCGTCAACATCTGAACCGGTGTCGTAACAGCTATTGATTATTTCAGTTGCGGAACCAATCAGTCCGCGCAGGACAGCTTTTTCCTTGACGATTTTGGCATAATGAACAATATTGGCGGCGGAAGGAACGCTATCCACCAGAGAGGCAAGATAGGTTGTGCCGCCCACCGAATCCAGCATGTTTTTGTCTTTGAGGGCGCTGCTTAAAGTGATTAAATCGACTGGTTCGTTTTTTTCAGAAAGTTCAATAATGACGCCGAAGATCCGGCGATGAGCTTCGCTGTAAAAATCATTTTTGGAAAGAATCTCCAACGCGCTGTTGATGGCGCTGTTTTCCAAAAGAATGCTGCCGATGATGGATTGCTCAGCCTCGATATTTTGCGGCGGAACTTTATATAAAGAAGATTCGTTATCTTTCATTATTTTTCACCAGAAACAACTATTTTTATTTCGCTTTCCACGCCGGCGGTTAACTTTATCTTTACTTTGAATTCTCCCAGCGATTTTATATGTTCGCCAGGGATAATCATTTTACGGTCGATGTTGTACCCTTTTTTATTAAGCGCTTCTTCAATGTCTTTTGTGGTTACGGAGCCGAATATTTTTTCCTGATCTCCGACTTTGCGCAAAAAAGTCAGAGTTTCGTTGCTTAGGGCGGCTGCTAAATCTTGCGCATTTTTGTATTTTTTCTGGGTTTTATTGAGAATATTTTTCTTTTCGTGCTCCAAAAGTTTTATATTTTTTTCATCGGCTTCAATGGCTAGGCCTTTGGGAATAAGGTAGTTACGCGCATAACCGTCGTTAACTTTTATTAAATCCCCGGCTTTACCCAGAGAAGACACTTTTTGCTTAAGAATTACCTTCATAAAACTCTCCATTAACCTGAAATAACAATAAAATATTAAGCGACAATATTTTTGTTCTGAAAAAATTTTCGGAAGTCAACCCAAATATCCAACAACCCCACTGCGACAACTGCTAGCATAAAAAATTGTTGAACTGCAATGAAAAAATAAATCAAATAACGGAAAAGAAGAGGCGCGTTTTTATTTTGAAAAATGAAGCTAATAATTGCAAGGCCTTGGAGCAAATATACAAAGCAGACAATAATCATTAAGTTCATGCCCAGAGAACTTAATTGATAGTTTCCCCAAAAAATAAGGGCGCCGGAAGCGATAAAAATCCAAATTACGAATTCCGGAGCACTCCAGTTCGATAAATAATTTAAGCGGGAGAGAAGAATTCCTTTTTGCCGTAGAAGATTTCTTCCCAGAAGTAAATTGAACCACACAGTAAAAACACACAACACAACAATCAGGGAAGGGAAGATTCTGACTAATATGTCGATGATATTTTGGCTGTTTTCCAACACCAAATTTATATTTTCTCTTCCCAGCGGCAGGCGGCTGTACATTTCTAGATTATACTGGATGGCTTCGGCGACATAACTTTTAATTATTTGCGCAATGGTCGTGTTTTGTGCATGGGCGCTGTAAAGTAAAAAAGCGCCAACGAGAGACAAGACAGTAAAGGATGTCAAAGAAACCGTTTTTTGAAAAGACCCCCCTTTCCGAACAATTGCTGCCATTACTGTTCCGCTTAGCCCCAGTGTCAGTATTTCCGGGTAAGGTATTGTGTGTTGAAAAAAAATTCCAAGTGGGAAAAAGATGATGAGCGAGACTAAGAAAACGCAGCAGGTTTTTAGAAAACCAGTGCTGATGTGGTGGTAAAACAAAATCAGGGGAAGAAAAATAACGAAGATGGAGCCCAATAATGTGACGAAAGTTGCGGCAGCAATGATTATAGTGCAAATGGAAAAAAGGCGAAAATCATTCTTGTCTAAAGGGGGCATGACTGAAATTTTTTTAAATTAATTATGACAAAAGATGCGGGCTCTCTTTAAAAGAAAAAGAGAGTCCGCTTAAGTGTTGCCTTATTTATTTTCGGTGGAAACAAACGGCATAATGGCAATTGCACGTGCCCTTTTAATCGCGGTGGCAAGTTCTCGTTGGTGTTTTGCGCAGTTACCGGTAATTCGGCGAGGCATAATTTTACCCCTTTCCGTAACAAAATTATTCAGAACCGAGGGGTATTTATAATCAATCTTTAAATTGGAATCGGTGCAAAAGCGACAGAATTTCTTTCTGTGGAAAAATTTTTTTTGCGAATGTCTGACCTGCTTATCTCCATTAGTTGTTTCCATCTTTAATCCTCTTTATTTTCTTCGGTTTCTTTTTTTGCAATTTTTTTCACCGTACTTCTGCGCGGTTTTTCATTTGCCGGCGATTGTTCCGCAGGTTGAATGGTTTTTTCTTCTGCAGAAGCGGGAGCTTCGCCTGCTTTTGTTTCCAGTTCTTTTTTAGTTTCTGCCGCGGCAATTTCCGCGTCTATCCCTTCGCGGGTGACGGCGCCATCTTTTTTGATGGTGATGAATTTCAGAATACGGTCGTCAATTTTATAATTTCTTTCTATTTCGGAAACAAGCGGTCCATCTCCGGCGAAATCAAAAAGAAAATAATGGCCTTCTTTATACTTTTTAATTTCGTAGGCGAGACGTTTTTTCCCCCATTTATCGATTTTAGCGATAATGCCCTGATGTTTAAAAATAATTTTTTCGATTCGTTCGATAAGCTTAGCGATGCCTTCTTCGATTAAATCAGGCTTGGCGATAGCGATAACTTCGTATCTCTTCAAAATTCCTCCTTTTGGCTCTAAAGCCCATGGTCATGCCATGAGCAAGGAGAGAGCTCTATAAAATTAATTTGGCGTCTTTCTATATTACGTAGTAAAAGAAATCAAGAAAAAATAATAATAACGAAATCCAAATCAAAAAAAGTTCAAATGGAAATTTCTATAAAAGAGAAATTAAATCCCTTGACTTAAAAATTTAAGTATATTAAGTTAATGACGTTAATTTAACGATATTAGCGCTATATTATTAAAAAAAATATTTATTATCAATTACATAAATGAGTAGTGGATCAAGATAAAGCGCAAATAATCGGTGAAGATAAATTCACAAATTTTATAAATAATGAGGATAAAATTGAAAGATGCCGAAAGCAACAAGAAGCCCAGAAGAGATTGATGCCGTTAAAGAAAAAATACTGAATTGCGCCTTCGAAATTCTTGTCAAGAATGGTTTTGAAAGATTGTCTATGGCCAGAATCGGCGCCAAGATGAAAATGACAGCGGCAAATCTATATAATTATTATTCCAACAAAGATGAGCTGCTTATTGCCATCCATAAAAAAGCTTATGCCATGTTGTACAACAAGATAAGTTATGCCGTGGAAAGGAGCGACAGCCCTTTGGAAAAAATAAGCAACATGGCTTACGCTTTCGTTGATTTCGGAGTTAAAAACGCGAATATTTATGACGTAATGTTTAACAGAGCCATCAGGCAGTACAGCGATTACATAGGTACACCGCAGGAAGAGTTATCCTTTGACGAATTTCGTAGTTCGCTGAAAGTTTTATTTCTAGCGATAAAGGTGATTCGCGAGTACCGTGAAACCATGCCGGATTTGGGAAAAGATGATCCAAAATTTCTGGCCATTCAGAGTATCAGCGCCCTGCACGGTATCGTTTCTTTGCATAATAGCGGTGTTTTTTACCAAATTGCGGATGAACCGGATGCTGATTTTAAAAATATTGTGGATAAAGCCTTGAGTTGCGTCACCGGATAATTAGAAAAAAGCTTACGTGAGTCGTCAGAAAACAGTTGAAGTCATGAAAGAACAAAAAAAATGTATCTTGGCTGTTGACTTGGGAACATCCGGACCTAAAACGGCCTTGATTTCCGTTTACGGCGAAGTTATAGGCAGTGAATTCAAGGACACGCCGGTCATTTTATATCCTGATGGCGGAGCGGAACAGGATCCCCAGGGATGGTGGAAGGCCATACTAAACACTGCAAAAGAAGTTATCGGTAAAAATCTGGTTGCGCCCGATGATATCGTTGCCGTGAGTGTAACCACGCAATGGTCGGGAACCGTAGCGGTGGATAAGTCAGGCAAACATCTTATGAATGCCATTATCTGGATGGACAGTCGCGGTTCAGAGTCAGTAAAAAATATTCTGAAGGGCTTCTTGAAAATTCAGGGATATCCCTTGTTCAAGATATTAACATGGCAGAGGTTGACCGGTGGTGCACCGGGGCTTGCCGGAAAAGATCCGATAAGCCATATTTTGTGGATAAAGGAGAACCACCCGCAAATTTATGCAGATACATACAAATTTCTGGAGCCGAAAGATTATATTAACCTGTGCTTTACGGGAAAATTTACGGCGACATACGATTCGATACTTCTGCATTGGGTGACGGACAACCGTAATCCTTCCGATGTTGTTTATTCGGATAAGCTCTTGAAGATGACCGGTATTGATCGCGCAAAGCTTCCTGATTTAATTCGAGCAATAGATATAGTGGGGCCGGTTAAAGATGAAATCGCCGCAGAGATTGGTTTGAAAAAAGGAACGCCGGTAATCGGCGGCACGCCGGATGTGCCTTCCGCCGGCGTCGGTTCCGGTGCCGTGCGTGATTATGAAGGACATCTATACGTTGGAACGTCATCATGGATTTCCGCTCATGTCCCTTTTAAAAAAACGGATATTGCGCATAATTTTGGTTCATTTCCCAGCCCGATTCCCGGGCGCTACATAATTCTCAGCGAACAGGAAAGCGCAGGTAAATGCCTGACCTGGCTAAGGGATAATATAATTTATCATAAAGATGAACTTATGCTGGAAGAAAGCGCGCCGGATATTTTCAAATTTTTGGATAAAATGGTGGAAAGAGTTCCTGCGGGGGCCAACGGCGTGATTTTCACTCCATGGCTTTATGGAGAACGCTCTCCTGTTGATGACTGCAATATCAGGGCATCCTTATTCAATCTTTCTCTGGAAAATACCAGGGAAGATATTCTGCGCGCGGTTTTTGAAGGCGTGGCTTTCAATGCGCGATGGCTACTGGAACCGGTGGAAAAATTCATGGGCAGGTATTTTGAATATCTGAACTTCATCGGCGGCGGTGCCAATTCCGATGTTTGGTCGCAGATATTTGCGGATATTTTAAACCGGAAAATCCGCCAGGTCAAAGACCCGATTTATTCCAACGCCCGCGGCGCGGCTTTTCTGGCGGCTATTGCGCTTCACCACATTGAACCGAAGGATATTCCCCGCTATATTCAAATTAAAGCCGAATATACACCTGATCCGGCAAATCGCTCCATCTATGATGCTCTATACAAGGAATTTGTGAATTATTACAAAGCCCAGAGAGAAGCCTGTGCTCGGCTGAACAAGAGGAAGGCGGGTGTTTGTTCAGTACAGAAACATAACCAGGAGGAATTTTTTTAATGGAATTTGCGGAAATAATGAAAAGAAAAAATGAGATTTTGTCCAGGCCGGTAAAACCGATTCCCCAGGACAAATTGGAAAAAGAGCAGAGACTTTATGCTGAACGATGCAAGAAATCGATAGAGATTTTTGAGAAGGCAAAGGAATTTATCCCCGGCGGTGTAGAACACAATTTAAGCCAGAACAAGCCATTCCCCTTAGCCATGGATCGCGCCAAGGGCTACAAAATATGGGATGTGGATGGAAATGAGTACATTGATTATCTAATGTGCGGCGCGCCGATTATGCTCGGCCATGGTTTTGAAGAACTTGATGAAAAAATCATCGAAATTATACGTGAGAAAGGGCCGGCAACCGGATTGACTTCCGAGTACGAGCTTTTGGCTGCTGAACAAATCATAAAACACATGCCGGGTGTGGAGGTGGTGCGCTTCCTGCAGTCCGGAACCGAAGCAGACATGGCGGCTATACGCATCGCTCGCGCCTATACGGGAAAACACAAAATCATCAAAATAGGTGGCAGTTATCACGGTTGGTCTGACCAGTTGATTTATTCGGTGCATATTCCCCAAACCTACAACATGGAAGCAAAGGGTATTCCTGTGGAGTGCTTTGCACATATCGTTGATGTATCACCTAATGATTTTGAAGGGTTGGAAAGAGCTTTCCGGGACAATCAAGATAAGGGCGGAATAGCGGGCGTGCTGGTTGAGCCTGTTGGCGGTGAATCCGGCGCGCATCCTGTGCATCCGGGCTGGAATAAAACGATCCGTCGCTTATGCGATAAACATGAAGCGCTGCTGATTTTTGATGAAGTGGTGACCGGTTTCAGGCTGGATATGGGGGGTGCACAGAAGCTGTTCAACATTATCCCGGATTTGACGGTGCTGGGTAAAATAATCACGCACGGGTATCCGTCGTCGGGTGCGGTGGCCGGTAAAAAAGAGTTTATGAAAGTATGTGCGGGGGGTATTGGCGAAAAGGTTTTTGTAGGCGGCACGCTGGCGGCCAATCCCATTTCCATGGCGGCTTGTTACCACGCTTTGAAACTGATGGAGGAACATGACGCGGTAAAAAAAGCTACTGCTTACGCCAACAGATTAACGGATGAACTGAATAATTTGTTTGCCACAAGACCTGACCTGGGATTTTTTGTTTATAACTTCGGTGCGATTGTGCATTACATGACCACGGCTTTTTTCTCCGTGGATTTAAAGGCCGAAGATGCACTGACGCAAATTATCACGCGTAAACAGGTGGCGGATGATTATCAGATAATTACCATGGCACACGGCTTGTGCACGTTGGCCGGTACACGGATGTATACCTGCATGCAACACGATGAAACAGCGCTGAAGAGGACACTGCAGGTTTGGGAATATCTGCTTTCCTTGATTCCGGAAAATTAAAAATACAAAGAAGGAGTATTTAGTTTATGAAAGAGAAGAAAGAAAATACTGAAATCAAAAAGAAACTCGGTCCTTATGACGATAAGCCCATTGCCATACCCGAAAGCATAGATATGGAAAATCACATTATTGCCACCTATTGGATTCAGGCGGACAAGGCTTGGGACATGGCGGTTTTGGGGCAGGTGATGGCTATTGAACAAACAACAGGAACATGGGTGCCGGTACCGGGAGAAACACCGGAAATACGTGCCGGTCATGTGGCGAAAGTTATCGGCGTTTACGAGGCGCCATATTACGAATACGCTGTTCCGGCAGATGTTACCGAACGACAATATATTTTACAGATTGCCTTTCCCGCAGCCAATGTCGAGGATCAACTGCCGATGATGCTTACAACAGTCATTGGCAATATATCCATGGTGCCTAATTTTAAATTATTGGATTTGCGGATTCCCAAGGCCACACTTGAGCATTACAATGGCCCGAAGTTCGGAACGGAAGGATGGTGGAAAGTACTTGGCCTCAAAAAAGAGAGGCCGTTGCTCAATAACATGATTAAGCCTTGCAGCGGTTATCCTCTGGAAGTCGGAGCTAAACTTTTTCGGGAAGCAGCGCTGGGCGGTTGTGACGTGATTAAGGATGACGAGTTGATTGCCAATATGTGTTACAATGATGCGGTGAAACGCGTGAAAGAATACATGAAAATAGAAAAGGAAGTTTTTGAGGAAACCGGCGAGCATACTCTTTATACGGTCAATGTCACCGACCGCCTGCCGCGTATGTTTGACCTGGCCCATCGCTGCATTGATGCCGGAGCCAACGCTCTTATGGTAAACTATCTCGCCGTTGGTCCTGAAGCGATGCGGGCGCTTGCTGACGATAACTCCATCAATGTGCCGATTCTGGCACACATGGATTTTGCCGGAGCTTATTATATGTCACCGAATCAGGGGGTGGCCTCGCCAATAATCTTGGGCAAGTTTTCCCGTTTATGCGGGGCGGATGCCATCGTTTTGCCTTTCTCTATGGGCGGTAAGGCCATGTATATCCATGACCGTTTCATGAACACAGTGCGCAATCTGACTTACCCTATGGGTAATCTTAAACCGACTATGCCTATGCCTTCCGGTGGCATCACGCCAGCCAATGTTGCTGATATTGTCAATGCTGTGGGCAAGGATATCATGATTGGTTCCGGAGGCGGCATTCACGCGCATCCGCAGGGGCCAAAAGCGGGAGCGCGGGCTTTACGTCAGGCTATTGACGCCGCAGTAAAGGGAATTAAGCTGGAAGAATATGCGAAGGAACACGAGGAGCTTGGAATCGCTATGGGTGTTTGGGGCAAAAAAACTGATTTTAAAATTTAAACAATAAAAGCTCATTATGGGAATGAGCCGGACGACCATTCTCTAATTACCAGGAAGAACCATTGGAATTTTATCTGCACAACGATCCGAATCTACCCTTGGCATGGGGCCCATGGTTTTCTCACGAATATTTGATGTATTATTCCGTTCAGACGGTAAGTTCTTTGATGGATTTGCCGCCGGTCTGTGTAAAGCCGAATCCACGCTATGGAGACAAGCTTTGGCCGCTAGGCCCCAGGCATGTCGATTACTATAAGGAAAACTGGGAGGAAATACGCAAACTAGATTTGTTTAATTCCTTCGATTACAGAAAGCGAAACGGCGAATATGCTGCTGAAGTACCTTCAAACAAGCAGATTGAACCTTGGAAAGTGCTGGTAATTTACAGCACGGAACCAGATTTGTATCCGGATATGGATTTGTTTTTGCATAAAAATCAGAAAATTACCGGCGGTTCGCACGGCTGGCGGCATATGCAATTCAAGCTGTTGGGAGCCAGGTATGGGATGGCGACGCAATCTTTCCATATTCACCGGCAAATGGCAGAGCTATCTTTTGAAAATGGTAACTATTACTGGGGCTGGCGTTTTTTATCGCGGGGCGCGCATTATCTGGCGGATTTGGGTAATCCTTTTCATGTTAAAGCTCTTCCCGGTTTTCTTTTGGCGAAGAAAATACTTTATCGAAACGAGCTTTTCAAAATTATTTCCGCCATACATCAAAGTTATGAGGTGTATGTTGAACGCAGGTTTCGTGAGGGCTTTGGACTTTTTAATCAAGCCTTGATGGATGGCGCGCTTGAAGGGCAGAAGATGGAAGTGGATTTTGGCAACGGAAAAACATTAAATTCGTATATTAGGAAAGCTCAAAAAAGACACAACAAAATATTTTATTATTTTCTGAACGGATTTGGCCAGGAATTATTCGACGTTTTTGCGCAGATGGATAACAGAAGCCCGCTGGATGCGGCCACGCAGACGAACCGCTGTTCCGCAGCGGCATTGAAAGTGATTTTTAATAATAAAAATATCCCCAAGCTTGCTTTTCTGGATAAAATAACCGCCGAAATATTTGTCGACATTGGCAAAATGCTGGGCTTGTTACTGAACGAATTTTCTGCATCCGGAAGGCGATAGTTCTAATTCATATTAATTCTTTTTTAATGCCTTAGCTACTTCAGAGTCGCGCAGGGCGGCGGCAAGTTCAGAAACGGAAGAGGGTAGCTCAGAAACTGTCTTGCCGGTGGAAAGAGCCAGGTAGTAAATATAGGAGACTTTTTCCAAGAGCTCGGCGTGAAGAATGGCTTTATCCAGAGTTTTTCCCAGCGTAAGAGTGCCGTGATTTTGTATGATGTAGGCATTGGCGTTGTTGGACAGCTTGGTTTTCACATTGGCGGCCAGTTCCGGACTGCCGGAAAGAGCGTATGGGATGACTTCAATAGTTTTTCCCAGCGCAAAGGTGACTTCGTCGAAAAGAGAAGGGATTGGCGTGTTAATAACAGAAAAGACACTGCCGTAAATTTGATGCGTGTGAACAACAGCATGGACATCCGGACGGTTGGCGTAAATGACGCTGTGTAGAACGGTTTCTACTGAAGGTTTAAGATCATCTTTGACGTCAATCGGCGTATTGTCTAAGCCAACTATGCAAATATCGTTTGCGGAAAGATCATCGTACTTTATGGAAGAAGGCGTTATCGCCATTGATGATTGGTCAACACGCACGGAAACGTTCCCCCCGGAACCTCTGAGAGAGCCAAAATATCCGTGAGAAGAAAGCCATAAGCTGGCTTCAAGGACTTCTTTTTTTGCCGCGGTGTATTTCATGTTCATGATGCTTGTTCTCCTTGCCCTAATAGCCGAAAGGGTTGTCTCTACAAATACGTTAAAAATATTTTTCCTATTTATCAATAGGAACTGAGAGCCAGGATTTCGTGTTGGCCTTCACGACTTTCTCGTAAAATAAATTTGCGGTGTTGTTGCGGTCGGCAATCAATCCACCTTTGACGTGAACGATCGCTCAAGCTGTGCTATTTTCTCCGCGTGTTTGGAGATAATCTCCTGTTGCCGTTCAATCGTTTTCTGTTGCTCTTGCACTACTTTGGTCAGCACAGTAACAATGTCCATTGAGCTCAATCCCTTGCGGTCTTTCGTGGCAACAAGTTCTGGTACATCCTCGGCAATAAACCCCACATGCTGTTCACCCCTATCGGCTTTGTAAACGAATTTTACCGGATTGAGCCCTTCCAAGGTATTCAGTGCTTCATGAGCACTCAGAGTTTTAATGTTGTCTTTATATTCTCGGCTCGAAGCATTAGTCCAAACTCCTCCTGTAGTAACACGCGCACCACTGGCCAAATGTATCGGATATGCGGGAGCCTTTTTCCCTATACCTAATTTCCCGTTTATATTTACGATTTTAGTAGAAAAGTTCCCGTAAACCAGAGGGTTAACGGCATTCGAATTGTTTATATAAAGTTTATTCGAGCTTTTTTCATTATAACCTGCCTGATATCCTAGAAAGACATTTCCGGAACCAATGATGTTACTATAGCCGGCCTGGTAGCCGAGTAAAACGTTGTTACTCCCGGTTGTATTGGAATAGCCCGCATTATGACCGAAAAAAATGTTCCATTTGCCTTGAGTGTTTTTGCGGCCCGCTTCGGCTCCGAAGAAATTGTTATGATTGCCTTGATTGACATAGCCCGCGGCGTAGCCTATGAAGTTGTTGTAAGAACCAACAATGTTGTACCAACCGGCATATATTCCGATAAACGTGTTGAAGTAACCGTAGTTATTTTCCCTGCCGGCGCAGTGTCCGACGAAGGTGTTGGCATCGCCGTTGTTTTTATTGCCGGTATAATAACCGAAAAAGGAATTGTAGGAACCATTGCTGGCAGCTCCGGCGCCCTCGCCTTGAACAGTATTTTGCTCATTAGCGCCCCATGCGTTTCCTGTGAGCACACACAATAAAATGACCAGTGAATAAATCGTATATTTGCTCTTCATGGTTTTTCTCCTTGTTGCTTTTTGTGATTACGCCAGAGATTATCATCTGCTTTTGTAATCATTATATTGTTTTTTCTTCCACTGCAAACTTCGTACTAATAGTACATAAAAACTTATCGTTAAGCCATTATTTTTTTGCGGGAAAACGTTAAGAAAACGGCGAACAGGAAAGACCAAAATACTCTTGTTAGCGGATTCCTCAGATAAAAAATGTAAATATGGTAGGCGATGTGAGATTCGAACTCACGGCCTCTGGTTCCGGAGACCAGCGCTCTATCCAACTGAGCTAATCGCCCCCCCGGCAGCTTCTACTATATACAGATATAATCTTCAACGGATAAATTGTAATGAAGATATAATGGAATACCAAAAGAGAAATAATGGCTTTTGTCAGTTTCCGGACGATGTGGTGTTATACTTCTTGGAGGCGTGATCTTTACCGGAATAGAAATTTATCCAGGAAGAAGTTTGATAAAGATCCCAGTTACAAGGAGGAACAATGTCTTTCTCGAGTTGTGTTTTCTGCCCGTGTTTTTTTAACCGGGCATAGGCCCGGACATAAATGCACTGTTTTTTCCCCGGATAAACTTCACACCATCCGTTAAAACTCCCACCACAGGCTCCGTTTCGCTGATTCTTGGGGCATTGCGACATCGGGCAAAGATAAGCAACATCGATTAAGGCGCAGTCCCCGCAGTCCTGGCAATCGAAAAGCAAAACTTTGGTCAGGTGCTCCAGTTTGTGAAAAATGTTCTCCAGTTTTGTGCCGGCTGCTTTACGACTGATGTTTTTCATGATGCCGTAAAGCTTTTTCCCGGGCTCAAACATCAGTTTATGAAAGAACAGGGAGAAACCGTAGGAGCATTCCATCTTGGCTTCACGCGATCCTGTCTGGCGGTTTGATGGATTTTCACGATTCAAACCCGTGCCGGGATCGCGTTCAAAATAGTAAAAGCCATTGGCGATGGGATAATCGAAGTAACGAATTAAATCGGTCCATTGAGGAACAAGCGTTTCACCCTGCTGGATGATTTCCTCCACTTGCTCATATTTGATGTTGTGGCCGCCGATGTGAACCCCGTTAAAGCCCATTCCTTTCATGATGGCATACATACGGGATGCGCGAAGTATCCTGGCGCCCACCCCTTTATCGGTTTCGGTTCTCTCATGATCAATTTCCGCGAGGAGTTTATCTGTGACAATAGAGCCGGGAAGCTCGTTGCGGTTCATCATTTTTGCTGTTGTGAAAGGTAGTATGTAAATATTGCCCATAAGGGGAATGCTTACATTATTCTGCTTCATGAAAAGCAGAACCTCTTGAAATTTGCGTATATCATATCCGAGTTGTGTGACAATGAATTGGGCGCCCGCGGCAATCTTCTTTTTTAATTTGTAATACTGCGCCATTTGCTCTGCTTCGGTCGCTTTGAATGGAGAAACAACGGCCCCGGCGAAAAAATTGCTTGGCTGGTGCCGGATAGTTCCACTTCCTGCCGGATATTCCAAACCGCGGTTCATCTCGGAAATCAGTTGCAAGACGTGCAGGGGATCCAAGTCAAAAACCGGCGCAGGTCGACCAAGATAACCGGATACGGGATAATCGCCGCTCATTACCAGTAGATTTTTAATCCCCGCACGGTCCAGGGCGTAAAGTTGACTTTCAATTTGATTGCGATTTTTGTCTTTGCAGGTAAGATGGACAAGTGGTTCAATGCCCATCTTTTTAATTTCAGTGCCCATAAAGTCGGCAGACATCGCCGGAGTTCCCCCCGGATTGTCGGTAAGGCTCACGGCGTGGATTTTGCCTCCCGCGGCGGCGCGCTGGGCTAAAGCCAGTGTCCTTTCCTGCGCCGCTTCTTTTGCCCCCCTTCCTGGCACCAGTTCCCAACTGACGGCAAACATTTGTGGATCCAGTAACGCTTTATTAAAAGGATTATTGTGCATGAAGAACCTTTCTGTATCTTTGCGTTAAAAATCGCATTTACCAAAAATATTGTCAACATCTTTTACGACGAAAAATTAATAAGCACGAGTTAAACGGCTAAGGAGAAGAAAGGCGGTTTTTAGTTTCGGGTTTATCATGGATTGTTTCTTTATATATTGCAGTTAGAAAGAAAATTTGTTACTTTTAACGCATGTTTAGTCCCCAAAATAGCGCGGTGCAAGGAATTGTCCACATTCTGATAATGTTTTGTGTCATTTTTGTGTCATCTCCTTGCCAGGCCTCAATGAAAATATTGAATGTTCGTCATTGGACAGCGCCGGATCATACACGCATCGTTTTGGATGTTGATGCCGAACCGGTTTACGAAGTGGAGAAGAAAGAAAACCTCATTGTATTGAATTTTCCCCAAGCGTTTATAAATCAAGAGATACCTAAAGAAATTATATTGAATAAACCGGGAGTGAAGAAGTTATGTTTTTGCCGGGCGGAAAATGCGGTAAAAATTGAATTTCATTTGGATAATCATAGTGGCACAGAAGTATTTAAGCTAAAAAAGTTTCAGGGCCGGCCTGATCGCGTTGTTGTTGACGTTTTGTTTCCAGTGCCGGTCGTACAAGAAAAGGAGGCGGTGCAATCTCAGCCCGAAATTAAACGAACAAGAATAATTGTAATTGATCCAGGACATGGAGGGGAAGATCCCGGAGCGGTGTCAAGAAAAAAATTATACGAAAAAAATATTGTATTGGCTATCAGCAAAGAAATCAAAAAAGAAATCGACAAAATCCCCGGATTCCGTGCTGTCCTTACACGTACCGGTGATTATTACCTGTCTTTCAGCAAACGACTAAAGATAGCTAGGGATCTAGAAGCAAGCCTGTTTATCAGTGTTCATGCGGACGCCGCAAAAAATCGTAAGGCTAAGGGTTCATCAGTATATTCTCTGTCCACGGGTGGAGCCAGTTCGGAAGCGGCAAGGCTTTTGGCTAATAACGAAAACTTATCGGACATAATCGGGGGTGTCCCTGAAAGTGAAGGCAAAAAAGAATTTGACCCGATAATATTGAACATGTTTCAGACCAGCACGATTAATTTGTCGAGAAATTATGCTGACATATTAATAAAACACCTCAACAAAATAAACTGCTTAAAATTTGAAAGTGTTCAAGAAGCCCCGTTTAATGTTTTAAAATTACCGGATATTCCCGCCGTGCTGCTGGAAACCGCGTATCTTTCCAATCCAGAAGAAGAAATTTTATTAAAGAACCCAAGTTTTCAAAAGAAACTGGCCAAGGCAGTTGCCCTATCTGTGAGTGAATATTTTATTGGCAGGTTTCCGGTATATAATAAATACGTCAATACAGTGAATTGGCAGAAAGATGAAGCCATAAAAACGGAGACAATAAATCACACAATTAGGTCCGGCGATACGCTTTCTTCCATAGCAAAAGAGCGTGAAACGACGCTTGCGGTGTTGTTGAAACTCAACGGTATAAAATTGACTGACAAGGTATATGCCGGTCAGAAAATTCTTGTTCCAGCTGAAAACAAAAAAGTTTCACCTTCAAAAACACTAAGAGCTTACGTGGTGAAAAAAGGAGATACTCTTTATTCCTTGGCGAAAAGTAGTTCTCTAACCATTGATGAGCTGTGCCAACTTAACAATATGAAAAGCAGCGACACGCTTTATCTGGGGCAGAAAATAAAATTGCCGCAGTGAAGACCAATAAATAGCGTATAAAGATAGGTGAATCGGGCGTTGGTTATTTTTCGATACGCGTAATAATATTAATTGATAACTGTTTTATTGATTAAATGGTTACGCAATAATACTAATCTGCGACTTTATGCTGTAATCATTAAGCGTCAGCCATACCGGCCATCATATCCCTGAGCGAGATATCAGGATGCCGGTAACGTTTTTTGTTTTTAGTGCTTTTGCCGTATTGAATCGCTTCTTCCGGGCACCATTGCAGACAGGCGAAGCACTGGTCGCAACGATGTTGCCAAGCGGGTTTCCCGTCAGTAATCACTATATTGTGTGTCGGACAAATTTTTTCGCAAATACGGCAAGTATTGCATTTTTCATCCGTCCAGAATGATTTGTCCATTTTATGAATATGCGGAAATGATTTACGGTACAGGAAAGAGAAAAGAATATTTTGCCACAGGGGGCCTTTCTCAGGCGCAACCTTTTTTTGCTTTTTGATATCTTCGGCAATGCGGCTGATTTTTTCCGCCGCAGTTTTGAATTTTGTCTGCTGCTTTTTTTCAGAAATAGCGCCGCCCCAGGGAATGTAATTGCTGGGCATATCGATAGAAAAACCGGCATCAAGATTAAGGCTCCTGGATAGAAGTAGCTTTTTCAGTTGTATCAATGTGGCGGCTACCTGGCCGGCATTTACAGCAAGGGCAAAATAATATTTGGAAGAATCGCTTTTGAGGCAATTAACAAAGTTGACGACCAGTCTGGGCAATCCCCAGATGTGCACAGGAAAGACAAGTCCGACAGTATCCGCCTGAGGGTTTGCCGGTTTTCCGGCGACAACAGGTAATGGCAATAATTCGACATTTCCTAAATTTTCGGAAAGCTTTTTGGCTGACCACAGTGAATTGCCTGTACCGGTGTAAAAATAAATTTGAGTAGTCATTTGTTTGCTTAAAAAGAGATTGAACTTAATATATATAGTACAAAAAATAAAAACACACACGGGATGGTTTCATCCTGACATCAAACGCCAAAGGAAGTCAATAAAAAAAGCAAATTTATCAATTGCTTTTTATAATTTATGAGCTATTTTATAAAAAAATAGAAAGACAGAAAATGTTTGGACGTTCCGTTACCCTTTTCAAACTTTTGGGTTTTCAAGTAAAGGTTGATTTGAGCTGGCTAATTCTGGCCGCTCTGATTACATGGTCTTTGGCCAGTGGACTTTTCCCTGAATATTATAAGGATTTACCCGTTTTGTTTTATTGGCTTATGGGGGTGGGAGGGGCCATAGGGCTTTTCTTGTCCATAGTAGTGCATGAGCTGGCCCACTCTCTTATGGCCAGGAAATATGGAATTATTATGGCGGGAATAACTCTTTTTATTTTCGGCGGCGTCGCCGAAATGGAAAATGATCCACCAAATCCGCGGGCGGAATTTTTCATGGCTGTTGTGGGGCCACTGGCCAGTGCATTAATCGGCGCGGTTTTGTTAATTCTTACATTTTGGGCAGAGAATAAGAGTTTGCCCGTAGTTTTAAAAGGAGTTTTTGCTTATTTGGCCTGGCTGAACATTGTTTTGGCCGTTTTTAACTTGCTGCCCGCTTTTCCTCTAGACGGCGGCAGGGTTTTACGCTCGATTTTGTGGAAATGGAAAAATGATTTGCGCTGGGCGACAGCCATTGCTTCCAGAGTCGGCTCGGGACTGGGTATGGTGTTGATAATTGGCGGCATAATTTCCGTATTTTTGGGCAATTTCGTGGGCGGTTTGTGGTGGTTTATGATCGGATTGTTCATTCGCTCTGCGGCGCAAAGATCCTACCAGCAACTTTTGGCCCGTGGTCTTTTTCAATCAAAGAAAGTTGAAGACTTTATGGTAAAAAACCCGTTAACAGTATCGCGTTCGTTGTCCCTGCAGGAGTTCGTGGACAATTACGTTTACAAGTATCATTTTCAAATGTATCCGGTGTTATCTTTCGGGAAATTGGTTGGATGTGTAGCGGTTCATCACGTAGCTTCTGTTCCGCGCGAGGAATGGTCCACGCAGACGATAAGTACTATTATTGCCCCATGCAATGAAGAAACATCAATCGGCCCGGATGAAGATGCCAACAGGGCACTGGAGATTATGAGCCGAACTGGCAACAGCAGGCTTTTGGTTGTGGAGAGGGATAATCTTGTTGGTATAATCACGCTTAAGGACATGCTCAAGTATTTATCCCTGAAAATGGAACTGAAAGATCTGGAAGCAAAATAAAAAAGGAGGCATTTATGACTTGTAATGTCGGTAAAACAGACAAAATCATTCGTTTGATAATCGGAGCGGTCATAGCGGCTTTTGGTCTTTATTATCAGAGTTGGTGGGGGCTTCTGGCCATCATTCCGATAGTAACGGCCCTCGCCGGTTATTGTCCTCTTTATGTTCCATTAAAAATCAACACCTGCAGAAAAGATAAGTAAAAAGCACGCTTTATTGCGCGGCCTGAAAGTACATGCCGTTCTGCTTTTTGTTTCGCGGGAATTTGATATAAGGCCTGATTCTTTCATTGATGTTTTTACCGGTTCCGTCATAGTTGAGAGTGACCGTCGGAATGCCTGTGAGTTCCTCGATACGCGGCACCATTGCTTCCGTAACCGAACCGGCACAGCAGAAGGCACGGTAAGAACAGCTGCTTTCAGGACTAATATAAGAATATCAAGTGATTATCTTTTTTAAGATTTTCATGAAAAATTTCTTGTGTGGATAAGCAACAGAAAGTGGATCCAGTTTGCTGGAGCTTTTTAGAATACTTTTTGTATGGGAAAAGGTGTCAAAGCTCGCTTTGCCATGGTAGGCTCCCATGCCGCTGGATCCTACGCCGCCAAAAGGCATAAAATTCGAAACGATATGGAAAATAGTGTTGTTGAGAGCACCGCCACCGAAGGAAACACTTTCGATTACTTTATCCTGAACGGTTTTCATGTCAGAAAAAAGATAAAGGGACAGAGGTTTAGGGCGCTTACGGATTTTTTCTATAGCGCATTCCAGTTCGGAGTAAGTTAACACCGGTAAGATAGGCCCGAAAATTTCATCCTGCATTATCGGTTCGTCCCATTGCGCAGGATGTATAATAGTCGGTTCGATATAAAGGTCGGCCGCATTAGTCTTTCCACCAAAAAAAATGTTGGCGTTTTCTAGAAAGCGGGAAAGCCTTTGAAAATGCCGTTCCGTGATTATACGGCAGTAACGCGGGTGAACCGCGGCGTCTTTGCCGTAAAATTCAAGAATCGCTTTTTTTAATTCGGAAAGGAAGATGTCTTTAATGTTAGCGTGAGCCAGAACATAATCAGGGGCAATACATGTCTGTCCGGCGTTTATAAATTTTCCCCAGGCGATTTTCCTGGCGGCAAGAGTCAAATCGGCATCGTCATGAACAATTGCGGGGCTTTTGCCGCCCAGCTCCAGGGTTACGGGAACAAGATTTTTAGCTGCTGCGGTCATTACGGCCTTACCTACGGCTGTGGAACCGGTAAAGAAAATATAATCTAAAGGTAATTCCAGAAGAGCCTGTGTTTCATTAACACCCCCGGGAACTACGTGAATGTATTCGGGAGAAAAAGCTCCGTTGATTATTTTTTTTGTAACCATCGCCGTGTGAACAGATATTTCTGAAGGTTTAAGAATGGCCGTATTGCCAGCAGCGATGGCGCCGGCTAGCGGAAGCATGAGCAGCTGAAAGGGGTAGTTCCAGGGAGCGATAATCAGCACCGAGCCGTAAGGCTCTTTGTATAGATAACTTTTTGAGGGAAACAGAAAAGGAGGGGTCTTTACTTTTTCTGGTTTCGTCCACGTATGAATATTTTTAATCGCAAAGTTAATTTCATTATAGACTCCGGAGACTTCCGTAGCATAAGCATCCATTGCCGCTTTGCGCAGGTCTTTGTATATAGCTTCCAGAATATCATTTTCGTGCGCTTTGATAGTATTCTTGAGCTCGTTAAGAGTTCTTATACGAAAATCGATGTTGCGTGTTTTTCCCGACAAGAAAAAATCTTTCTGGGATTTCAATAATGAAGAAAAAGAAATTTTATCCATTTACCCACCAATAGCGACTTTCTGTATCCATTAAGGGTAGGGTTAATTCGGTTGCTTAGTAATATAAAAGTAACAGAGGTTGTAGTCAAGAAAAGTTCTTTATGAATCGTTGGTATTTATGAAAAAGGTTAAGGATCTGACACTGTCGCAACATACGGACCGGCCCGCATTTTACTGACAGAATTTGAAATATCGGTATGATAAAATAACTGATTCAGGTGTTTACAGCGGATATCTTTGATTGTTTTAATGTTTGATGGAATTTCCATAAGCCTTGACAATTGAAGTACAATCCATTAGCCTAACACATTAATTAAAAATTAAATTAATGCCGAATAAAATATCTTCAGGCAATGATCAAAAGATGTCGAAAAGTTTAAAAATAATTTGCTGTCTGAGGAACTTGGGGGGATAATAATGATTGGCGTTCTTATCACTACGCATGGTAATTTAGGAGGCGAATTAATTAAAGCTGCCGAGCTGATTAAAGGGTCTCTCGGCGACATACTGCATGTGAGCATTGATCAGACAAAAAACGTGGAAGACATAAAAAAGGAAATCGGCAACGCCATAAAAAAACTGGATAAAGGCCGGGGAGTGTTGGTTTTAACTGATCTGTTTGGGGGGACGCCGTCTAATATTTCTCTCTCCTTTATGAAGGAAGGGAAGGTGGAAGTGGTCACAGGCGTGAACTTGCCTATGTTGCTGAAACTTTCGGAAATAAAAGAAAACATGTCTTTGCGTGAATTTGCTTGTTTTATAAAAGAGTACGGACAAAAAAATATTTCCTTAGCCAGTGAATTATTAAGCAAGAAAGCGGTTGGATGAAACTTTGGCGCAAAATTTGAACATAGAACTGGTTAGAGTGGATAACAGACTTGTCCACGGCCAGATACTTGAATCATGGGTGCCGCATGTCAAAGCTCAATGCATTATTGTTGCCGATGACGCTATCGCTGGCGATGTTTTTAACAAAACGGTGATTAGAATGGCTGTGCCCAGCGAGATAGAGCTGATTATCAATACAATAGAGGATTTTGTTCATAACTTTGTTTTTGAACGTAACAGTGGTAAAAACACGATAGTTTTGTTTAGCAGCATCAAGGATGTCTGCAAGGCTTTTGCCCTGGGGTTTCATTTCGATAAATTAAATATCGGCAATATTCATCACGAGAACTTTAAAGTTTGCTGTTCGCCGTCCGTTTTTTTATGTGATACGGAAATTGATGATATCCTGAAGCTTTTGGAAAATTCAGGAGTCGCCGTTGAACTAAAAAGAGTGCCGCAGGAAAAGGCAGTAAATATTAAAGAAGCTCTTAAGAATTATTGTAAAAATTCTACGTAAAAGAGTTGGTATTTAATTGTTAACAAAAATCATTTTATTATCTTTTTTGGGTGGTGTGTTCTGTCTTGACCGCGTTTTTATTCAGGCCATGATTTCTCGGCCGGTGGTAATCGCTCCTGTTGTAGGTATTCTCTTGAATAATATTTACGCGGGGTTGATTATCGGAGCTTTCATTGAGCTTGTCTGGATTGACCGGATTCCCGTGGGAACTTATATCCCTCCTAATGATTCTATCGCCGCGGTGATAGCCACGTCCGTTGCTGTGATTGCAGGGCAAAAAATAGGTGGTGTTTTTCCGCAATTAATTTCTCTGGCCATTCTTATTGCTATTCCTTTTGGTTTGTTGGCTAAAAAAATGGATGCACTTATCATCAAGTCAAATGAAAATCTTTCTGACATGGCACTGGAAGACGCAAAAAAAAACAATATCTTCAATATTGAACGAAAAGTGTTTTGGGGGTTGTGTAAAGTACTTTTTTATACAGTTGTTTATTTGTTTGTCGCCCAAATCATACTTATTGCGCTGGTAATAAGGGTTTATCCGTTATTACCGCCCAGCGTGATTTCCACACTGCTTTTTGCCAATTATTTTTTGCCGCTTTTGGGTATTGCCGTCGCGATAAATACATTCAAGCTGCGCGGTGCAATTCCTGTTTTTTGCGCAATATTTTTAATTGTTGCTGTGCTTATGGAATTTTTCCATGTCCGCTGAAAATGATGTTCTTGAAGTAACTATTGATCGCATGAACATGGAGGATCTGCCTCAAATTTTAGAAATTGAAAAGGAGTCGTTTCCTGCGCCCTGGTCCCCAGGAATGTTTATAAACGAGATGAACAATCCGGCGGCGCAGTGTATATGCGCGCGTGTGAATTTTGACAAAAAAAGCGTAGTTGTCGCATATACGATTTTTAGATTTGTGGTAGATGTGGTGCATTTGCACAATCTGGCGGTAAAAAATCAATTCAGGAGGCAACATCTTGCATTTAATTTACTTGATGTTATAGAAGAAATAGCGAAAAAAGTGGGAATTAACGCCATCACGCTGGAAGTAAGGCCATCCAACACAGCGGCAATAGAACTTTACCGGCAGCGAGGTTTTGTAGTAAAAGGCAGAAGGCCTAATTATTACCCGGAAACAAAAGAAGACGCGCTCATTATGTGGGCTTATCTAAAATGAAAAACGTTTATATTGGCGAAATATTAAGAAACGAGGAAATAGCGCAGGATTGTTTTTTAATGCGCGTTGCTCTTCATGTATCTTTTATCGATCCCCGTCCGGGCCAGTTTGTGATGCTCAGGGTTTCCGGTCTTGCCGAACCTCTTTTGTCGCGCCCTTTCAGCGTCTGCTCTTTTGAACGTCAAAACAGATCATGTTCGCTTGATCTTTTTTACCATGTTATCGGACGGGGAACGCAGATCCTGGCCGGTTTGCTTAAGGGTACGCAGGTCGAAATTCTGGGGCCTCTGGGAAGGGGATTTGAAGTAGCGGGACATAAGAAGAATATTGTCTTGCTAGGTGGAGGCATGGGGATGGCGCCTTTGATATATCTCGCAATGCAACTGAACAAAGATGCTTGTTCATCATCCTCTGCCATGTATTTTTATCTGGGAGCGCAAAACGCCGAAGCGGTTATCGGTTTAGAGCAACTAAAAAAACTTTCTTTTACGATTTTTACTTGCACCGACGACGGCAGCATGGGAGAAAAAGGTCTCGTTACGCAGATATTTCTCAAAGACCTGAAAAAATTTGTTCCCGGAGAAACAATGATTTACGCTTGCGGCCCGAAACCAATGCTCAGTGCGCTGGCTAAAATATTACAAAAAACTAAATACCCCTGTCAGGTTTCTCTTGAAGAGAGGATGGCCTGTGGCATCGGGGCATGCCTCGGTTGTGCCGTGGCGGTAAAAAGAAGCAAAAAGTCATCGTTAGCGTATAAAAGAGTATGCGCCGACGGCCCTGTATTCGATATTAATGAAATAGTTTGGAAATAAATATGGCCGAGACAAAGAGCATTAGCATGTCCGTAAAGATAGGGACGCTGAAGTTAAAAAATCCTGTCATGACGGCATCAGGCACATTCGGCTACGGCGGAGAATACGCGGATTATGTTGATTTGAATAAACTCGGAGCTATAGTGGTGAAGGGCTTGTCTCTTAAACCCCGGGCAGGTAACCCGCCGCCGCGCATTATGGAAACACCTAGTGGTATGCTCAACGCCGTCGGTTTACAAAATATTGGCGTTCATACTTTTATTGAAGAAAAGCTTCCAATTCTCCGAAAATACGATACAAATGTCATCGCCAATATTTATGGTGAAACGTATGACGAATATAAAAAAGTCGCCCAAAAATTAACTTCAGCAAAAGGAGTGCACGCGCTGGAAGTAAATATTTCCTGCCCCAATGTGCGAAAAGGCGGTTTGAGTTTCGGAGCTGATCCTAAAAGCGCCGCCGCGGTGACGCGCAAAGTTAAAGAAGTTACCGGCCTTCCCGTAATCGTAAAACTAACACCGAATGTTACGGACATTACAGCTATTGCCGCGGCTGTGGAAAAGGCGGGTGCGGACGCAATATCGCTTATCAACACCCTCACCGGTATGTCCGTAGACATATTTACCCGAAGGCCTCATCTGAAAAACGTCACCGGCGGCTTATCCGGGCCGGCGATAAAACCTGTTGCTTTGCGGATGGTATGGCAGGTGCTGCAGAAAATATCCATACCGGTTATCGGTATCGGCGGGATAATGAACGCTGAGGACGCCCTGGAATTTCTGATCCTGGGCGCCAAGGCCGTGCAGATTGGTACAGCTAATTTTATAAATCCCCAAGCAACGATAGAAATCATTGCCGGCATTGAAAGATACATGGAACTTAATGGCATTAAAAATATCAGCAAACTCATCGGAACATTCAGATCGTAAATCAAAAAATGCGAATAAAATCTCAGGAAATAGTCAGCGGTGTGTATCAGATTGGCGGTTCGGGTATTACCTGCGCCGATGACGCGGCGGTTTATCTGATAAATTTTGCCGGTGAATTGGCGATGATTGATTCCGGCGCCGGCAGAAGCTTTTCGCAATTAATTGTTAACATAGAAGTGCTTGGGTTTGATCCTTTCGCAATCAAGCAATTAATACTAACACATTGTCATATCGACCATATCGGTTCTGCACCTTTTTTTCAAAAGAATTACGGGACTAAAATATTAATTCATGAACTGGACGCACGGCCTGTTGAGACGGGCGATTCTGTAAAGACTGCCGCCAGCTGGTACGGAACGGATTTCCCGCCAACAAAAATAGATGAAAAAATCAGTGGCGCGGGAGGAGTTCTTAATTATGGTCCCGGTATTCTAAATTGGATTCACACTCCCGGTCATACGCCCGGTTCTGTTTCCCTTTACTTGGATAGAGGAAATAAGCGAATTTTATTCGGTCAGGATATCCACGGTCCTTTTCACAAGGCATTCGGTTCGGATATAAATTTTTGGGGAAAATCCATGCAGAAATTATTGGATCTAAACGCCGATATACTCTGCGAGGGGCATTTTGGAATATATGAGCCAAAAGAAAAAGTGCGAGATTATATCGAAAGATATTTGGAAGAATACGAATAAAACAAAGTGTTTATCGTTTTAAACTGCTATTTATCTGGACAGCAATTTCCCTGACCCTGCACATTACTTCTTTTTCGTCAATCGTCAGAAGCTGGCGGTTTTCCATGACCACTTTTCCGTTTATTATTACCGTATCCACGTCCGCACTGCTGGCAGCGTAAACAAGATGCGAATATTCATTATATAAAGGAGTAAGGTGCGGTTTGTCTAAGCCGATAATAATGATATCCGCTTTTTTCCCCACTTCCAGCGAGCCGATTAACTTATCCAGTCCCAAAACCTTTGCCGCATCGATTGTCGTCATGCGGACAACTGTTTGCGCATTCATTACCGTCGGGTCCAAGCGGGCGACCTTATGCATTTTTGCGGCAAGCGACATATCTTTCATCATATCCAGGTTATTATTACTGGCGCAGCCGTCTGTGCCCAAGCCGACCGTGATTCCGGCGGCAAGCATTTCCGGCACGGGAGCGATGCCGCTGGCCAGTTTCATGTTGCTGGCTGGATTGTGTACAACCTTGCAGTTATGTTCGGCGAACACTTTTATATCTTGAGCGGAAAGACAAACACAGTGAAAAGCAATCAGTTTTTCATCAAGATAGCCGATGTCTTTTAAAAAAGATATGGCGCCTTTTCCGAATTTGTTTTCCAGCTGTTTTTGTTCCGCTATGTTTTCAAGTAAATGAATTCCCAGAGGCACATTGAATTTATCAGCCAGCTTTTTTGCCGTCGTAAGAAGGGGAAGGGAACATGTGTAGAGAGAATGGGGTTCAACAATTATATTCACTAAAGGATCATTTTTCCATTTTTCCAACAGCATTTGCGTGTAAGAAAAACCTTCTTCAGGGGTTTTTATATTAGGCGAAGGAAAATCAAAAAGGACTTCGCCGACAAGACAGCGCATTCCCGCTTTCTTTACCGCGCGTGCAGCTTCATCTTCGAAAATATACATGTCTTTGAAAGTTGTCGTGCCGGATTTTATCATTTCGGCGCAGGCCAACAGTGTTCCCCAATAAACCAGTTCTTTGCTCACGTTTTTTGCTTCCGCGGGAAAAATATAATTGTTTAACCAATCCATCAGCTCCAAGTCATCAGCGATGCCGCGGAAACAGGTCATCGCCGCGT
>DIEW01000027.1:8834-10164 GCA_002418825.1 Syntrophaceae bacterium UBA5764 | reverse complement strand
AAATCATCTGCACGCCGCCGAAAGGGCGTTTGGAATTGGGGCCGTTGAGACGCAGAAATTTATCCACACAATCCAGCAGATCAGCCCTCACCATGGAAACTTCATCAATGATAATCGCGGTAAGCTTTTTGTAGATGGTAGGTTTTTCTTTTTGGGCGCTTTTTTTCTTTTTAATCGACGCGGGAGTCACATTCGGCTTAAAATGGAAAAAGGAATGAATTGTCTNNTCGGCGCCAGAATAACGGCGTTTTTTTTAGTGTTGTTATGAAAATAATTAAGCAAAGTTGATTTACCGGTACCGGCGCGGCCGGTGATGAAAATATTTTTGTCCGTTTCTTCCATCAGCGAAAGCGCGCGCTGGAACTTAGGGTTAAAATCAATCTCCACGGATTTTGCAGTTTCGTTCATAATTTGCCTTATCAGGTGTTCGGTGAAGCGGATTTACTGCTGCCCTGCAGTAAATCCAGCGGACTTTGCAGGCTGCGGATATCGCGAGCCATAACATGAGTGTAAATCTCCGTGGTCTTGACGTCCGCATGGCCCAGCAAATCCTGGAGGATGCGGATGTTGACGCCGCTTTCCAGCATGTGCGTAGCAAAACTGTGACGCAGCGTGTGGCAGCCCACCTTTTTATCGATGCCTGCCTGTTCGGCGGCCCGTTTCACCGCTTTTTGCAGGACCGATTCCAGTACATGATGGCGCATCTTCTTGCCGGAACGCGGATCAACGGATGTCTGTTTTGCCGGGAAAACCCACTGCCAGCCGGTAGACCGCGACGCATGGGGATATTTTTTGGCCAAGGCGTTCGGGATATAGACCTCGCCAAATCCTTCTTCGAGATCTTTATGGTGAAGGGTTTTCACAGCGGCAACCTGCCTGAGCATCTCGTCGCGCAGATTTTTGGGCAGGACGGTCGTCCGGTCTTTCCCGCCTTTGCCTCCGCGCACGAAAATCAGGTTTTGACCAAAATCAACATCCTGCACGCGCAAGCGGATGCATTCCATCAGCCTCAGCCCGCTTCCGTAAATCAGCTTGGCCATCAGGGCCGGTTTGCCCTCCATGGCGGCAAGCAGGCGCTGAACTTCAGCTTGAGTCATCACCGTGGGCGGACTTGTCTTGCGCTTGCTTCGTGCCGGGGCGATTTCATCTTCCAGTTGGATGTCCAGCACACGTTTATATAAGAAAACCAAGGCGTTGAGCGCCTGTCTTTGCGTGGATGCGGTTACCCGATCTTCAGTTGCCAGATGCGAGAGAAACGCCTCAATGTTTTTAGCGCCGAGTTCTTTCGGATGGGTTTTTCCGCCAAAGTAGTGGATATAACGAAGAATCC
>DIEW01000027.1:8627-8827 GCA_002418825.1 Syntrophaceae bacterium UBA5764 | reverse complement strand
TAATGGTGATACCGAAGGACCTCTCGAACCTGATCCATTAATTTGAGTTTCGGGTTGGGGCGAAATTTCGGTGGATTTGCCTGATTCATTTAAAAAAAAAGAAAAGAATATTAAGTAAATGTATAAAACATCCCGTCGAAAGCGGGGCCGTTGTCAGTGGGGCTTACAGTCTCGATTTTCCATGTTTGCACCTTTAATAG
>DIEW01000027.1:1743-8557 GCA_002418825.1 Syntrophaceae bacterium UBA5764 | reverse complement strand
TTTCCATCTATATGCTCTGATATGGCGGAACATTTTCCACTTATTACACTGTTGTGCTAAACAAGGTTTTATGAACAAAAAATTTCCAATTCTGGAATATGACTCAACCCGCATTGCTTTTATCGAGCCTTCAAAGGTCATCGCGCCCCTGGATATGCCTGAGTTTTGTGTAATCTGTTTTTTCAAGGATGCGATCGATAAGGTAGTAACCGAACACAATGCAAAGGTGTTGGTCACAGACTATTGGGAGGATGGGCCTCATCCAATTTATGAAATACAGTACTGTGATAAGAGATTGGCATTTTTTCACCCAGGTGTTGGTGCGCCACTGGCTGCAGGCCTGCTCGAAAAGGTCATCGCTTATGGTTGTCGGAAATTTATGGTCTGTGGCGGCTGCGGTGTTCTTGATAAACATATGACAGTTGGTAGCTTCCTGGTTGTATCCAGCGCAGTCCGCGACGAAGGCGTTTCATATCATTACCTGCCACCCAGTCGAGAAGTGTTTGCACAAGATTTGGCGGTAGAGGCTCTTACAAACACCTTGAGTAATATGAGTATTCCGCATCATATTGGAAAAACCTGGACGACCGATGCGCCTTTCCGAGAGACACCGGGTAGGATAGCCATGAGAAAAAACGAAGGCTGTCTAGCCGTAGAAATGGAAAGTGCAAGCATGCTGGCCGTTGCGCAATTTCGTGGTGTAACTTTAGGGCAGATATTATATGGCGGGGACGATTTGAGCTGCGTGGAATGGGATGAGCGTTCATGGCAATTAAGAGCCGCCATACGCGAGAAGCTTTTCTGGCTGTGCGCGGATGCTGTCTTGACTGTTTAATCAGCGGAAGAGAAGTAATTCGGAGGATTCAATGCTTCAGAAAGAAATGATCGGCCGCTTCAGGGAAGCTTGCAATGAGGAGGGACGAATTGTCGCGGCATTGATGTTCGGCTCCTTTGTTATCGGGGAGGGTGATACGTTCTCTGATATCGAATTCGCGGTGTTCATCCATGATGATTGTTTCCAGAGCTTCGAGCAGCGCTCGTGGCTTGATACAGTCAGTCCTGTTGCTGCTTATTTCCCGGATGACTTCGGCCACCACACAGCACTGTTTGCAAATGGCATTCGCGGTGAATTCCACTTCATGCGGGAGTCCGACATACCGATCATTTCCACCTGGCAAGGCTATGGGTGGTTCCCCTCGCTTGATGCGGCAGTTTTGTTGGATCGGTCTGGCGAACTGTCTAATTACGCGAGCGCCCTTGTCGGTGGCCCTCCGATGCGTGAAGGCGCGCCGCTTGTAGAAGGGCTCGCATTGAATCTCATCAGTCTGATGCTTTTTGGCGCCAATCTTCTAAATCGAGGAGAATATGCTCGTGCATGGGCTTTGCTCAGCAAAGCCCATGAAAACCTGCTCAAGTTGGTTCGCCTCCAGGAAGGGGCGACAGATCATTGGCCGACACCTTCGCGTGCCCTGGAGACGGACCTTTCCGAATCAGTCTATAAGCGCTATATGGCCTGTACAGCCAGCGCTGAGCCTGTGGAGCTATGCACTGCGTATCAAGAATCATGGAAATGGAGCCTCGAATTGTTCAAGAGTGTTGCCGAACCTCTGAAAATCGAGCTTCCGATAACTGTGTTTGGACAGATAAAAAAATTGCTCAATGATGCCGTGGCACCGCACAACAAGTAAATCCAGCGGACGCCGTACCGGCGCCGCTGATTTCTGACGTTGTACCTAAAAAATAATAATCATCAAGGAGGGGTTTATGCCAACTTACAGTCTTGATTTACAATTTCTAGATCCGAAAAAAGAAGGATTTCCAGGTGCGCCTGTTGTTCAAGTATATGTGAAAACACACTCGCGTGACGCCAAGGGTACAATTTATATAAGCCCGCAGTGTGTAACACTAAGTGAAATAGAGCATGAATGTGATCGCCTTTCTAAAGAAATTGCAACCATACGGAAGAAAGCGCAGCGCAAATTTGCTGGCAGATGAGCAATCTATAGATAACAAAGAATTTATTAAGTGAGGTTTATATGAAAAGGATTTTAAATATATTCATAACTATTTTGTTATGCACCTGCTGCCTTTTTCTTGATTTAGCCGTGGGCGCAGACGCAATAAAATTTAAATCAGAACCACAGCAAAGAATAGATGTTCGTTACCGCTTATTCAGAACTGATAACATGTGGTCTTATATTTTATTAGATACAAGTGACGGTAGACTGTGGCATGTTACTTTTACAACTGATAAAGATAAAGGTGTACAATTGAAAATACCGATTAACGATAAAGCATTAGTAGCAAAGGCTTCCGCAAAGAATTCACGATTTACTCTTTATCCTACAGACAACATGTGGACTTTATTGTTGCTCGATCAGGATGATGGGAGAGTCTGGCAGTGTCAGTTTACGATGGAGGCAGCAAATAGATTCTGTGTGCCAATACCAGAGGTACGTGATCAAATTAAAAGTTTAGAATGACACAGTCAATATAAAGTACAACAAGGTCGCTCAAGCCGATCGCCGCTTCGCGGCTCCGGCTTAGCTTTTCGTTAAATGTTTAAAAGGAGGGCTTATGAAAAAAGTATTTTTATTAGTATTTATTTTATTTATTTCTTCCTGCTCTCATAATATTAATATGGTATCTAAAGATAAGTTGCCGCCGTATCAAGGAGATGTGGCTGTATATTTTTCTAAAAATGACTGCACAGGCATTGAGAATCAATTACCTACTAATTATGAGATTATAGCTGAACTCGAATATTACAATTGGGGTAAATTCAGGAACATATCTGTCGAAGATATAGTTGCTTGGTTTAAAGCAGATGCACAACAAATAGGTGCCAACGCCATTATAATTAATAGCTGTAGCACTGTTTACTCCGGCTTTGCCAGTAGGGGTAAAAGTGCAAGAGCAAAAGCAATACTTGTAAAGTAATAAAACATTTAACAAGTCAATACAGCCGATCGCTGTCGCTCCGGCTGATTTTTTCGTTTACACGCAAGAATAATAACGGCATATGAAGGCATTAAAGACTATCACCGCCCCATTTTGCTTTTCTGAAAAAAAAGACTTCAAATATGACGGCAGTCCTGGTATAATTGGTTAACTATGAATTTTCGATTCGGCGAATTGTTCAGCGGTCCTGGCGGGTTGGCGCTTGGCGCCAAGTCAGCAAAAATTGTTGCTGGCAGTCAAGTATTTTCTATTTCTCATGCTTGGGCTACGGATTATGATAAGGACACATGCGCTACTTATCGGAATAATATCTGCCCCGACAATCCCAAGTCTGTTGTCTGCTGTGATATTAGAAAACTCAACTTCGGAAAATTAAAAAGTATATCCGATATAGATGCCTTAGCATTTGGCTTCCCATGCAACGACTATAGTATGGTCGGAGAACAAAAAGGCATGGATGGAATTTACGGCCCGCTGTATTCATACGGCGTTAAAGCACTAAAATTTTTCCAGCCCAAATTTTTCCTTGCGGAAAATGTCGGGGGGTTAAGAAACGCCAACGATGGAAAAGCATTAGATAAGATACTGCATGAGCTGCAGCAGGCAGGCTATGCAGTTACTCCTCATCTCTACAAATTTGAACAGTACGGCGTACCCCAGTCAAGACATAGAATAATAATTATTGGAATCCGAAATGATATAAATGTAAAATTTTATGTTCCTGCTCCAACTCATACCACGCCTGTAACTTGCAGGGAAGCTATTGAAAACCCGCCTATACCTGACGATGCTCCAAACAATGAATTAACTAAACAATCCCAACAGGTAATAGAGCGTTTGCGGTTTATAAAGCCGGGAGAGAATGCCTTTACTGCCGTTTTGCCTGAAAATTTAAGATTGAATGTAAAAGGAGCAAAGATAAGCCAGATTTATAAGAGGCTTGACCCTGACAAGCCTGCTTACACTGTTACAGGAAGCGGCGGCGGCGGCACTCATATCTACCACTGGAAGGAAAATAGGGCATTAACCAACAGAGAGCGGGCAAGGCTGCAAACATTCCCTGATAATTATATATTTTCAGGTTCTAAAGAAAGCGTCAGAAAGCAGATAGGCATGGCTGTCCCGCCATTGGGTGTAAAGATTATTTTTGAAGCAGTTCTGAAAAGTTTTGCAGGCATAGATTATCCAAAAATAGACAATAATATTAAAAACAATATATATGACAGCAAAATTGATACTTCTCAGATGGTCTTGCTTGAGGAGCAAGAAGAATATGCCGTCTGTTAAAACGCCGTGCAAATGATTACAAAAAACCTTTTCGATAAAGTTCTTATTGACCCTGTTAGAAATGGAGCTGACACCCTGTATGTTGTTTCTGGGTATGCAACTGCGGCTATGACTTTCCACCATTTTGACTCTTTAAAGAAAAATCATGGTAAACAGATTAACATTAATCTTATCGTAGGGATGTGTCCTTATGATGGGTTGTCTTTAAGCAACCATAAGGCATTCCAGCAGCTTGCCAGAGTTGACTTCCCCGACTATTTTAAATGCAGTTACATTGTCAATGCCCCGCAGGTTCATTCAAAGGCATACGCATGGTTTCAGGGCGACGAGCCAGTTAGCGGCTTTATAGGCTCGGCAAATTATACGCAAAATGCTTTCAGTAAATCGCAGCGGGAGTTGTTGATTTCATGCGATCCAAAACTTGGACTTGATTATTTTAAGAGCCTGATATCCGACTCGGTTTACTGCACTCATAACGAGATAGAAAATTATATCGAAATTTATCGTGATACATATTACAGCCGCAGAAAAAAAGAGCAGCTTGAAAGACAAGGCATACAACTGATTACCTCTGAAAAACCTGATTTACAGGATTTGCCAGCCGTAAGAATTTCTTTTCTTGATAGGTATGGCAGTCTGCCTCAGCGTTCTGGCTTGAATTGGGGACAGCGTCCAGAGGAAGGGCGCGAACCAAATCAGGCTTATATAAAACTTCCAGCCTCTGTTTATAAAACTGATTTTTTCCCGCCGGTTGCTGTACATTTCACTGTTTTAACTGATGATAACAAAGTACTGATTTGTACAAGGGCACAACAAAACGGTAAGGCTATCCATACCCCGCACAATAACAGCCTAATCGGTGAATATTTCCGTCATCGTCTTGGCGTTCCTTCCGGACATCCTGTAACTAAAGAAGACCTGTTGCGCTATGGCAGAACAGATATAGATTTCTTTAAGATAGACGATGAAACCTATTTTATGGATTTTTCTGTTTCTGCCTATCATGGATAATCTCACCAAAGAACAACGCCGCAAAACCATGCAGTCCATCCGCTCAAAGGGCACACTGCCAGAGCGGTTGATAATGCAGGAATTGAAAAGAAGGAAAATATATTTTGCAAGTTATGTTGATTCTATAATTGGAAAACCTGATGTTGTATTCAGAAGAAAGAAAATCGCCGTCTTCATTGATTCAGACTTTTGGCATGGGCATCCGAAACGCTGTATAATGCCTAAAACAAATATTGATTATTGGTTACATAAAATAACCCGCAATCGCAAGCGTGATAAAGAAGTTGATCGCAGCTTAAAACAGGCTGGATGGAAGGTCATCAGATTATGGGCATATGATGTAAAGCATCAGTTTGATAAGTGCATTCAAATTATTCTCAACGAACTTAGAAAAGAAAATAGGTCGGCAAAATACAAAGCGTGTAACAAATCGCTCAAGCAGATGCGGATAAAGCCCCGCACTGCTTAGCTTCGCCGTTAAAGGAGAATCAATATGGGTGCTATCAAGGACGTTGTTGACCTCACTACCCAACTTGCTAGTAGTATCCAAGACAGGAAGGTTTCCACCGAAATATTTAAAATTCAATCGTTGATACTTTCTGTTCAAAAGGAAGACACGGCGCTTGTGTCTGAAAATCTTGATCTGAAAAAGAAGATATTTGAACTTGAAAAAGAAATATTTAATCTTCAAAATAAAATACTGGTGCTTGAAAAAGATAATCTTGCACTTAAGGAAAAACCTTCTCCTGTAAATTTGCAAGACAAATACGACTTTATTAAAGAACTCGGCATTTATAAATCTAAAGAATCCGGCCATTATTTTTGTACCTCCTGTTTGATGAAAAATATTGAATCACCTTTAACTGAAAAACAAAGTGGGTGGCATTGTGAACTGAAAGATTGTGGTAAATATTATAGCAACCCATCATATCAACCTCAAATACGGAGACGTCCAACATATTAGTTTGAAAATCCTTTAACCAGTCGCTAAAGCCGATCGCANNTGCTCCGGCTTAGCTTTTCGTTAGGCCATTGAAGGACTGAATCATGGACATGTGGAAATTTTACGACATCACTCACCGCGAACACGTGGTGTGCAACCCTACAAGCGAGGAGAAACTGACGCGTCTTGTGGAGCTCCTGCGCCTCCCGACCGGCGCACAGGTGGTTGACATCGCGTGTGGAAAGGGCGAGTTCCTGATTCGCCTGGCCGAAACCTATGGCGCTCGTGGCGTAGGGATCGACATTTCTCCTTTCTTTATCGCCGAAGCAAAGAGAAGAATTGAGATGCGGACATCGGGCGTGGACGTCACTTTCCTTCAGATGGATGGCGCAGATTTCAAGCCAGACGAGCCGGAAAAACTCGATCTGGCATCATGTATAGGTGCCAGCTGGGTTTTCGGGGGGCACGCTGCCACCCTCGAAGCCCTGATCCGCATGGTGAAACCCGGCGGCTGGGTAATCGTGGGAGAGCCATACTGGCGGCGGGAACCGGAAAAAGAATATTTAGAAGCGATCGGAGCGGCACGTAACGACTTCGGAACACATTATCAGA
>DIEW01000027.1:0-1561 GCA_002418825.1 Syntrophaceae bacterium UBA5764 | reverse complement strand
CGCTGGGGTGGGCGATTTATGTGTTTAAGAAAGGGGCGTATAGCGCATTTCCGGTTGGCTAACTCGCCTTATTAGTCATGCTCATGACGAGCCGGATGAGAAAGGTATCACTCACCGCCTCCGAACAAACCGTTCCACCGGAGCGGCGGGAAAAGGCGCCCACGCCTCCCGGTGAATTCCACGTTAGACGGAGCAAATGATGTAGAACAATTCAACTAAGGAGAGTAAAGTGAAAGATTTAAAGGTAAGCACAGCAGTTTGTGGAATTGATTGCTTCAACTGCGAATTGTATTTCAAGAATATTGATTCTTTTTTTGAAAAGATGTCTAAAGAGAGAAAAGCTGGCTTTACTTCCCGCGGAATGACAAAAGAGAAATTGCTTTGTAAGGGGTGCCGAATATCAGGATGCACGATGATCGCTGGAAAATGTGAAACACTAGAATGTGCGAAACTGAGAAAATTGGATTTCTGCTTTGAGTGCAGTGACTTCCCTTGTTCAAAATTGCAACCCTTGGCAGAAGGCGCTGACAGGTACCCTCATAATTTAAAAATTTATAACTTAACGACTATTAAAAACAAAGGACTTGAGAAGTGGGCTTCGGAAGTAACCGAAATAAGGGAAAGATATTTCAAAGGAAAATTCAAGATTGGCGCCGGGCCACAAAAATGACATCCGCTGATTTATGAGCATCTATTCATTGCTGCACCATGACGAAAGATTCGCTTAACGGGGGCAATGCAGCCGGTCGCTCACGCTCCGGCTGATTTTTTCGTTACGTGAGAAAATAATATGTCATTATTCGAAAATCGAATACTTTCTGATTCAATAGAAATCAGAGCGACTCCAGAGACCGTCTTTAAATTCTTGACCAGCATCGTTGATGATGAAAGTTACAAGACGTGGCACAATGCAGACCATGTAAGTTTCCGATGGTTAAAAGGTCAGCCTTGGTCAGAGGGTTCAGTAATGGTAGCGCAAGAGTACCTTCACGGAAAAATCCATAAATTCGAATTTCAAGTCACAAGAATAGTGCCGTACAGACATATAGAATATTCGCCAACATCAAGATTCATGAGAAAATTCTTCCCTAAAAATGAATTCGTGCTGGAACCAAAAGGGAAGCACTGCCTTTTCATTGCCAGAGGGACCTATCGCGTTGGATGGATTGGCAAAACATTTTTTAAAAAAGCTATTGAAAACGGCTTATCAAGCGTCAGAAGACACATGAAAGAAGAAGGCGAAAACCTGAAAGTAATAATTGAACACAACAGGCCCCCTACACCAGATCACGTGACTTCGGCCCGCTCCTGGTGAGCTTTTCGTTCGGCAAACAATTTGAGAGGCATGGGCTCATGAAAAAAATGCAAATCGGCAAAGCGTTCACTCTGATGGAACCAGGCCCGGTTGTCTTTGTTACGACAAATGATGGAAAGAAGAACAACATCATGACAATCTCCTGGACAATGGTGATGGACTTTACACCGACTTTTGCCATAACCACCGGGCCGTGGAATTATTCTTTTTCCGCGCTTCGGAAATCGAAGGAATGTGTGATTTCAA
>DIEW01000009.1:11560-13216 GCA_002418825.1 Syntrophaceae bacterium UBA5764 | reverse complement strand
TGTCCTATTTTAGGGGAAGCTTACGCTTACCTTTTCCCATTTGGGCATTATGCCCTCTAGTCTATTATTTTCAATATAATATTCTAATTGTTCGGATACGGATTTAAATCTCCTCGCCATTAAATAAAATTCTATTGGTATTTCATCTACAGAATTTTTATCGACATTTTGTTGAAGTTCTTTTGTCATTGCTTTCCCTCTCACAGCTCCCCCTCTGATTAAACCGGGAAAACAGAAAAGGGGTACTCTCTGCTTATCGGGTGCGCTCCCTATTCCCGGCTTGTTCTTTTTATCCTTTCGCCTTTTTGAACGGAAGCACTTTTGCACCGATCTTCAGCCCGTCCAGATAATCAGCCCATTTCTGCATCATCTTCCGTCTTTCGTTTAAATGTTGCGTCCTGTTGTAACTACGCCCCAGAGGATCGCTGACACGGTGAGCTAATTGCGCTTCAATGAAATCCGGTCTGACTTGCAAGACTTCATCAATAATTGTCCTTGCCATTGCCCTGAATCCGTGGGGTGTCATTTCGTCTTTCGTGTATCCCATGCGGCGCAATGCGGCTAAGACAGCGTTGTTTGACATTGGCCGGTCAAAAGTTCTGCCGGAAGGAAATGCATATTTACTCGCGCCGGTCAACTTTTTGATCTCTTCCAAAATCTTTATTGCTTGCCGCGATAGTGGCACAAGGTGCGGTTCACGCATTTTCATCTTTTCCGCCGGTATGCTCCAAAGGGATTCATCAAAATCAACCTCTGACCATTCCATGTGACGCAATTCGCCCGGACGGACAAAAACAAGCGGCGATAACTGCAAGGCTAATTTTACAACATAACTGCCGGAATAACCGTCAATGGCTCGAAGCAGCTCGCGGACTTTCTTCGGTTCGGTAATGGCCGCCAAGTGTTTTTCTTTTGCCGGTGGTAATGAACCAATCAAATCTTGCGCCGGATTGCGTTCAGCGCGTCCGGTAGATACCGCATAACGAAAAATCATATTGCAAATTCCTCTTATACGGTGCGCCCCTTCCAATACGCCCCTTGATTCGACACGCCTTAACACTGTCAGCAGTTCAGGTGCTTTGATGTCTTTAATTGGCCGTGTGCCTATCCAGGGGAAAACATCACGTTCCAGTGCACGCATGATTTTAGTCGCGTGTCCTTGTGTCCATTTCGTTTTAAACTTTTCGTGCCATTCTCTGGCTATGACTTCGACGGTTTCAGTTTCTTCAACTTTGGCTTGCTTCTGTGCTTTGCGTATTGCGCCGGGATCAACATTGTTTGCCAGCAATCTTCGCGCATCGTCACGCCTACGACGCGCGTCAAGAAGAGTTATTTCCGGGTAACTGCCAAAAGCAAGAAGTTTTTGCTTGCCGTTATACCGGTATTTAAAACGCCATAGCTTCCCGCCGGTGGGAGTAACCATAAGAAATAAACCACCGCCATCAAAAAGTGTTACGTTCTTTCCTTTTGATTTTGCTTTTTGAACTTTCATGTCAGATAAAGGAATAATTCGCTTTGGCATTGGATTCTCCTTTTTGGGTGTATCTGAAAATTATGGGTGTATTTCTGCTCCTAATATACACCCAAAATGGGTGTATATTATAAAACCTTATAACACGTCTTTAGACTAATAACAACAAAAAACCCGCTATTTCT
>DIEW01000009.1:2910-11500 GCA_002418825.1 Syntrophaceae bacterium UBA5764 | reverse complement strand
CCAGCTGAGCTACATCCCCAACCTTGAGTTATAACCGGAAAAACGTTGGCGAGCATATATTATTGTCTATGTTAGTGTCAAGACATTGTTAGTCAGATTCTCACCTTGACAAAATAAGTGGCTTTTCTCTATACTAGGTGCGTAAATATTCAATATTATAATACCACAAAGTGGCCGTGTGTCCATTGAGTGCTTAAGTACAGCGTCCTTCACGCTATTACAAAAATGGAGCATAATCTTGTTCTTTCAAGGAGAAAAAACCAATGGCGAAAATTGACGCTTTTTTTCATCTGATGCATGATCAAGGCGCTTCCGATCTTCATCTTGTCGCCGGCCAACAACCGGCCCTTAGAATCCGCGGAGAAATAGAACGAATCAAATATGACAAATTAACAAACGAAGAATTAAAGGTTCTTCTTTACGAAATCACGCCGGAACATAAAATAAAACAGTTTGAAGAAACAGGCGATATAGATTTTGCCTATGAAATACCTTCCCTGGCGCGTTATCGTGCCAACTTCTTCCAGCAGAAACACGGGATTGGCGCTGTCTTTCGCGAAATACCAAGCAAAATCGCCACATGCACTGAACTGGGGCTGCCGTCTATCGTGGCAAAATTAGCCACCCTTCCTCGCGGTCTGGTGCTTGTTACCGGACCCACAGGATGCGGCAAATCCACAACCCTGGCCGCCATTATCGATGAGGCCAACCGCTTGCGCAAGGATCACATTATCACAATTGAAGATCCCATCGAATTCGTCCATCAAACGCAGGGATGCATCATAAATCAACGGGAAGTGGGAATCCACACGAAGAGTTTTGCCGCGGCCTTGCGCGGGGCGCTCCGCGAAGACCCGGATATTATTCTGGTGGGCGAAATGCGCGACCTGGAAACAATGTCATTGGCGCTTGAAGCAGCTTCTACCGGTCACCTTGTTTTTGCCACGGTACATACAACCAACGCGGCAAAAACGGTAGACAGAATTATCGAGGTGTTCCCCGCCCACGAGCAATTGCAGATACGTTCCACGCTGGCCGATGGCTTGCGTGCGGTTATTTCGCAGATTTTATTCAAAAGAGTCGATATCAAAGGACGCTGTGTCGCGTTGGAAATCCTGATCGCCACACCCGCGGTGCGCAATTTAATTCGCGAATCAAAAACCTATCAAATACCTTCCGTCATTCAAACGGGGAAAAAATACGGAATGCAACTAATGGATGACGGCATCTTGGATCTTTACAACCGTGGCTGGATCAGTTCTGATGAGGCTTACATTAAAGCTAACGACAAAAGCAGATTCCGTCCGTTTTTGAAATATCCGCCTTCAGATTTCACGGAAGCCTAAAAGCAAGGATAGCTTATGAAAAAACCAGAAATAGACTATATTCTGACCAAAATGTTGGAATCCAATATAAACATTTCCGACTGCATTCTGACCGTTGGCAAGCCGTTTCAAGTGGAAACAGCCGGTCAACTGGTGCCGGTGGAATTAGAACCGACCTTTGAAAAGTTAACGCCCTTTCAAACAGAAATATTCGCGCTCAATTTAATTAATCAGGACCAAAGGCTTCTCGAAACCCTCATCAGGGAAGGTTCGTGCGACCTGTCTTACGAACTGCCTGGTATTGCGCGCTTCCGTGTAAATATTTTTTCTCAGCTCGGCCATTATTCCATCGTTCTAAGAAAGCTTGAATCGAAAATACCTTCCTGCGCGGAACTGGGCCTCCCAGAAGCATTTTACAGTATCGCTGCAGAAAAAAACGGCATTGTTCTTATTACCGGTGCCACCGGAACAGGGAAAACCACTTCTCTTGCCGCGGTTATCAATGAAATTAATGAACATAATTCCGTGCATATAATTACTCTGGAAGACCCTGTAGAATATATGCATTCACAGAAAAAAGCCACGATAAACCAGCGGGAACTGGGCAAGGATTTTGATACTTTTGCCAACGGACTGCGCGCCGCTCTGCGACAGGCGCCTAACGTGATTCTGGTCGGCGAAATACGCGATCGGGAATCGGTGGAAATCGCCTTGAATGCGGCAGAAACGGGGCATCTTGTTTTAAGCACCCTGCATACGATTGATGCCGGTCAGACCATTAACCGTATTCTCGGCATGTTTAATATAGATGAAGAAAATCAAATCCGCACGCGCCTGGCCGATTCACTGCGCTGGATTGTCTGTCAGAGACTCATGCCTAAAGTTGGTGGCGGACGTATCGCCGCCTTTGAAGCAATGGGTACAAGTCTACGCGTCAAAGACATCATCCTGCACGGGGAATCTGAAGGAAAAACATTTTTTGACGTTATCCGCCAGGGCAAGGCCTTCGGCATGATCACTTTCGACAGTTGCATCGTCGAATTGTATGAAAAAGGTTTAATCACCGAAGAAACGGCCAGAGCCTACGCTTCAAACAAATCCAGTGTCGGGCGCGGCATAGACGCGATCAAGAGTGATCGGGGAGAAAAAACCACCGATTTACACAAATTGGAAGTGGATTTCCAGTATGGGAAAAGCAAAGTCGACCCATGGAAGATATAAAGAAATTTTAATCACGCATGTAACAAAGCCAGGCGATGAATATGAGTGCAGAACAAAAAGCAGCAAACACCTCTACTGAAAACATGGATTACTCCGGCCGTCCTTTCGGTTATCTCAGCCCGGATAAAGAAACCGCCATGATTTGCGTCCAAGACCAGAACACCTGTGCCCTCATCAACAATTCACTAATTGAATTAAATTATGACACGGTAAAACCAGCAGCCTTTAAAGAAGCGCTAAGATATATGCGTTTCCACATTTTTGACGTAATTGTTGTTGACGAAAATTTTGACATCAGCGTATTGGAAGTAAACCAGGTTCTTAATTATATAGAAAATCTGGTTATGCCGATACGGCGGCAATCTTTCGTTGTCTTATTGAGTGAAATTTATCCCACTCTGGACAGCATGCGCGCTTATAGCAGAAGTGTTAATTTGATTATCAACAAAAAAGAAATTGCCGATGCCGGCATAATTCTTAAAAAAGAAATTGCCAGGAATAAGGATTTCTACTTTCTTTTTAAAACGATTATCCGAAAGTTCGGAAAGCTTTAATATTCTTTTTTTACCTTTCCATCAGCTCGACGGTTTCTGCGTGCCATCTTCATGCTCTATGGCCCGGCAAGCAGATATCAGATTGTTATAATAAGCCGGGTTTGTCTCCTGCTCCAAAGCTTTGCGGAAAGACAACGCGGCTTCGGAAAAACGGCGGGCTTTCATCAACGAGTTTCCCATGCGGTTATAGTAGGCACCCGTATCTTTACGTTCACCACACTGGACAGCCTGGTCATAAATCCGGCAGGCTTCTTTTATCTGATTCAGACCGATAAGACTATCCCCCCAAAAACAATAATAAAGGGGATTATCAGGATTTTCCGCAATACATCTTTTCACTATCCTTATCGCCTCTTTGTGGTTTTCTGCCTCCTGGAATAAGATGGCCAGTTTAAAAAGATAATAATCCTCCTGTTCCGGATCTATACGTGCCGCACGCAAATAAGCTCTTTCACTCTCGGCAAACAGGCCGGCGGTAAACAAGGCATTTCCCCACAAGCAGTAAATAGCGGAATTGTCACTTTCCAGATTAAGCATCTTTTCACAAACAGCACAGGCTTCTTGAGACCTGCCTGTCAGCAAATAGGCGTTGACCAGTTCCATCAGAAGATTTATGTCATCGGGCTGGGAGGCAACAGCTCTTTGGCAAATTTCCACTAAACTGCAAAAATCTTTTTCCTGTTTATAAATACGTACCAATTCATCAAAGGCAAATCCGGCAAAAACTTTCCGGGGCAGTTCGCGCTCAAAAAGTTCCTGAAAGCACCCTATAGCTTGTTTTATATCGCCGCTGTCATAATAAGCCCAAGCCAGCTTCAGCAAAATCGACTCTTCGCTGGAATTTTTTTTATAAACTTCTTTTAAGATTTTAATTGCCTGACTGTGCTGATTTTGTTTTAACAGATTTTCGGCTTGTGTTAACTTTGCATCCTTATCAGTCATAATCTGCAAAAATAAGGGAGGGGAAAGATGATTCTTTCCCCTCCTCGGCTAACAACTGCAAGAACCGCAACTTCCGCCGGCGGCCGGCGAAAGATTGGAAGTTAATTTGAATCCGGAACCTCCGGAGCTATCTACGAAATCAACATTAATTGGCTTTGCCTGTTCGTAAATATATTTTTCAATAACATATTTTGCTCCCTTTTCTTCAAAAACCTGGTCATCGCTTTTCGGCTCATCCAGAGCCATGCCCAACGCGGGCCCGGATCACCCTATGGAAAGAGTGATTCTTATCGCCAAAGCTTCATCTTTATCCTTAAGAAATTCCTTGATAACTTCAGCGGCTTTATCCGTAACTGTAAGCATTTCCTTTCCTCCTTGTCGGACAGCTAAAATACTGGCCAAATTAAACTGAAGTTAACTTAGCCATATTCAGCCAATTGTCAATCTTATTTTTATCCGACTTATAAAACTAATTACAAAATCAGGATATTTTTAGCATGTTGCCCCATAAGCGCTGTTTACCGATTCAGTGACAACCAGTTCCTTTTTTCTATATAACAAAAAAGCTTGCTTGCTATTAACACGTTAAAAATGTAATAATTGTTATCAAAAGATAATGAGACATCATTAATGAATGATAAACCCTTTGCCAACTTCCAAAATATAATTTTTATATCTTTACTGGGAATTATCACGTTATTTTTCGGCTATTTGCTGAAAGTTTTTTTCTTTGCCATATTTTGGGCTGTTTTAATCGCCGGCATATTTTCTCCTCTGAATAAGTCATTAGTTAAAAAGCTTAAAAGTAAAAATCTCTGCGCGGGCCTTACACTGCTTGCTGTTTTAGTCTGCTTAATCCTTCCGCTGGGCCTCCTTGTCAGTCTGCTGATTAATGAATCCATGGAAATATATCAGGCAGTTGATTCTAATGAAAGCAAGTTGCTTGGCAACATCACGTGGCTAATAAATTATTTAAACAACCATCCTCTGTTCGCGCGTCTCGATATCAACCATGAATTTTTCACCGGCAAATCGGCGGAAATCCTAAAAGCTGTATCTGAATTTATTTTTAAGAATCTTTCCCAATTAACTCAAAACACGATTCTTCTTGTTATCCAATTTGCCGTCATGCTCTACTCTCTGTTTTATTTTTTACGTGACGGAGACACTTTTATCAACGCAATTACTCGTTACTTACCGATGAACAAGTACCACATGGACACGTTCATTCACCATTTTCTGACCACCGCCAAAGCAACGCTCAAATTTACTTTTATCATCGGCGGCATTCAGGGCTTGCTGGGAGGATTGATTTTTTACCTTACCGGCATTGAAAGAGCGCTTGTTTGGGGAGTACTGATGGTCGGGCTCGCCATTATTCCCGCTGTGGGCTGTTCAATAATCTGGGTGCCGGCGGGTATAATTATGCTGTTTCAGGGACACATATGGCAGGGCGTGGTGATTCTCGTTTTCGGCGCTGTAGTTATCAGCAGTGTGGACAACCTGTTACGGCCGATTCTTCTGGGGCGTGACATTCAGATGCATTCCCTTTTATTGTTTCTTTCCATTCTGGGCGGTTTGGCCATTTTTGGCTTTTCTGGTTTCGTACTCGGGCCGGTTATCGCGTCGCTCTTTCTGGCCAGTTGGAGACTGTTTTTGGAACTCTATAAAAAAGAAAAAATCGAATAATAGTTATACCGCGGAAAATATTTTCAGACGCCGCTTCTTACATAAAAACGCCATAAAGCATTTCGGTGTTCTTCTTTTGCGTAGTTGATGCCGATACGGGGGGTAGCTAAAATTGACTTCGCGGGAATATTCTTATAATCCTCTACCCATAATTTAGCGCCCCGTGTGATATCCCACCCGTTTAAAAATTTATCTATTCCCAGCGCCTGACAAAGTTTGGCCGGGCCATTGGTAAGACGCGCCCCCTTTAATTTTCGGCGCTTTTCCATTTCTTTTATTCCGTCAATCGGGACAATCGCCCGGATGAGCACGGCGCAGGGATTGCCTTCTTTTTCCGTGACCAGATTAAGCATATAGTGCATGCCATAGGTGAAATAAACATAAGCGTGGCCGGGCGAGCCGAACATAACCGCGTTGCGCGCCGTCTGGCCGTGATGCGCGTGGCAGGCGCTGTCTTCCTGCCCGCAGTAAGCCTCTGTTTCCACGATCACCCCGGAAAGTTCCTTGCGCCCGATTTTACGCAACAGTTTTTTGCCCAAAAGTTCGCGAGCAACCTGTTTTGTGTCGCGTTCATAAAACTCTCTGGCCAGGATACCCATGTTTTGTTTTTCATTAAAGAGATTTTAGTTCCAACCAGGCTACGGTCTTTCTGAAAGACCGCAGCCCTTATTTTGTATCTACAGTTTTTAAATCAGTTTCAAGTAATATTTTACAAGATATTCCGCTGTCTGTAGCGCGCCTTTGGCTGCCCCCAATTTAGTATTGTGAGCCAGACAGACATACTTGATACCGTTTTCCATAACCGGATCTCTACGAACACGCCCGACGGTGACGGTCATACCGCCGCCTTTGTCACGATCCATCCGTGGCTGCGGGCGGAAAGGATCATCGGTGACGTCAATCAAGCGCTGAGGTGAGCTCGGCAGATGCAACTCGGCAAAATCACGTCCGTATTCGGTCATGACTTTTTTCACGTCTTCCGACGAACATTTCTTTTCTGTCTGCACAAAGGCGCAGACCATATGTCCATCCAACACCGGCACGCGTGTGCAGGTGGCGCTGATGCCGAACGCTGCGTTTTGAATTGTTTTACCGTTAAACTTACCCAAAATTTTTTGTGGTTCGCTTTCTACTTTAGGTTCCTCGCCCGGAATATACGGCACAACGTTTTCGGTCATATCCATCGCCGAAAGCCCGGGAGTGCGGCCCGCGCCGGACATTGCCTGCTGGGAAACCATCACCACCTGTTTTACGCCAAAAGCATCCTGTATCGGTTTGAGCGAAACAACCAAGCCGGCAATCGTGCAATTGGGCTTGGGGGAAACAAAACCCTTCCAGCCGCGGTTTTTCTGCTGCACAGCCAGAAGCGGCGCGTGGTTCATATTGACGCCCCCTACCAGAATGGGAGTATCGTCTTCATAACGAAAAGCCGATGCTGTGCTAATTACAGGAGTGGTTTTCGCGTATTTTGGTTCCAGTTCTTTTGCCACTGCGGCATCCATAGTGGAAAAAATTATGTCCACGGAAGTCGGATCGAAAGAAGCCGCTTCTTCCACAGTCATATCGGCGATGTTTTGCGGTAATTCCTCAGGACACCACCAGCGCAAAGAACCACTAGCGTCTCTCAAAGCATCAATATATCTTTTTCCCGCCGAACGCTCCGAAGCGACAAGCTTCGCTATCTCAAACCACGGATGTCCAAGCAAGCTGACAATTGCCTGCTGACCTACTATTCCGGTAGCACCGACAATAGCTATTTTCAACATCGTTTCATAACCTCCATATTTATTCATTCGCTTTGAAGTAATATCTGCCTCGTTTTTTCTACATCCGCGGCAATTTGCTCTTTCAATTTTTCAGGACTGTCAAATTTAACGATATCCCGCAACTTCTCCACAAAGTGAACATCAATGGTCTCCCCCCTGAGTTCGCCTGCGAAGTCAAGCAAAAAAACTTCAAAAGTGGAAACATAATCCGCAAAAGTCGGCTTCGCGCCGATATTCACGGCCGCCAGGTAACGCTTATCCCGCCAGAAGGCATAGGCCGCGTAAATACCTGCGGCCGGATGTAATACTTTTTGCGTCTTGATGTTGGCGGTGGGAAAACCTAGCCCGACACCGCGCCCATGACCTTTTTCCACTATTCCTTCCACATTATACCATCTTCCCAGCAAAGTGGTGACCTTTTTCATATCTCCTTTAAGTATCAGATTCCTGATCAGCGTGCTGCTGACGATATCTTCTCCCACTTTAAAGGCATCTATTTTCTCCACGGCAAAACCACACTTGCGCCCCTCCTCCATCAGATAATCGCTGGTACCGCTTTTGCCTTGGCCAAAGGTATAATCGTGCCCTACGATAACCTTTTTGATCGCCAGCTTCTGCACCAAGTCTCGCCGAACAAACTGCTCTGCGGTAGTACGCGAATATTCCAATGTAAAAGGAACAACGACCGTGGCGTCGATCAAACATTTTTCCAGCAGTTTAAGCTTTTCCGGGAGCGTTGTTATCAAATAAAAAGGGCGAATATTTGGGTGAAGAATCATTTTGGGATGCGGCTCAAAGGTAATAACCAGAGACTTTGCCGCAGCCTCTTTCGCTTCCGCCGCAAGTTTGCGGCATATACACTGATGACTCAGATGCACGCCATCAAAGTTTCCCACGGTCACAAACGCCCCGCGAAAATCGTTAGTTACGCTTTCTATGCTGTCAAATACAATCATTTTCTCATCCCGTTTTTCTTAGTAATCAGCGCGGTAACATAGCATTTTGCAAATTAATTTCAAGCTCATTTTATCTTGACAATAACAAAGTGTTGAGTATAGTGCACACTTCGCGTGCCGAAGTGGCGGAATTGGTA
>DIEW01000009.1:0-2899 GCA_002418825.1 Syntrophaceae bacterium UBA5764 | reverse complement strand
AAATCCCGGCTTCGGCACCATTTTTCCAGCAGTAATACGGTTGTATATTCTTACATTTCCGAATACATGCTGATTTAGCTTGACGGCGGACAACATTTTCCCTATCCTTAATCCATCAATTTGACCGTACAGCAAATGATTGAAAATCTCTTGAATAATTTCAGCTCGTATTTGCAGGGATCGCTCTTCCTGGCGTTTTTGGCCGCTTATATCGGAGGTGTCGTAATCAGTTTCACGCCCTGCACTTACCCGCTTATTCCGGTCACCGTCGGTTTTATCGGCGCTCGGGCGGCATCGTCCAAGCTGCAGGGCTTCATTCTTTCACTTTTCTATGTAAGCGGCCTGGCTGTTACCTACTCCATTCTGGGAGCACTGGCCGCTTTGTCCGGAAAAATTTTCGGACAAATGCAGACTACTCCACTTACCTACTTTCTTCTGGCTAATCTCTGCATTATTATGGGACTGGCAATGCTGGATGTTTTCAAGATCGCTCTGCCTGTTCCGCAGAAAATGATGAAAGCAACCGGTAATTTTAAAAAAGGGTTTGTCGGCAGCTTTCTTCTGGGCGCAGCTTCCGGCTTCGTTATCGGGCCATGTACCGCACCGGTCCTTGCTGTCATTCTTGGTTACGTGGCACTGCAGACAAACATCTTGCTGGGTGTTGGTCTGCTTTTTGTTTTTTCTTTCGGCATGGGAACTCTGCTAATCATTGTCGGAACGTTTACCGGACTGATTACTTCTCTTCCCAAATCAGGAAACTGGATGAAAAAGATAAATTATGTCTTCGGTTTTGTTCTTCTTGGAGCGGGAGAATATTTCCTGTACATTGCAGGGACTTTATCTTATTAAAAAATTAAGAGGGTATCAATGATAAAAAAACCGGTTATCTGTTTAATAATAGCAACCATCGCTATTTTGGGCACGTCTGCCCTGTCTTTAAGTCAATTCGTACCGAACGCCCCCTTTAAAGCGGAATTGATGGCAGCGCCTGATTTTACTTTAAAAGACCTAAAAGGGAAGACATTCACGCTCAGCAAAAATTCCGGCAAACCTATTTTGCTTTTTTTCGGTGCCACCTGGTGCCCTGCCTGCCGCACCGAAATACCGGCAATGAAAAAGATTTACACCACTTATTCTATCAAAGGCCTTGAAGTGGTTTATATTAACATAGGCGAGTCCGCAAAACGCGTGGGGCGTTTTGTTCAATCCAATTCATTACCCTACCGGGTGCTTCTTGACGAAAACGAAATTGTCGCTGATCGATACAACATTATCGGCGTGCCGACATTTATTTTGGTCGACAATAACAGTCTGATCTTCAGTATCGGCCATCGTTCAGCGGACTTGCCACTGAAAAAACTTTTTCCGGATGAAAAATAAAGAGAAAGGTCCTGCAAAAAATGACACAAAAAAACTGGCTGCAGACATTTACCCGTTCCAGCAACGATTACTGGATTGGGGGCGTGTGCGGTGGACTGGGCGAGCACACACCGGTTCCTTCCTGGACCTGGCGGCTGCTTTTTGCCTTGCTTTTCCTTTTTTATGGCACAGGTTTGTTAATCTATATTTTGCTGTGGATTTTTGTTCCGCCTAAGTCAGAGCCGAAGGATGAAAAATGAAATTAAATAATAATATTTACGTTTACGAATGGACAAACTATTTCGATAATAACTGTAACAGCTTCTACATCGGCGGAGAAGTTCAGGCGTTAATCGACCCTGGCCTGACACGCTATATGCCTGATTTATTAAAACAAATGTCCGTCGACGGAATCAAAAAAGAAGATATCCGTTACGTCATCAACACGCATTCTCATCCTGACCACTTTCAGGGTTCCGAGCTGTTTGATCCGGAAACAGTGAAAATCGGCCTGCACACGAAAGAACTGGAATTTCTCAAAGGAGTCGGTTCGGAATTATACGGCCTTTTCGGCCTCACCGCACCGCAAATGCACATAAATTTCCCTCTGGAAGAAGGAAATACCGTTTTGGGCGACCAGGTCTTTAAAATCATTTTAGCGCCCGGACATTCTCCCGGCTCTATCGGCCTTTACTGGCCCGAGCAGAAAGCTCTTTTCTGCGGCGACGTAATTTTTCAGCAAAATGTCGGGCGCACGGATTTTCCTGGCGGCAACGGCACTTTTTTGAAAAAAAGCATTATCTCTTTTTCCCAACTCGATTTGGAATATCTCTTCCCGGGGCATATGGGAATGGTAACAGGCAAGGATAAAATTCAGGACAATTTCAATATTATCATTCAAAATATTTTCCCTTACATTTAATATTTTCCGGAGAAAAGAATTCTATGGCCAATGAAGGCAACAAAGTAATTTACTCCATGATTGGCGTGAGTAAAATCTATGAAAAAAAACCCGTCCTCAAAGATATTTATCTTTCCTATTTTTACGGCGCGAAAATCGGCGTTATTGGCCTTAACGGTTCCGGCAAAAGCTCTCTTTTGAAAATTCTCGCCGGCGTGGATAGGGAATTCCTGGGCAAAACAATTCTCTCGCCGGGCTACACCGTTGGTTATCTGGAGCAGGAACCAAAACTCGACGATTCAAAAACGGTAAAACAAATTGTGGAAGAAGGTGTGCAGTCCACAATTGATTTGATTAACGAATATAACGCCATCAACGAAAAATTTTCCGAACCAATGTCAGATGACGAAATGACCAAACTTTGTGACCGGCAGGCCGCCGTGCAGGAAAAGCTCGACGCGCTGGACGCCTGGGATATCGATTCGCGTCTGGATATGGCCATGGACGCTCTGCGGTGCCCGCCGGGAGAAACGCCCGTGAAAGTTCTCTCCGGTGGCGAAAAACGCCGCGTGGCGCTGTGCCGCCTTTTACTGCAAAAACCGAGTATTCTTCTTCTGGACGAACCAACCAACCATCTGG
>DIEW01000025.1:43365-56947 GCA_002418825.1 Syntrophaceae bacterium UBA5764 | reverse complement strand
GGCTGGCTCTATACAGGCGATATGGCGCGCGTGGATGAAGACGGCTTTATTTATCTGGTCGACCGCAAAAAAGACGTCATCATCACCGGCGGCGAAAATATCTATCCGGTGCAGATTGAGGATTTCCTGCGCACGCATAAAGCTATCAAGGATGTGGCGGTGATCGGATTGACCGACCACCGTCTGGGAGAAATTGTCGCGGCGATCATTGAACTGAAGGCGGGCTTTTCCGCATCCGAAGTGGAGATAGCAAAATTTTGCGAAGCTTTACCGCGCTACAAGCGTCCCCGCCGGATTATTTTTGATAAGGTGCCGCGCAATCCCACCGGAAAAATTGAAAAGCCGCGGCTGCGCGAAAAGTATTGCGGCAGCAGAAGTCTTGTCGAAATGGAGACGGAAGGCTAGTAAATCGGTAAAAGTCTTTTCTTTGCCGCCCTTAGATTTGACTTGATAAAACAGCCGCAGAATTGTACAAAAGACGCACGTAATTTCTGACCCTGCATGAGATTTGCCGGGATTTATTGATAGCTTTGCGCAAGTCATAAACGAAAGGGAGAAAATATGATTGCTTATCAACTCTCTATTTTCGCGGAAAATAAGCCGGGAAAGTTGGCGGCGGTAACCAGCGTTTTGAATAAAGAAAAAATAAATATTCGGGCGACAACGATAGCCACGGCGGATACATTTGGCGTGGTCAATTTGATTGTGGATGACCCCCAGCGCGCTGAAGTGGCTTTGTCTAAAGCAGGCATGACCGTGCATTTGCGCGAAGTATTGGCCGTTTTGATTCCGGATAAACCCGGAGGATTGGATGCTCTCACACAATTACTGCATAAAGAAAGGATAAATGTTAATAACGCCTATGGGTTTGTGCTGGAGAGTTCCAAAAGCGCGGTGTTTGTCGTAGATGTCGACCAGATGAAAAAAACAGAAAAACTTCTGGAAGAAAACGGATTTAAAACTCTGGATACCAGGGCTCTTTCGGCAATGTAATAACATGGAGGATGCAAAATGACACATCTGGATAAAGGGAAATACTATGAAAAACACCCTAAAGATTCCCGTGTGGATGAAAGTTTAAAAGAAGCAATCCTCGCGCAGACCAAAGATAACAATATTGCCTGTAAGAAAGCGGAGGGAATTGCCGGGGAAAAAAGAGTGACCATTGCGGAAGTCGGCAAAGCCATCGATATACTGAATATAAATATTATTGAATGTCAGCTGGGGCTTTTTGGTTACGGCGATAAGAAAAAAATCGTTCAGCCGGCAAAAGAAGTCGCTACGGAATTAAAAACGAAGATAGAGCAGTCACTGCAAAACGGGAACCTTTCCTGCGTGTCCGCCTGGAAGATTGCCGCGGAATTAAGCATTCCCCGAATGAGGGTTTGCGCCGCCTGCGAAGCATTGGAGATAAAAGTCAAACCATGCCAGCTGGGAGCCTTTTGATTTGCGAAGATTCACGTTGATCTTGATGTTTACGCTACCGCACATATAAGTTAATGCCCCTTTAGTTTTTTTGGAAATTCAAAATTTGTTTAGCTTACGATTGGCTGTTCTTATTGCGTTGAGATGTTTTTTCCGTAAAAAATCTTTCTTGGAAGTTATATATAGAAGGATATGACACTTAACTGGCAGAAGGTGTACAGAGAAAAACTAACCGACGCGGAAAGTGCGTTGTCGAGAATCCGACCTGGAGCGCGTGTGTTCATTGCTTCCGCGTGCGGTGAACCGCAGCTGCTGGTTCAAACGCTCCTTGATATGGCGAAGAAATTTGCTGATGTGGAAATAATTCACTTTCTTGACCTCGGCCTTACTGATTATACAAAGGAGGTATATACCGAGCATTTTCGTCACAACGCGCTTTTTATCGGTGCAAACGCTCGTGCCGCAATCAAGGCCGGCCAGGCCGACTATACCCCCATTTTTTTGTCCGAGGTTGGTCTTTTAATGCAAAGAGGTTCTTTCCCCATCGATGTGGCTTTGATTACCGTATCCCCCCCTGACCCCAACGGTTATGTTAGCCTCGGTATTTCCGTGGATATCACCAAGACGGCTGCGGAAACGGCGCCGTATGTGGTGGCGGAAGTAAATCCGAACATGCCCAGAACATTGGGAGACAGCTTTATTCACGTGAGTGAGATTTCCGCTTTCGTGGAAAATGACGCGCCGCTTCTGGAGTTGGTGCTGAAGGCTCCCAGCCATATTGCCCGGGCGATAGGACAGCTGATTGCCGATTTGATTGATAATGAATCCACCCTTCAGACAGGCGTGGGGAGAATTCCCAATTCTGTTTTTCCCTATTTGGCCAATAAAAGAGATTTGGGTATTCACACGGAGACTTTTACTGACGGCATCATCGATTTGATAGAGAAGGGGGTTATCACCTGCCGAAAAAAATCGCTGCATCAGGGAAAAATTGTCAGCAGTTTCTGCATGGGCACCAAACGCCTCTATGATTATGTTAACAATAATCCGCTCTTCGAATTTCGTCCGTGTCACTACGTCAATGATCCGTATGTGATTGCCAAAAATGACCGCATGGTGTCCATAAATTCCGCGCTCACGGTTGATTTAACGGGACAGGTGTGCTCCGATTCTCTGGGGTTTGAATTTTACAGCGGTATCGGCGGGCAGGTGGATTTTGTGCGCGGTTCGGCAATGTCGCGGCGGGGGAAATCCATCATGGTGCTTCCGTCCACGACGGAAGACGGAAAAATTTCCAGAATTGTTCCTTATCTTTCACCGGGCAGCGGCGTGGTCGTAACGCGCGGAGATATTCATTATGTGGTGACGGAATACGGAATTGCTTACGTGCACGGGAAATCTATAAGAGATCGGGCCATGATGCTGATTAATATTGCCCATCCCGATTTCCGCGACGAACTTCTGGAAGCGGCAAAAAAGCAGGGTTACATTTACCGTGATCAGAAGCTGCCGGCGGTTTTGTACCCGAAAGAATATGAAACTTTTTGGGCTGACAAAAAAGGCGCTAATATATTCTTCCGTCCGGTTAAGGCAACCGATGAGCGTGCTATTCAGAATTTGATTTACGGTCTGCCCGAGCAAGATGTTTACACCCGTTTTTTGCATAACCTGAAATCTTTTTCCCATAAGGTGGCTATGCCTCTGGCGGCCATTGACTATTATGATAAAATGGCCATTGCCGCGGTTATCGGCAAGGAGGAACCTGAAGGTCAGGAAAAAATCGTGGCTATCGGGCGTTATATTAATGATCCAAACACAAATTATGCGGAAGTGGCCTTCACAACACATCAGGAATGGCAGAACCGGGGCATCGGAACTTTTTTGTTGAGTTATTTGATTCAAATCGCCAAAGAGAAAAAAATTGCAGGATTTACGGCGGATGTGCTGTTGCGCAACAAACCGATGATGCAGGTGTTTTCCAAATGCGGCTATCCCATGACCGTTCATCTGGAAGCGGGTATCTATGAGCTGAAAATAGATTTCACCGCGGAACAAAAATGACGACGCGGCGTATTGGGCCATGGACAGCGAACCGAAAAAATCTTTTCGCCGGCGCAAGTTTTCCCCACAAATGGAATTTAGTATTTGTTGCCTCGGTTTAATACGCGGATGAATATTTGATTAATATTGTTTTGGTGGTGTCTTTCACGGTTCTTTTATAAAGTATTGCAGTAGCTTGCGTATCAGGGCGGCGTTTTTGCGTGTGCCAGCCAGAATTTTTTCCATGCTCAACGGTTCATCCAGGATACCATGGCAAAAATTGTCCACGGAACAGGCGCTGGCGTAGCGCAATCCCAGTTCCCGGGCGATTATAGCTTCGCTGGCCATGGTCATGCCCACAATATCGGCAAAGGTAGACATCATTTTGATTTCCGCTTTGGTTTCCAGGCGCGGCCCCGGTGTTTGCCAGTATGTGGCTTTTTCCCTGACCGGTATGGAGCAGCTTTGTGCCGCCTTAATCAATTTCCGGCGTACCTCTTCGTTTAAATCGGGAGTGATATGGGTCGCGCTGTCCCGAAAAACGGTCGGTGGGGCGGTAAAAGCAATGAAATCGTCGGGAATTACAATTACTCCCGGCGGCAGGTCCTTTTTTAAAGAGCCGGAAGAATTGACGCCCACTATTTCAGTGACGCCTATTTTTTGCAGTGCCCCTAAATTTGCACGGTAATTAATCATATGCGGTAAAATATGGTGATCCGGATCGTTGCCGTGGCGTAAAATCAGGGCTGTTGATTCGGTCAGATAAATCGTTGCCGGACCGAATTCGGTTTGAATCTTCTTGGGTTTGGCTTTTTTCAACAGCTCGCTTTTAGCCATAACGTGAGTCGTGGATATAATGCCGATAAGATTCATGTAAAACCTCCTTTAATATTAAAGTCATAGCAAATTAATATCGCCTCGTCAAAGAATTGTAATCCATGCGCTAAATAAAAATTTGACTTTTCGGATTGTATTATGACATAAAGTCCGCTAATGCAAAGCCTAGGAGGACGGGGTTAATTGAGTAATGAGTTTTTAGGTACGGCCACCGACGAGAACTTTGAACAAGAAGTTTTAAAAAGTGAAAAACCGGTGTTGGTTGATTTCTGGGCGCCTTGGTGCGGACCATGCAAGGCAATCGGGCCGATTATTGAAGAATTAGCCGCTCAGCTGAAAGACAGCGTTAAAGTAATGAAAATGAACGTGGATGACAGTCAGAAAACAGCGGTAAATTATAGTGTTCGCAGCATACCCACTCTGATTCTTTTTAAAGAAGGAAAAATTGTCGATACCATTGTTGGCCTTGTACCCAAAGAAAAGATAGAAGCGCTGGTCAAGAAAAGTTCGTAAAAAACTTTTTGTAAGGTAGATCATGCACTTTAAAATACTTCATGGAACTCCAAGCATCAGGCCGATTGTCGCGGTATTGGTGTTTTTATTTTGTCTCAGCGGCTGTCAGATATCTTTTTTAAATTTGTTCGGCGGCGGCAAAGAAAGAGTCAGGCATACCCCTGAAGGGCTTTACGCCGGTGGCGTATACGAGTTCAATAAGGGAAATTATAAAAAAGCGCGCGAGTATTTTACGCTGGTTAAAGAGGAATATCCTCTTCATGAAATGGCTATTATGGCCCGGATCGGTATAGCCGATTCCTATTTCAGCCAGAAAAAATATGCGGAAGCGGAAAACGAATACAATGATTTTATTATTTTTCATCCCACCAATGAAAATGTTCCCTACGTCCTTTATCAGATTGGAATGTGTCACTACAACCGTATCGAGGCAATCGACCGTGATCAGACATCGACGGTTCTGGCTAGGAGGGAATTTGAGAAGCTGTTGGCGCGTTATCCGGAAAGCAAATTTGCCCTTATGGCTGAAGAAAAACTAAGGGATTGCAAGCAGAAACTCGCGGAACATGAATTCTACGTAGGGCAGTTTTATTTCCATCAGAAAAAATATCAGGCCGCTCTGGCGCGCTTTGAAACGATAGAGCGAGAATACGCGAATGTAGGCCTGGATTATAAAGTCGCCTATTTCATCAATGAAACCAAGATAAGAATCGCCGAAGAGGAAAAATTGGAGCGGGAGAAGAAGCACAAACTGCAGAAGGAAAAAGAGGAAAAAACAAGGTCGGCGAGGAACTGATCTTCCGCCAAGTCGGTAACGTAAATCCCAGGATCAATCCAGTTCAAAATTAAGTTTTCGGATAATTGTTTGCCGGTCTTTTTCCGGATTGGTGGAAGTATCTATTTTAAAGTGAAGGCGCTCTGGAAATTCCCCAATGGCGTCGAAGTCGTTTTTCTGTTCTTGGAATATTTCCCAGCGTCCGTCAGAAATATTATCGCCTTCTTTCGCTCTTTTTCCCAGTCGCTTGCGGATAATTTTATCCGGGCAGGTGCATTCTATTATATAGAACGGCGCGCCCAGATATTTGGCCAGCGCGTAGGCTCTTTGACGCTCGGCGCGCTTTTTGAATGAGGCGTCGATTATCACGGGTTTTCCTTGCTTTATGTAGTGCTCCGTTAGTTGGTAAATTTTTTCATAGGTGAGACGCGAGGTTTCGTCGGAATAGATTCCCTTGCCGAAATCTTCGTGCTTGCTTTGCGTCGGTTTGATATTCGTCAGTTCCTTGCGCACCGCGTCGGTGCGAATTACCTGAGCGCCCAGATTCCTGGCCAGGGCGCGCGCCTGATAGCTTTTCCCCGCGCCCATCAGTCCCGCGGTCAGGATTAAAACCGGTTTTTCCAGCCGCGCGGCATAATTATAGGACAGCTCAAAATACTTTGTCGCTGTTCTTGCGACTTCCCGCCGTTCATTTTCCGTTATTTCTTTTTGATCCAGACGAAAACTTATAACTTTGCCGCGCACGTAAGCGTAATAACAGCGGTAGAAATTGAGCAGCCTCGGCAAATCGCCGTCCCCGGAATATCTGAGATAGGAGCGCACAAATGAATCCGCGTAAGAAGCGTAGCCGTTGAAGTCGAGGTCCATTGTGAAAAAGGCGACTTCCGCCGCCACGTCGGAATAACGGAAGCGTTCGTTGAATTCGATGCAGTCGAAAACTATGATATCATCGGCAATGCAGATGTGTTCCAGGTGCAAATCGCCGTGGCAATCACGGATTTTGTGCTCTTTCACTCTTTTTTCAAAAAGACTTTTGTTTTTGTTCAAATAGGTTTTTACGTAGTCGCTGATAAATTCATGCTGATAGAAAGGTATGGTTATATCGATGTATTTTTTTGTCTGGGCAAAATTTTCTTCATGGTTATGGCGGATTGTTTCCAGGCCTCCCATTTCATCGATGTGGCCGCCGGTTTGCGCGCCGGTATGAAAGCGGGCGATTTTTGCCGCCACCGCTTCCATAATATCTTCCTTTACTTTTCCCGCTTTAAGCAGAGATTTGAGCATTTTGTCCATAGGCAGCTTTTTCATCACTACCGCGTAATCGACCACGGTTTTACCCCGACCATGAATGAAATTTGCGCCGTCGTTTTGTGAAAGCTCGGCAACATCGAGATAAATGCTGGGCGCCAGACGCCTGTTTAATCTTAGCTCTTCCTCGCAGTAAAACTTTCTTTTTTCCAGTGTGGTGAAATCCAAAAAGCCGAAATTGACGGCCTTTTTGACTTTATAGACAATATCGTCCGCGATGAACACATAAGAGATATGTGTCTGCACGAGTTCGACAGAACGAGGTTTATGAGGATAAAAATCGGGTCTGCTCATTGCCTCGATTAATCCGGGGTGGTTCATAAGTAAAAATCTTTCTCTTGCGTTAGTCAACGCTGGTTATTGATGCCGAAAACAATCTAATCAATAAAAACATCGATAATCAAGCGAAAATTAGTTTGTCTCGAAAGAAAAGTTTTGCTAATGTCACAAGTCAAGGGATTATTCATTTCATGTTCAAGAAATTGCGAAAAATTGCCACTACCAGAATTGCCGGTACTTTTCTTTACGTGATGATTCGCCTTTATTCGGCGACCTTCCGCGTGAAGATGGAAAACGAAGCTGAATGGGTGGAGACGCTGGAAAAGGGTGGACGGGTTTTGATTTGCCTTTGGCACCAGCAGTTTTTTATCGCGGTTCGCTTTCTTTCCAGATACAAAAAGTATAATCCCTGCGTCATGATTTCCAGAAGCCTGGATGGCGATATCGGCACGCGCGTTGTCGAAGCGGGCGGTGTTTCCGTGGCCAGGGGTTCTTCTTCCCGCAGGGGTAGCGCCGCGCTGAAGGAAATGATTGACATGCTCAAAAAAAGCGGTCTGGGCGCGCATATTCTGGACGGACCGCGCGGCCCCGCCGGCGTTGTTAAAACCGGCGCTATTGCCATAGCTCATGGAGCCGAAGCCCTTATTGTTCCCGCCTTTGTAACTGCTGATCGCGCCTGGTACGCGCGCAGCTGGGATAGATTTTTAATTCCCAAACCTTTCGCGAGAATAACTGTGCGCTTCTGTTCAAATATTACGCTGCCGCCCTTGAAGAATAAGGACGATTTTGAATCACAAAGAAAAAACCTGGAAAATATTTTGCGGCCGCATCTGATTTTACCGTAAGCAATTTATTTTCTGATCAGTGGCCGGTTTTCTGTCGCCCCATCTGTTCAAATATGCCCTGTCCGGTAAATATTTATCCATAGACATGGAAAAATTTTTATGTTAGTGAGCTTCATGTTTCGAGGTTAAAAATCCATGAAAATCCGTAAAATCGGCATGGTGGCCAACGTGGAAAAGGCGAAAATCGCCCAGCATGTCGGTCAGCTGAAAAAGTGGCTGGAAAAAAATGGCGCGGAAGTTTTTTTGGCGGAAGAAATTGCCGGTAAAATGCGCGCTTCCGGTGTCCACGCGTGGAGCGAGCTGGCGCGAAAGGTGCAGCTGCTTGTTGTTTTGGGCGGCGACGGCACGATGCTGCGCACGGCGCGTCACATTGCCCACTATAATGTTCCTATCGTCGGCATCAATATGGGCAGTTTCGGCTATCTCACCGAAGTGAATCTGAATGAAATGCATGCCGCGCTTGATTTGATTCTGCAGGGTAAGTTTGCCGTGGAAAAAAGAATGATGCTTTCCGTGTCGATTAAGAGTGGTAGTTCGGTTATCCGGGCAGGCGAAGCGCTTAACGACGTGGTCATCAACCGCGGCAACCTTTCCAGGATAACGGAGCTGGAAACGGAAGTGAACGGCGAGTATCTTACCACCTATAAGGCGGATGGCCTCATCATATCAACTCCCACCGGTTCCACAGCTTATTCTCTTTCCGCGGGCGGCCCGATTGTTTTCCCGGAAGAAGAGTTGATTATCATAAATCCCATTTGTCCGCACACGCTGACAAACCGGCCGATAATTTTCCCACAGAAAGCCGAATTGGTTATAACTCTCTGGTCGCAGGAAAAAGGCGCCACGGTAACTCTGGATGGTCAGGAAACCTACCAGATAAAATCCGGTGACTCCGTGATGATAAAAAAATCCAGGCACGCGGTAAAAGTGGTTCTTTCACCGCATCGCAGTTACTGGGAAATTTTACGTTCCAAACTGAGCTGGAGCGGTTTACCTTCAGGATCCGGGAAAAGAAAAAATGCTGAACGACCTGAGCATTAAAAACTTTGCCATTATTGACGAGTTGAACGTTTCCTTCGGTAAGGGGCTGAATATCATTTCCGGCGAAACCGGCGCCGGAAAATCTATTATCATCGGCGCGGTGAGTCTTCTTCTGGGGGAGCGCGCCACATCCGACATGATTCGCGCGCAGACTGATTCGACTGTTGTGGAAGCGCTTTTCGATATCAGCGCCTATGGCGGGCTGCGCCGCAAGCTTGAAGAAATGGGGTTTCCCGCTTCCGATGAGCTTGTTGTCCGCCGGGTAATTTCGCGCAGCGGCAAGAACAAGGTTTCGATTAACGGTCAAATGGCCACTCTCGCCAATTTATCCGCCATCAGCGAATCTTTAATAAACATCTGCGGCCAGCATGAACATCAGGTTATCTTAGACGCGGAAAATCACGTTGGTATACTCGATGAATTCGGGGGCTGCCTTGATTTGTTCAATGAATATTCGGCGGTTTACGGCCGCTATGTGGAAATCAGGGCGCAGATCAATAAGCTCGAAGAATTGCGGCGAAGCCGCGAAGAGAAAACCGAGCTGCTTAAATTTCAGTTAAAAGAAATCACGGATATTAATCCGCTGCCCGGTGAGGATAATCAGCTGACTGCTGAAAAAAAAGTTCTCGTCAACGCCCAAAAGCTTGCGGACTTGGCCGGGCAGGCCTACAACCTGCTCTATGGCGACGGAGATTCTGTCTGCGTCAAGCTCAAGGATGTGCAGAATCAGGTCAAGCAGATTAAAAATATCGATGATTCGCTGAAGTTTGCCGATACGGATGTTGAAGCCGGTTATATTACGCTGCAGGAGGCGGCGCTGGCGTTGCGCGACTACGGCAAAAAAATATTTTTTGACCCGGAACGGCTGGTCGTGATCGACGAGCGGCTGGAAATGCTGAGCCGGCTGAAGCGCAAACACGGCGGCACGCTGGAAAGCGTCTTGTTGCAGAAACAGAAAATTGAAGACGAACTCAAACGGGTTTTTTTCGTGGCGGAAGAACTGGAAGGATTGGGAAAAGAAGAAAAAGTCATCAGGGAAAATCTAAGGCAGAAAGCGCTTGCTCTTTCCGCGCAGCGAAAGAAAGCCGCGGCAAAGCTCAAAAGCGCCGTGGAACGAGAAATTCATGAATTGAACATGCCGCATGCTTCCTTTGAGGCGCTTTTCAGGGAAGACGCCGCCGGTAAAAAAGTCGAAGATTACGGCCCCGGAGGAGGAGATGAAATAGAATTTTATCTGGCGGCGAACGTGGGCGAAGGCCTCAAGCCGCTCAACAAGATAGCTTCCGGCGGCGAATTGTCCCGCATCGTTCTAGCGTTGAAGAATGTTCTTTCGCGCACCGGTTCGGTGGCCACAATCATCTTTGACGAAGTGGACAACGGTATCGGCGGGGCCACGGCAGAAATTGTGGGAAGGAAACTCAAGGAAGTTTCCGCCAACCATCAGGTAATTTGCATTACGCATTTGCCGCAGATTGCCTGTTACGGCGAGGAACATTTGCACGTTTCCAAAAAAGTAGCTAAGGGGAGAACGATGACTTTTGTGGAAGAAATGGACGAGGAGCGGAGAATAGAAGAAATCAGCCGCATGCTCGGCGGTTTGAATGTGACGGAAACAACCAGGGAACACGCGCGGGAAATGATTTATGGTTCAAAAAAAATGAAGCGCGGAAATGTTGGGAATAAGTAATGCTGAGAAAAGCGCGTATTGACGATGTGAAGAGCATCCACCGGATGATAAATCTTTCCGCAGGAAAAGGCGAGATGCTGCCCCGTTCATTGATGGATATTTATAGTTCACTGCGGGACTTTTTTGTTTATTACGATGAGGAAAAATCGCAGGTCGTCGGCATTTGTGCGATGAATATTATCTGGGAAAATCTGGCGGAGATACGTTCATTATGCGTGGAAGAAAATTATCGCGGAAAGGGCATCGGCAAAAATCTGGTGGAAGCCTGCATATCGGAGGCCATCACGCTGGGTCTTTTCAAAGTATTTACGCTTACCTATAAGCGTGATTTGTTTGCCCGGCTGGGGTTTCGTGAAGTAGACCGCGCCACTCTGCCGGAGAAGATTTGGTCGGATTGCTTCCGCTGTTCCAAGTATCCTGATTATTGCGACGAAACAGCGATGATTATGGAATTATGAAATTATTTTTCACCTTTCTGCGCCTGGCGCTGATTCTCGCCTTTTTTGCCGGCTGCGTGCGCGCCGTTCCGCACGTTGCTCCTTCGAAGGAACTCGATTTTTTTCATCCCGTTGACGCCTCAGAAATACAGTTTGCCGACGACCTTGATTTTGCCCTGTTGGAAACGGCTATTTACCGGAGCATTAATTATTACGAAAACGCCGGGAAGGACAAAGTTTACCGCGTAGCGGGCAGACTGGTCGATGCGGCGAAACTGAAAGAAACTCTCATTGCGTTTAACGAAGTTGTGCGTCAATGCCCAAGCGCGGATGAACTGAAAAAAAACATAATCGCCGACTTTGATGTTTATCTGGCGACAGGTGCTGCTGCAGACAGAAAGGCGCTTTTTACCGGCTATTACGAACCGCTTCTGGAAGGCTCTTTTTCCCCCACGGATGAGCACAAATATCCCCTTTATCGCCCGCCGCCCGATTTGCTGGTCAGGCCGACGGAGGATGGCGGCAATATAATCGGCCGGATGGAGGGCGACGAATTTGTTCCTTACTACAGCCGCGCGGAAATTGATATGGGCGGTGCGCTGCGCGGCAAGGGCATCGAACTTATCTGGGTGAATGATCCTGTGGAGCTGTTTTCCCTGCATATTCAGGGTTCCGGCAAGGTGAAACTGGAGGGCGGCACGCTGATAACTGTTACCTATGCGCAAAATAACGGCCGGCCTTTCCGTTCGGCTACGCGGTTTATGCTCGACGAAGGAAAAATCAGCGGCGCGGAAGCGTCTTATCTCAATTTCAAAAAATTCATGAAGCGGAAGAGTGACGAAGAAATCTTAAAAATTTTCAGTCACAACGAAAGATATATTTTTTTTCGCTTTGCCGAAGGTGAGCCGGTTGGCTCGCTGGGCGAGCCGGTAACGCCGGACAGGTCTATTGCCACTGATCCGGAATTTTTCCCTCAGGGTGCCCTGGCCTTTATTCGTCTGCGCAAACCTGCTTTTGACGAACAGGGAAATATTCTGCGCCGGATTGAGTTTTCGCGTTTTGTGCTCAGCCAGGACAAGGGTTCCGCCATCAAGGGTCCCGCCCGTGTTGATTTGTTCTGCGGCTTTGGCGAAAAGGCGCGGGCCACCGCCGGCAGCCTAAAGGAAAAAGGATACCTGTATTTATTGATTAAAAAATAATTTCCAGCAGGTATTCTATTCTTTTTTCGGAAGAATTTCGCGCAGGGTTATTTCGTCGGTAGCGTACAGCACGGCGCGTTCGAGTGCTTCTTCCCGGAAGCGGTGAACTTTTAAGTATTCAGGGTTGTTGGCCATTGTCAGGAAAGCCTTGCGCGAGGGATAACGGATGAGCATCAGGACATCCCATTCTTCCGAGCCGTTTAAAAGTTCTTTCGGGCGGCTCAAAAAGATAACTTTCGCGCCGACATCTTCCGCATATTTGTTGGCTTCTTTCAGGTAACGGGCGTAGGATTCCTTGCCGCCTTCTTTTTTGAATTTCAGAAGATTGAGCATGACAAAAGGTTCGTTGTTCGGGTTATGAATAAACTCTTCCAGCTGTTCGGTATTCATTTTTACTCCGTCCATTTTTAAGTATCCTTTCTTAAATTATTTTATGGTTTGGTTCTTCTCTTGGCCGTGTTTTTTTGTTTCGCGTAAATAACAACGCGGGTCTTCCTCCAGGTAATCGCCGCTGTAGGCGTGTGCACGTCCCCGGCAGCCGCCGCAGACTGTTTTGTAATTGCACTTGCCGCAGGCGCCTTTTAATTTGCTTTCCCTCCGGCGCAGGTTCTTGAATATTTGTCCTTCATAATAAATTTCTTTGAAACTTTTTTCCCGGACGTTGCCGCCGCTGACCTCCACAAAAGGGCACGGCCACACGTCGCCGTTGGCTTTAATATAAACGAAGCCGCGTCCGGCGCTGCAGCCGTGAAAGACTTTACCGGCGAGGGCAAGCGGCAGGCCGGAACGGATGGAGCATTTTTCCAGGAGATAAGGCCAATATTGGGGGCCGGCCACCGGCTCGATGATTGTTGTCGCCGTTTTCTGTTTTTCGGAGATGAGTTCGCTCAAATATTTATTGGCGGTTTTTTTCAACGTGGCTTTTTCTATTTTTTCGCCTCGTCCCACGGCGACCAGTTGATACATCAGCATAATGCCTGCGCCGCATTTGTCGGCAAACTCGATAAGCGCGGGCAGATATTCCATGTTATATTCCATTGCCGTGGTGTTTATCTGCAGAAGGATGCCCGCTTTTTTTGTGGCTTCAATCGCGCGTTGCGTCAAGGCGAATGAGCCGGGTTTGTTCCGAATGAAGTCGTGAATGTCAGGGTTGGCCGCGTCGAGACTGATCGCGTTGCAGACCACGCCGTGGTCTT
>DIEW01000025.1:500-43352 GCA_002418825.1 Syntrophaceae bacterium UBA5764 | reverse complement strand
CGTTGGTGGCGATGATGTTGGCCAGACCCGCCTGCTGGGAATGCCGCAACAGCTCAAATATGTCAGGGCGCGCCAGCGGTTCGCCGCCGGTGTAAATCAACGTGCGAAATTCTTTCACCGCGGCAATCATATCGATCAGTTTTTTGCCTTCCTCGGTGGTCAGTTCATCAGTTCCCGGTTCGCTGCTTACGGCATGACAATGAATGCACTTCAGATTGCAGGCATTTGTCACTTCCCAGACGGGATGGCCGGGATAGCCGATGCAGCCCATGCCCAGAGAGCCGTTGGCGACGGGGATAGAGGAAAAACCGTGACGGATGAGCCATTTCGGAAAGCGCCTCCAGCGGTTTAAATATCCCATCAGCAATACACTGCCCATTTGTCTGAGCAGCAGCGAGGGCGGATTAAAAAATGGTTTTACTTTAATGTTTTTGTTCATTTTACAATGTAAGCCATTAGATAACTGAGCGAAGTGCCCAGGTTGACGGCGATATTCAGGCCGCAAAGAATCTCCAGGAATTTGCGCTGTTCATATTTATGCCTCAGCATCATCAGAATAATGAAAAGAGAGATGATGAAGAACGGCAGATAGAAATAAACAGCAACGAGGGGAACGCCGAAGGAAACAGAGGCAAACATGGCCAGTGACGCCAACAGGCTCAAAATCACATAAATAACAAGGCCGGTTATTTTGCCTGCGCGGTTGAGCAGATTTCTTTTCCCGGCAGTTTTATCCGCTTCATAATCGGGGAATTCATTGAGCAAAATGACATTGAAGATGGTCAGGCCGATGGGTACGGCCAGCCAGTTTATGACGGGGTGAATGGCGGCGGTTTGGATATAGTAGGCCGAAGCGACCGGCAGCCAGCCGTAACAGAAGGCGATAAATATTTCCCCGAAGCCTCTATCTACAAGCCTAATTGGCTTGGTTGAATAAAAGAAACCGGGGAAAGCGCCAAGAAAGCCCAGAAGCAGGGTGAACTTTCCGGTTTGGAAATAAAACTGTAAAATCAGCCCGATGCAGGCGGCAAGAAAGATAGAGACAATACTGGCCCGCAAAGCGGCGCGGCGGGGTAAAATTCCCTGCTGGATAGCGCCGGAACCGCCGGCAAAATGGCTGCGATAAAGATGGTGGGATATTTCATCTTCCCGGAAGTCGAAATATTCGCCCGCTAGGTAACTGGAAAGCATTATAAGTATCACCGCGCTTATTCCTAAAATAAAAACTGACGGGTTAAAGGATGCCGTAAATTTCCAGGCGAGTACTGTGCCTAATATAAAGGGTAATATCCCTACTGTATGGAAGGGAGGGCGCGAAAGGGTAAGCCATCCTCCTAAAATTTGTTTCCATGGCTTTGACATATTACGCCTGTGGTGGTTATTTGGCCGCGTTTAGTAACATATAGACAATTTCTTGTCAAAGATGTTTGTTGTTTTCTGCTGATTTATCGATTAATTTGCCGCCGCATTTGTGCGATTTGGCGACGGGAACATTTTTTGTGTGCGTAAAAAGAGTATTTACACGGAAAATTTTTCAGCGCAAAAAATGTTAAAAAAAGTTTTTTTAAAAACAAATTTTTCTTGCTTGTTAATTTTTTATGTGTTAGGCGTAGCTCAAGTTTAAAAGGGAATATCTTCTAAACTCTCTGCCAGACTGGATTTACGAAGTCGGGCTGATGGTTCATCAGGATACATAAGCTAGCAGCCGCGTGTGGCGGCAAAAAATAAATTGTATTAAATTTAACATTACAAAAGGGGGTAATTGAATAATGACGAAGGCAGAATTGATTGATGCAATGGCGGCGGGGGCGGATATTACCAAGGCGGCGGCAGCATTGGCTCTGGATGCTTACGTTGTCGCGGTCACAAAAGAACTTAAAAAAGGCGGTAAAGTTGGCCTGGTTGGTTTTGGCACTTTTTCCGTGTCCAAAAGGAAGGCCAGAGAAGGAAGAAATCCTCAGACGGGAACCACCATTAAGATTCCCGCGAAGAAAGTTGTTAAATTTAAGGCTGGCAAGGAACTGGCAAGCAAAATAAAGTAGTTAATTTATAAGTTATTATTCAACTGAGGCCTCCTCATTATTAATGAAATTAATGGGAGGCCTTAGTGCGTTTATCTTGATAATCTCTTAAAGTATTATTGCCTGACAAGGAGCTTTTATTTTGGCGCTAAAAAGAATTCTCAGCGGAATGCGTCCTACCGGTAAATTGCATTTGGGAAATTTGCACGGCGCGTTAAGGAATTGGATTGAACTGCAAAACAGCGGTATATATGATTGTTTTTATTTTGTCGCCGACTGGCACGCCATTACCAGCGAATATAATGCCACGGAAGATATCAAAAACAATATAACTTCGATGATGGTGGACTGGCTTGCCGCCGGTCTGGACCCGCAGAAGAGCACTTTATTCGTGCAATCAGCGGTGAAAGAACACGCCGAACTGTTTTTATTGCTGTCCATGATTACGCCTCTGGCTTGGCTGGAGAGGAATCCCACCTATAAAGAAATGAAGGCGGAGCTTTCCGGCAAAGATCTGTCCACTTTCGGTTTTCTTGGCTATCCGGTTCTGCAAGCCGCTGATATCATTATGTATAAAGCTTACGGTGTTCCGGTGGGTGTTGACCAGCTTCCGCATGTGGAACTCACACGCGAAATTGCCCGGCGTTTTAACTTTCTTTATAAAGAAGTATTTCCCATTCCTGAACCCCTTTTGGCGGGTGTGCCCAAGCTTCTGGGCACCGACGGCAGAAAAATGAGCAAATCATACGAAAATTCCATTTATATCAGCGACCGGGGAAAGGAATTGCAGCAGAAGATTTCCTCCATGTTTACCGATCCCCAGCGGGTGAAAAAAACAGATCCGGGTGATCCTGGAATATGCAATGTTTTCACATTTCACGGCTTGTATTCGCCGCAAGATAAAGTTAAACAAATAGATGCCGACTGCCGCAGGGCGGCCATCGGCTGCACCGATTGCAAGAAAATGCTCGCGGTTCGCGTGGCGGAAGTGATGAAACCGGTTCATGAGCGCATTGCCTATTACAACAGCAATCTTGATGAAGTTAAAACGGTCATCGAAGAGGGCAATAAAAAAGCGACGAAAATAGCGCGTCAGACCATGGACGAAGTACGTGCCGCGGTTAAAATTTGATTCGGCCGCAAATTTATGAATGAAGAACAGACGACAGATTACGCCATAAAGCTGGATATTTTTGAAGGTCCGCTTGATCTGCTTTTATACCTGATTAAAAAAAACGAGATAGATATCTATAATATTCCTGTCGCCCTGATTACCGAGCAATACCTGCAGTATCTTAAAATGATTAAATCGCTCAATCTCGACCTGGCCGGCGAATACCTGGTGATGGCTTCCACGTTGATTCACATAAAATCGAGGATGCTTCTGCCTGAGCCGGAGGAGCCGGAGGAGGAAGAGGAAGACCCGCGCGCCGAACTGGTACGGCAGCTTCTGGAATACAAGGCCTTTAAGGAGGCGGCGGCTAATTTGTCGCAGCGGCCGATTCTGGAACGCGATGTCTTCACGCGAGCGGCTCTTTTGCCGGAGGAAACCGAAAAGGCGCCGTCGGATGAAGAAGAACTTGTCGAGGTGAGTATTTTTGAGCTTATCGAGGCTTTCCATCGCTTGGTGACGCGCCTGGACAAAAAGGAGCTGATGGAAATTGACCTGGAAAAGATGTCCGTTACTGACATAATAAACGAAATACTGGACAGGCTCTCCAGCGAAAAGAATGTTACGTTTGACGAATTGCTGGGAGAAATAAAGTCGCGCCGCCGCATTGTCTATACATTCCTGGCGCTGCTGGAATTAATCAAACTTCGCATGGTCAAGGTTTACCAGGCTACGGCTTTTGGGGTCATCCGTATATTTCCGGCCGTGGAGATGGAGGCATAAATGGAAAGTATAAAGGCAATTATTGAAGCTTTGATTTTGGCTTCCGAAGCGCCTCTGGGGTTGGATAAAATATGTACTGTTTTACCGCAGGTGGAAAAGAGCGAGCTGAAAGAAATTCTCGCCGCGCTCGTGGCGGAATATAAAGAGCGCGCCGGAGGAATTTGTCTGGAGGAAGTAGCCGGCGGCTTCCAATTCCGGACGCGTCCCGAACTGGGACAGTGGGTGAAAAAGCTTAAAGGTATGAAGCCAGCTTCTCTGTCCGCCGCGGCGATGGAAACGCTGGCGATTGTCGCCTACCGTCAGCCGATTGTAAAGTCGGAAATTGAAAGCATCCGCGGCGTGGATGCGGGGCACGCGCTTAAAGTTCTCATGGAGAAGAAGCTGTTGCGCATTGTCGGGCGCAAAGATGTGCCCGGCAGGCCAATTATTTACGGTACCACAAAAAAGTTTTTGGAGGTTTTCGGCCTCAAGGACCTTTCCGAACTGCCCACGCTGCGCGAGTTGAAGGAGTTAAACGAACCAGCCGAAAATGTGGTTCCCGTAGAGGCGGACGAGGGCGCGGTGACGGACGAGCCAGCCGAAGAACTGCCCGGTTCATGAAAGAAAGACTGCAAAAAATCATTTCTGCCGCCGGNNGTCGCTTCGCGACGCCGCGCCGAGCAACTGATTGCCGCCGGTAGGGTAAGCGTCAACGGCGTGGTGGTCAACAAACTGGGGGCAAAGGCGGATGGCGACAGAGACGTTATCCGCGTGGACGGAAATATTATTTCCGTGGAGAAAACCAATTTATACATCGCGCTGAACAAACCACCCGGCTATGTCACCACCCTTTGTGACCCCCAAAAAAGACCGACCGTGGTGGATTTGCTTTCCGGGGTGCCGGAGAGGGTTTATCCGGTGGGCAGGCTTGATTACGATTCCGGGGGGCTCCTTCTTTTGACCAATGATGGAGACTTTGCCCAGAAAATCCAGCATCCGCGCTTTCAAATACCAAAAGTTTATCGTGTCAAAATTCAGGGACGCCTCTCCAAAGAAGAATTTAAAAAGCTGAATGAGGGAATCAAGCTGCCTGACGGGGTTTTCCGGCCGGAACAAGTGCGCCTGGAAAAGATTAACGAAAGAAGCTGCTGGCTGCAATTAACTTTGCGTGAGGGGAAAAACAGAATAATAAGAAGAGGTTTTGAGGCGCTGGGGCGGCGTGTCAGCCGTTTGCAGCGGAAGTCTGTCGGCCCGGTCAGTATCGGTTCTCTTAAGGAAGGTTCCTGGCGCGATTTAACCGGAAAAGAAATCGAGGGTTTGCTGGATTTGGCCGCGGGAAAAAAGATAAAATTTTCTTGACATTACTCGGAAAATAGATAATAACTTCAATCGTATGTAAATAATCGCGCAATACCATCCGGTAACAAACTTTGTAAACAGTTTTAAGGAGGAGCCATGAACAAGTCCGATCTGATTGAAGCTTTGAGTAACAAGCTCAATTTAACCGAGAAAAAAGCGATAGATGTTGTTAATCTTGTTTTTAAAGGTTTTACCGACGAGCTGAAAAAAGGCGGCCGCATTGAAATCAGGGGATTCGGCAGCTTCGTCGTAAAGAAGTATGGTGCCTACACAGGAAGGAATCCGAAAACCGGAGAAAGAATACAGGTGGAGCCTAAGAAATTGCCGTTTTTCAAAGTAGGGAAAGAGTTAAAAGACAGAGTTGACCGGAAAAGATAACGCTCCTTCCTTTTTGCTGAAAATAAAAAAGGGGACTTGGCAAGTCCCCTTTTTATTGTGATGCCTTAATTTAATCAAGCCAGGTTCGCATTTACAAAATCCCAGTTGATCAGGTTTTGAATAACCGCGGCAAGATAATCCGGCCGGCGGTTTTGATAATCTAGATAATAGGCGTGTTCCCATACATCAATGGTTAAAAGCGGTTTTTGGCCGTGGGCGATAGGCGTATCGGCGTTGGCGGTTTTCGTTATTTTTAACTGATTATCCTCCAAAACCAGCCAGGCCCAGCCGCTGCCGAATTGCGTAATACCGGCGTTCTTCAGTTCATCCGCGAATTTTTCAAATCCTCCCCAAACAGTCTTGATTTTGTCGGCCACTGGTCCGCGGGGAGCTCCTCCGTTCTTTTTAAGACACTGCCAGTAAAAAGAATGATTCCAAACCTGGGCGGCGTTGTTGAAAATACCGGTTTTCGCGGTATCTTTGGCCGAAATCTTAATTATTTCTTCCAGTAATTTTTCCGCCAGATCTGTTCCTTCGATTAATTTATTCACATTATCCACATATGCCTTGTGATGTTTGCCATAGTGGAAATCCAGTGTGTTCGCGCTTATATAGGGTGCCAGCGCATCCTTTGCGTAAGGTAATGGGGGTAAAGATATAGCCATATTCTAGCCTCCTTTCTTTACAAATCAGTATAACGCCCAATTTTGTTTTGTCAATGAATCTCGTCAATAAGCGAGCGAAACGCAATAATATCTGCCGGATGGAGCGGTGGCGCGGCGTAATGGCGCACCCTGTTGGTATTTAGGAAGGAGGAGTTTCTTCAGCGACGATTGACCTTCCGACGACGATTTTTGTGTATTTGAGCCAATTGGTGAAAAGAAAATTGACCGTTGTAAAAGCGAGAGCCGCAAAAGCGACTTCTTCGGAAAAGAGAAGAAGCGCCAGTCCTCCCGCCAGGCCGTAATTTTTCATCGTTACCAGCAGGAGAAGAGAAATAATTTTGTTTTCGGCGACGTTAGAAAGGCGCCCAATTTTCCTGACGGCGAAGAAGATAATAAAGACAGTCAAGGCGGCGATAGTTAAAATGACGGACATATCGGAAGACCAGTGGAGAATAAGCTCTCTGGTCCTTGCCGCGATGGTATAAAAGACAATAAAAAAACAATAGTCGATGATTATTCCTTCATGCGGTTGAATGATGCCGTCCCATTCCTTTTCCACGATGATGCGCGAAAGGACCAGCGGCAGTGGAATCAACGCCCCCACGACGAGAATAATCAATAAGTAATTCAGGTGATTGTATTTGAGGAAACCCAAGCCTATCAAGGGGATAATCAGCAGGGCACCCAGATATGCTCCGGCAAAACCGGCGAAGGAAACGGTCAAATCGGCGCGGAATGATTTACTCAGAGACAACATGCTGACCGCGGGCGGGGCGGCGGCAACCAGCACCATGCCGAACCAGAATCCTTCTTCGCGGATAAAAAAGAGGCTGGCGAAGATAATCAGATTTCCCAGGATAATGTAATTCATGAGATTTCCCTGAACGGCTGGTGCGATCAGCGGCCGTATGCGGCGGAAAAAACCGCGCGGTATCCTCAGCGGCGTTATGGTCATGATAGTCATCAGTGCCGGTAAAATTAAAAAAATGCTTATGGCCGATGCCTGGGGAAGGGCAATGCCGGCCGATACAGAAAGCAGGAACAAAATATTGGAGCGGTAAAAGACAAATTTTAAATATTTCATCTGTTTCACCTCTGCGTCCGTAGAATTCTTTTGGCCAGAAGAACCGTAAGCAGGAACACCGCGTTGAAGATGACGATGGTTCCTCCGGTGGGAAGATTGAAAGCAAAGGAAAAAATCATGCCGCTGATTACGGATAAAAGGGAAAAAAAGACGGAAGCGATGATTGTCTTTTTGAAACTTAAAGAAAGCTGCAGCGCCGTGACCGGGGGTAGAATTAAAAGCGCCGAAACAAGCATAATGCCTGCGATTTTCATCGCGGAAACCACCGCCGCCGCGGTCAGCAAAAGAAGAATTATATTTACGCGGTTCGTTTTGACCCCCATGCTTTTGGCCATTTCTTCATCGAAAGTGACGGCGAAAAGGTCGGGATAGAGGAAAGCGACGAAAAGAATAACCATGAAAAAGATGATTAAAGACAAAACAAGTTCCGTCTGCGTCGCGGTGAGGATATTGCCGAAGAGATAGCTCAATAAATCGGCGTTGTATCCGCCCGAGAGACTGGCCATGATTACGCCCAGAGCGATGCCCACGGAAGAGACAATGCCGATGGCCGCGTCGCCGTGAATGCGCCGGGAGCGGGTCAGCTGCAGTATGGCCAGAGAGGAGAGCATGACCAGCGGCAGAGCGGCCAGGGCGGCGTAAAACGGGCTGAAGCCGATTAAAATAACGGCAGCCACGCTGCCGAAGGTGACATGGGCCAGCCCATCGCCGATGAGAGACAGGCGGCGCAGGACGAGAAAAACTCCCAGTATGGAGCAGGCGACGGCGATGAGCGCTCCCGTGATTAGGGCGCGCTGAACAAAACCGAAATTGAATATTTCCGCAATCATCATTTGGTTTTTTCCGTTCCGTCATGCTGGTGACAGATTATGTGCTGGCTTCCCTCTCCGAAAAATCCCGTCATTTCGCGTGATTTGCAAAATTCTTCAAATGTTCCCGTGAACAGGACTTTTTTATCCAGGTACAGGAGATGGCGCGCGTATTCGCCGATGATTCCTATGTCGTGCGTTACAAGGATAATGGTTGTGCCGTTGGTGCGGTTTAAATTTTCACTGAGGGAATAAAAAATATCCCTCGTTTCGGGATCCAGCGCGGTTGTCGGCTCGTCAAAAATGATTAATTCCGGACGTCCGATCAGCGCGCGCGCCAGCATGACTCTCTGCTGTTCGCCGTAGGAAAGCTCGCCGATTAAGCGGGAAGATAAATGCGAAATTCCCATAAGTTCGAGAACCTGTCTTTTTTCCCCCGCGTTTTTTTTGCGCAGGCCCATTTCCAGAATTTCGCCTACGGAGCCGGGAAAGTGCGTGTTGAGCGCGCTGAGTTTTTGCGGCAGATAGCCTATTTTGTCCCACCGGCGAAATTTATGCTGCGGTTGCCCGAAAAGATGAATACTGCCTGACTGCAGGGGCAGAATGCCCAAAATATTTTTCACCAGCGTGCTTTTTCCCGAACCGTTGGGTCCGACGATGCCCAGATAATCGCCTTTATTCAGGTTAAAAGAGATTCCGTTGACGGCTGGAGTGGAGTTATAGCTGAAAGTTAGATTTTCCACGCGCACCAGATTTACGGACATGAAAGCCCCTTCCTTAAATTCGCCAGATTTTCTTCCATCAGGGAGAGAAAAGTAACGCCTTTTTTTATGTCATTTTTGCCGATATCGTGACCGTTATTGAGCTTGAGCAGGCCTACGCCTGTTTCTTTCGCCATTGTTTGCGCCAGGCGCGGGGCGACAAGGTCTTCGTAGAAAATGTAGGTTGCGCCGGTTTTTTTTATTTGTTCGACCATGTTGAAGATATTCTGCGGCAGCGGCTCCGCTTCCGCCGATGTGCTGTACGCCGCCATATATTTCAGTTTGTATCTTTGGGCCAGATAGGCGAAAGCCCAGTGACCGGCATGCAGAATCACGTCTGATTTGCACAGGGCCAGTTTTTCCCGGTATTTTTTATCCAGCGCGGCCAGGCGTGATTTGTATTTGCGGGCGTTGTTTTTGTAGTAATCGCTGTTTGCCTGGTCTTTATTGATAAACGCCTCCGTGATGTTGTCGATGATTGTTTGCGCGTTGGCAAGGTCCAGCCAGATATGCGGGTCGAAGCGGGAAGCGTGCTGTCCGCCGTATTCATCCTGCTCCTGTTCTCCGGCGACGGCCAGCGGCAGAAGAAAAGTTCCTTTTCCCGTTTCCACGGCCAACATGTTGGTTTTTTCCGTGGCGGCGCTGATTATTTTGTACGCCCATTGTTCCATTTCAAAATTGATAAAAAGAAAAACATCGGAATTGGTTACCTTGACGATTTCTTCCGGCTTTAATTCATAATTGTGAGCGTCCGCTCCCGGAGGCAGCAGCATGGAGACGGAAATTTTTTCTCCGCCGACGGCGCGGGCAAAATCATAGAGAGGGAAAATTGTCGCGGTTACCTTTAATCTGGTGTCCGGAATCTGCGTGTCATTCGCCAGCTTGCAGGATGGTATAATCAAAGCCGGGAAAATCAAAAGAATAAAAATAATTTTTGACCACATGATTTATCCTTTTTCTCCCCTGAATTACGTTGCTTTTGGCCATAAGCGCAATGTATGTGTCCGGCGATTGTGCTGTTGCGATTCATTAGCAAAAATGTCGTCAAGATGCAATCAGTATCGGATAAAACAGACTGAAAGGGCGGAAAAACATTTAAGTTACTCTGCCGCCCCCATTTATGGTATATATTCATAAAACGAAAATAAAACAAGGAGGGTGTTTATGAAACCAATCGGGCCTTTGATGTGGGAACACAGATTGATTGAAAAAATGCTTGTTTCTTTCATGCGTCATATAGACAAAGCGGAAAAAAGCAAGAAAATAAAGCCTCTTGTTGTTGATATGGCTGTTGATTTTGTGCGGATGTACGCCGACCGCACCCATCACGGGAAGGAAGAAGAAATTCTTTTCCGTGATTTGGTAAAAAAAGATATGACGCCGGAGCTCAAGAAAACGATGCAGGAACTGCTCGATGAACACGTGTGGGGCAGAAAAACCACCGCGGCGCTGGTGGCGGCCAAAGAAAAATATTTATCGGGCGATGAAGGAAAGCTGTCCGAAATAATATCACTGGCACGGCAGCTTGGCGAATTCTATCCCCGGCACATCGAGAAGGAAGACAAGCGTTTCTTTTATCCCGCCCAGGAATATTTGAGCAAGGATGAGCAGGAAAAGATGCTGGCGGAATTCTGGGAATTCGACCGGAAAATGATTCACGAAAAGTACAATAAAGTCTTCGAGGAATATTCCCTGCTCACCCCTTGATGCCCGCGCGCGGTTAGTACCTCCAGCCCGAGGCGATGGCGATAATGTTCATCACAATCGGCACGGCGTAGATGACGCTCAGCATGGTAATCTTGGCTTTCATCGTTTTCAGGCTGATGACGATCAGGGCGTAAAAGAAGAACTGGAAATAACCGATAAGCAAAATCAGCCAGATGCCCGCAAACGACAGATTCCAGCACGGATATTCCCAGACCAGGTGTCCGCCGATGTTGAGCACGCATTCGATGAACACGCAAAAGATAGTGTAGGCTATCGCCCAGAACCATTTTTCGCCGATGCCCAGGATTTTTTGGGTTTTGCTCTCCGACAGCGTGTGGTAATAAATGATGCCCAGGATTAAAAACATGAACATGATTTCGATGTTCCAGCCCACCATCGTGCGCAGCGCCGTATCGCCGGGCGTCGTCCAGAAGGCGGAACGCTGCGTGAGGTGCATTACCCATCCGTTCCATGTTTCGTTGAAGAAATCGGCGCCGAAGATGGTCAATCCGGCCAGCACGGCATTCCAGTCTTTGGTTTTCCGCGCTTCCTTGATTTCGCGGGTGTAAATGTAAAAAATCAAAGCCATCAGAGGGATGATATACCATTTAATCATTGTCAGATCCCTCAACCCGTCTAAAGCCTGCAAAGTTGCTTCTGTCATGGGGCCTCCTTTCCTTCCTGCTGTGTAGTGGCGCTGATTTTATAATATTTTCCGGCAAAAGGAAACGGACAATATCAGGCGGTAAAATGCTTGGACAAGGAAATTTTGTTGAGGTATAACACGGGTAGTTCGGCGGCAAAGTAAAAATAAAAACATTAAGGAGAAAGATAAATGAAACAATATCGCTCTTTTTTTACCGCGGCGCTGTTGGGCCTGACGGTTTTAATTATCTCCGGCTGTGCCGCGCCCGCTCTTTACAGCATCGACGTGAAACACGACGCCGCGCGCTTTGCGCCCCCGGCGTACGTAAAAGCGGAAGGAAAAGCCCTCGAAGCTGTTGTGGCCGTGGCGGAATTCAACGACCGGCGTAAAATAGACGATAAGAAAATAATCGGTCGCGTAGTGGAAAAAAACGGCGTGAATATTTTGGTTTTCCCCAGGCTGGTTCTTCCCGCTAAAACCGTGGCGGACGGCGTCAGGGATTATTTGAAAAAAGCCGCCTATCAGGTGGCGGATAAAAGACTGCAGTGGGATTTGCAGGAAGGGAACATACCGAAAGGAGGAGCAAAAATTCTTGTCGGCGGCAGCATTGACGAAATGGAAATTGTCTGCCGTCGGGGATTTCCCGCCAATATTTACACCTCCGGCATAAAGTTGAACATTGTTTTCGCGGATGTGCAAAGCGGTCATATAGTCTATACCCGTCAGGTGGAGGCTTCGGCATCGCGGGAACATTTTTCCTTTTCCGAGGAACGCATGGGCCGGGAATTGAGCGCCCTTCTGGGCGAGGCCATCCGCAATGTTTTTGAAGACAAAGCCGTGGCGGAAAAAATCAAAGAACTGACAACGAAATAAATAGATAGTTTCTGTCGTTGCGAGGCGGCGCAAGCCGCCGTAGCAATCTCTTTTCATTTCAGTCTTCAGTCCCGCATTCGCGGGATTCCGCGTTGCACAACAACGCTTCACCTTCAGCCTTTCATTCTTTCCCTTTGGCTTTTTCCTGCTTTTTTGTCCATGCTTTAACGTCCGCCAGAATTTGTTCGCGCAAGGATTCGGGTGAAATTATCGTGATGTTGGGGATCCATGATTTCAGCATGTTTTTTATGGCTTCATAATGACCTACCGAGAAAGTCACGATCAGCGAACCGTCTTTTCTTTCCTCTTTGATTTCCTGTGAGGGATACATTTTCCTGCGCTTGAAATAATGGCTGACCTCGGCGTTAATCAGGACGGTTATTTTAATGTTTGCTTTTTCGGCAAACCAGATATTGGCGCTTTTTTGCAGAGTGTCATCCAGATCGCGCGGAACAGATTTGAAACAGGAATTTAACAATCGGAAGTCCTTTATCTTGTCTAATGCGTAACGCTTGAGAATGCCGGTGGAAGGTTCATTCCCGATCAGATACCAGAAACCTTCAAAATAAACTACGCGGTACGGTTCCAGTTCCACGGGATGCGACGATTTGAGGCCGGAATAATGGAAACGGACCTGCTTCTTTTCCCTTATTGCCTTTACCATTCTGTTGAAAAAAGAAGTGTCCAGCGGAATAGCTTCGTCAATCTTGACAAAAACCGGCAGGGAAGTGACGCATTCGTAAATCCTGTCCAGCACGGTGTTTGCCGCTTTTTGAAAAGGAGTTCCCAGCTGACTGACAATATTTTTCAGCGCCACCATCAGGGCCAGCTCGGTATCGTCGAAAACCTCCAGATTTTTTATCAGGTCTTTGCTTAGCCGGTAAACGCCTTTTTGGATTTCATGAAGGGGGAAACCGGCTTCTTTCAAAAGCGCCAGATCGCGCTGGATTGTCCGCGGCGTGGTGCGGAATTCTTTGGCCAGCCAACTGCTTAATATTTTTTCTTTTACCATAAAAAATCTGAGAATCTGCGCTACACGGATGAGCTTTGAATGTGCCTTTTTCTCGCGGGGCATGGCTTTTGCCTCCAATATTTCAGTAATATCGAGCAGTTAATATAAAAGAAAGAGCCGCAAAAAATGCGACACGCGTTTGTCGCCGTATTCTTGAATTATCAGCCGGAAAAGATTAATGTCAAGTCAAATAAAGAAAGCCGCAAACATCAATCGCCCTGATTAAAAGAGGTGTCGGGATGGCTTCTGTAATCAGTATAGAATATTTTAGAGCTAAAAAATCAGCCTTAGATGGAGATGCCCGCGCGCAGTTTCTGCTTGGTTCTATGTATATGCGCGGCAACCATATAGAAAAGAATTATGAGGAAGCAATAAAATGGTTAACAAAAGCCGCCGAGCAGGGAAATGTTAATGCCAAAATACAACTGGGTTCTATATATGTTTTCGGAAAAGGCGTCGAAGCAAGTATTGATAAAGCATTGCCCTAAAAAATTATACCGAAGCGGCAAAATGGCTTAAAAAAGCCGTCGCTCAGGGCAACAAAAAAGTTCAGGAAACTATCGAACTTTTTCAGAACATAAGGAAAGAAATACTCGAAAAGCAGAAAGCGTAAATGCTTTGCCTTAAGTCTTATTAAGGTTGACACATAAAAAACCGGGGGGTATAATTTTTTCTCGTAATTAAAAGCTCCAAATATTTAAAATCATTACTGGAAACAGTTAAAATAATAATTAAAAATCGATATTAAAATGAAGAGTCAAAAAACAGCAGAAAATACTAAAGGGCAAATCATCTTGTACAAAAACAAGCTGGAAGTGCGTTTGGAACAGGATACTGTCTGGCTGACGCAAAAGCAGATGGCCGAATTGTTTGATACAGAAAGAAGCGTTATAACGAAGCATTTGAATAATATCTTTAAGTCCAATGAGTTGAATAAAAAAAGCAATGTGCAAAAAATGCACATTGCTAATTCAGATAAACCTGTATCTTTTTACAATTTAGATGCCATCATTTCCGTTGGCTATCGAGTAAATTCAATCCGCGGCACCCAGTTCCGCATCTGGGCAACAAATGTTTTACGCAGGCATTTGGTTGATGGTTTTACCATCAATGAAAAGCGCCTGAAAACCCAGCAAAACAGAATTAATGAATTGCAGAACGACATGCGCCAGCTTTTACTCCGATGGGAATCCAGATCACACTGTCATTCCCCGGCTCTTTGCCCGGCGGATGCCGGGTGACCGGGGAATCCAGGATATAAAAAATGGCGATTAAAAAAACTAAATCAACTGGTATTCGCTCATGGCCTCAAGACGACCGCCCCAGAGAAAAATTGCTTAAAAAAGGCGCGGGAGCGTTGAGCAATTCCGAGCTTCTGGCAATACTTTTACGCACCGGCGTTAAAGGAAACAGCGCCATTGATTTAGCCAGAAAAATGTTGGCTAAATTCGGTATGTTTCGCAACATGAGTCATACTGATGCGCGGGAGTGGGAAGAATTCAAAGGCTTAGGCCCGGCCAAAATCGCGCAGATTAAAGCCGCGCTGGAAATCGGCAAGCGTTTCCGCGAAGACGAAGTTCTTCCCGCAAAACAAAAAATTGCCACAGCAAAAGAAGTTGTCGATATTATCATGCCGCAAATGCGCGATTTGAAAACCGAGGTTTTCAAAGTTGTCTATCTCAACAGCAACAATAAAATAATCGATATTGCCGATGCCGCTTATGGCACAGTCAATCAGGCCGCGCCAATTGTGCGGGAGATCATTCATTCCGCCCTGCAGAAATTCGCCGCCGCAATTATCTGCGTGCACAATCATCCCAGCGCCAACATCGCGCCCAGCGCGGAAGATAAAAAAATAACCGGCGAGCTTTCCGCCGCGGCAAAGCTTTTGGGCATCCGCATGCTCGATCACATCATCATCGGTGACGGCAACTATTTTAGCTTTGCGGATGAAAACATGTTGGGATAAATTGCGATTGATCTGAAAGAGATTATCTCGATAAACGATTACTTTTTGCGATAAGAACGGCAGAAAATAAAGCTTGATATTTATTGATTATGTGTCAATATGATTACCAATTATGTTATTATTCACATAATACGGAAATAAAATGAACTTTTTATCTTTCAAGCAAAAGCTAAAGGATTTTGTCGTTTTTAATTTGCGGGATATCCGCAAGATAGAAAATCGTTTTGACCTGCGGCGCCTTAACGAATGGCAAAGCAAGGGTTATATAAAAATGCTGCGCAAGGGTTATTATATCTTCACCGATATTGATTTAAACGAAGCAAGCCTCTTTTTGATAGCAAACAAACTTTACGCGCCTTCTTACATTTCGCTGGAGATGGCTCTTTCCCATTACAGCCTGATACCGGAGGCGGTTTACGGAATAACTTCCGTTTCTTCCCGCAAAACAAACCGTTTCCAGACAAAGCATGGAGAATTTATTTACCGGCGCGTCAAGCCTGCATTGATGTTCGGCTATAGATTAGAAAATTATAAAAACTACAGCATAAAAATCGCGGAAATGGAAAAGGCGGTTTTGGATTATTTTTATTTAAATACAAACATTCAGACGGAAGACGATTTTGCCGGCCTGCGCTTTAACAAAACAGAATTTTTAGCGCAAGTGGATAGAAAGAAACTCCAAGATTACCTCAAGGCCATGGGCAATAAGCGCATGGAAAAACGATTCAACAAATTCCTGAAACATATAAATTATGATTAGCTTATCCCAAATAGAACAATACTATCCGCCGCAACTGCGCCAGTTTAAAAGAAACATCTTGCGGGAATATCTGCAATATAAAATGTTGGAGATTATTTTCAACAGTAAGATAGCCGCAAAACTATCCTTTCTCGGCGGCACCGCGTTGCGTATTGTTCATGATAATACGCGTTTTTCCGAAGACCTCGACTTTGATAATTTTAAGCTGACTGAAAAAGACTTTATACAGCTAACCGGAGAAATTCAAAAAGGGCTTAAACTCGAAGGCTATGACGTGGAAATCCGCAATGTATTAAAAAGAGCTTTTCGCTGTTATATAAAGCTGCCGCAAGTGCTTTATGACAGCTCCGTATCAGATTTAAAGCAGGAAAAAATTCTTATACAGCTTGATACGGAACCGCATCATTACGCTTATCAGCCGGATAAAATATTTATCAACAAGTTTGATATTTTTACGCAGATTTCCGTCACGCCGCCCGATATTCTGCTTGCGCAGAAGATTTACGCGTTGTTAGGCCGCAAGCGGGCGAAAGGCAGGGATTTTTACGATGTTATATTTCTTTTAAAAAAGACAAAGCCGAATTACGATTACCTCGAGCAAAAGCTTGGCATAGCGGATAAAAAACAGCTTAAAAATAAATTAATCAGTTACAGTAAGAGCTTGAAATTAAAAGAACTGGCTAAAGACGTAGAGCCGTTTTTATTTCAGCCGTCCGATAGTAAAAAAATAACTTTGTTTACGGAATATATCAAACAAGTTGAATTGTAAGACGCACCACCATCGGTGACGTTAAATGGAACGAAGTCCGACAGCCTAGCCCGGCAGGCAACCGCAGCGCAGGCATTCTGTGTCATTGCGAACCATGCGTCAGCGGTGTGAAGCAATCCGACGCAGTCGTTGCGAGACGGCGCAAGCCGCCTCGGCAATCTCAGGGCCTGCCCCGTTAGAGATTAAATTAATCTCTAACGGGGTTGACACTATAATAATCGGCGGGTATAATCTTTTACCGTAATTAGAAGCTCCAAATATAGAAAGTCTCAACTGGAAATGGTAAAATAATAACTCGATCACCGACGCCGATTAATGCCGTGTACGCCTGTCTTTGCATAGTTGAATTATCGGCAAGCTAACGTTAAAGATTACTCAAGACCAATAAACAAATGAAATTACTAGGGTTTCGATATTTTTAAAATAATTTAGACGGAACTGCGCTTTAGCTTATAATAGTCTTATAATTTAATAATTATAGGAGAATGTTTATGAGATTTTCTGTTGAAATAGAACTCAGTGGCAGTAAATTAGTCATTCCCACCGATTATCGCCGAAATATTCTTTCTTTGATAAAAGAGGCGATTAATCCAGGCCAAATCGGTACGGAAATCTATGAGAAGTATTACGTCAAAGAAGCCAGAAAGATAAAGCCGTTTACATTTTCGGTTCATTTTAAAACCGATGACGAACAGAGCGAAAAAGGCCGTCTGAGCCTTACAGAACCGAAACTGAACCTGTTTTTTTCGGCAAGTGATTCTGTCTTTCTGATTTACGTTTATAACGGGCTGGTTCAATTAAAGAAAGATTATCCGCTTTTCCCCGGACTTAAAGCAAAAGTGGGCCGCTTCAACCTGGAGCAACAAAAAAACTTTCAATTAAGTGAATCCGTCTTTAAAACCTGCTCACCCCTTCTTGTGCGGGATACCGACGCGTCTGGCAAATCGCGGGGCTATATCACTGCTGACAAACCAGAATTTGAAGACAGGCTTTACCATTCCGTCAAATCCATGTGTAAAGCGCTGTTGGATGGCACACCCGAACTGAAGAAAAATGACTTTGCCGCCGAATGGATACGTTCGCAAACCGTCCGGATCAATCACTATCAAAATAAAGATGCTTCGCCGGACAGCAAAAAAGAAATGATTGAGGCAACATCCGGAACCATCAAAATAAAAGCCCCGGCCAATGTTTTGCAACTGATCTACGATGCCGGAATCGGCGCAAAGCGAAGCCAGGGGTTCGGAATGTTGGATGTGCTTTGATTAGAAAAAAAGTAAACGAATTGGATGCCAAAGCAACTACCGAGGAATACTCGACAACTGCCGTCTTATGCAAGGGCTAGAAAACAAAAAAATAAAACTATGAATGGAATGCAGCGGAGATAAAATTCAAGTGTATCAGTTCGGATAAAGGCGGTCACTGGGAGGTTGTGGGATGAAACATCGGATTTACATGCGGGATTGGTTTTTCAATGCCGGAATTATCGGTTTTTTACAGGTTGTCAGCGAAGGGAAGGATATCGAGAATATTTCAGACGTCAATATTGGCGATAACTATATTGAATTTGATGATAATGCCTTAGATGATTTTGGCCCAAAGTTCATCAAACAGTCATTTTTGCTGTTCTTTAATAAATATTTTTTAATCAGCAAGTTGAACAAATCGATAAAAAACATTGATGAAGTCATCCAGAAGAAAACCAAAGGGAAACCTGTAAAAAAAGAAATAGAATTCATCAACAAGTTTCCATATTCAGGATTTATTTCTCTTATTGACAAACGACTTGACGATAAATTAGATCCGACAACATACACGAATATCTGCCATGAGATAATAAGACATTTGGAAGAACATACAGATTTGCAAATCTATAGCACTTTGATGTTATCCGATGGGGGCAATGCCTTCATTAAAGAATTTGTTACGAATAATCTCATAGGTGTCACTACCGATCCGCGAAATAGAGCCCGAGCGTTTGATAAAATATCAGAATTTATTCAGGCCATAAAAGAAATGGATTACGCACGCACAGTTCAAAACGAATCAAAGTGCGTCTCTTGTCAAAATGAAAAAGTCAAGGGCGCAGAGGTCTTTAGTACCGCAATTTCTGGAATAATTGGTTTTAATAAAGATAATTCCAACTGGGTATNNTGGGGTTTTAAAGATTCGAAGGCCAAAATATGTAACCTATGCGCATTGATTTACAATATCGCTTTTCTTTCCTTTGCATATATTTATGCAGGCGAAAGAAAGTTCTTCTTCGTTAACTATAACTCAACGGTGCTTGGCCAATGGAAAACTATCCAGAGATTTATTTTGGAAATTAAAAAGCATCACGAAAAGCCCGCCTATGCGATGATTAAAGAGACGGTGCGTATTATACGTGATCATCAGATGCGCAACATTAGAGAAAACGTAAATTTCATCGAAATTCCAGAAAGTACCGTAAAAGGATACAATATCCTTTCCTATAATATTGATAGTGACATCGCAGAATTTCTCCATCCTTATCTCCAAAATAATACAATGCCAAAGGGCTTTTATATAATCAAAGATGCGTATTTTAATTTAGACGAGCAATTACTTAAAAGCACAGTCACCCGTCAGGTTGATTATGGCTTATTGCACACATTCCTGTCGTTATGGCTCCAAGGTCGAAAGAACCAAAATAACGAACAGAAGAAAGCGAACATTGTGGCTGCATACCAGCCGTCTTACATCATTGAATATGTTCTGGATTATATCAATAAATGCGTGAGGAGGGACACGATGGATATCAATAAAGGAATCGTAAAAAAAGCGTTTCGAAATGGAATCGAACTCAAGCAGAAATTACTGGCCAAAAACAAAGAAAACCAAATCGACGGAATCATCTATCAGCTTCTCAATGATCTCAAAATTGCTGATCGTGAAAAGTTTATTGATAAATACATGCGGCTTGTCATGAGTCACGGCCTGCCGTCGATGTTCGGCGAGGCTGAGATGCTTGATAAAGACGCTTTTCTCCAGTTTGGCTACAGCTTCATTAACGGCATTATGAGCCAACCGAAACAAAGTGAATAAACATAACTATTAAAATATTCGAGGAGGAACTGAAAAATGGCTAAACATCTGCATCTTGCAATTATTTTCAAAGCATCAAATCTGAACTACGGCGAAAGCATCGGCAATATCCTGTCGCTTAAAAAGCTGGCAAGCGAAGGGAAAAATTATTCATACATTTCACGACAGGCGCTGCGTTACGACATCGTACGACTTTTAAATGAAAATTATAACTTCGGACTTACGCCAACTGATCGCGAAAGTGGCGTTGTTCAGTTTGCGGAGAATACATCAATACAGGACTATCCGGAAATAGATTATTTTGGCTATATGAAAACCGGTTCAAGTAAGATGAGAAAAGGCATCGTGCGGTTGACAGACGCAACAAGTCTTGAACCTTTCAATAACGATACGGATTTTGCAACCAACATGGGCCTTGCAAACCGAAACGATCAGAAGCTTGATAATGATATATTCCAGTCTGAAATTCATAAAACTTATTACAGCTATACAATTACTTTTAATCTGGATGAAATCGGTGAAGACACTCTTGATGGCATATCTTTAACAAATCCAATCAAGGCTAAAAGAGTCAAAGCGCTTTGCAATATTTTAAAGCTCCTCTATCGTGACATTCGTGGCAAGAGAGAAAATCTTGCCCCTCTGTTTATAATCGGTGGCTTATACGATTGCGGTAATCCGTTTTTTTATAATCGTCTTAAGCTGGAATTTAAAAAAGAAGGAAACAAAATCAATCCCGATATGATTAACGATACACTTGATATCACCATGCCACCGGCCGGTTCGACGGTCATGTCTCAGACCATTCTGGGCTGCGTAACTGGTGAATTTATAAATGTTAATGAAATTAAGGTAGAAGCAATACCCGTCGAGGCATTCTTTGCGAAATTAACGACATTAATAGACCAATACTACAAATAGGTATGCCATGAAATTATTGAGACTGAAACTCTATCAAAATCTGGTCAATTACCGTCGGGAAATGAGCTATGGATACGTGCAAACCTATCCTTTGCCTACCCCTTCCATGATCAGAGGTATGGCACATGGGTTGCTCGGCATTAATGACGGATATAAACCGCTTAAAATATCCATTCAAGGTGCTTTCGATTCAGTCACAACAAATATGCAGAAGGTTTACAAGTTTGACCGGTATCGAAAAGAAAACGAAGGTCGCCTGGCATTGATTCATACGCCATCAAGGCAAATGTTGAATCAGGGCGTCCAGTTCGTTGACCTTATCGTTAACATGAATTTGCTTCTGCATATTGCTTTCGACGATGCCGCTTTAACTGAAGCGCTTGATGGCGCTGTAAAGATGAAAACGGTTATTTTGGGACGCAATGAAGATATTGCCAGAGTGGACTTTGTAGAAACGGGTTTAGTGGACATCGAAGAAGTCTCCACTGAAATCACATTGAATTATAATGGTTATCTTTCACCTGATTTGTGCCGGCAAGAACAGCTTTCAGGTACACATTACCGGCTCCCTTTTTTTTACGATGATGTGCAATCACTTGAGGATAAGCGTATATTCCATTTCGCCGATGCTGTTTATATTGCAAAGGGAAACAAGATCGAAAATGTATCCTTTCTGAGAGACAGTAAAGGCGATCTGGTTTCATTGCTGGAGGCTGATCATTGACCATATTTGCGAAATCGCGCCCACGGCAAGAAACGATTCCCGAGCACACAAGCAAGCTCAAAGAGGCTTACGAATACCTCAAAACGTTAAACTATATCAATCAGGCAATTATAAAGAAATACGAACCCATAATTGAAAAAATCATTTATTACCATGATCTTGGCAAGTTGAATCACAAGTTTCAGAATAAGCTCAAACTTGCGCCGCCAATAGTCATCAAAGAACTGAAAGACCGCGAAGAAGTGCCACATGAATGGCTATCCATTGCATTCATTTCAGATGAGGACAAGAAATTATTCAAACAATACAATGAAGGCAACATTCTTTTTCCTGCGCTTGTTCAATACTGCGTTGCCTTCCATCACACGCGAAACAAAGCATTCTCATCGGATGCAATCAAAGCTTTTGTTGAGCATGACCTTGAGAAAAGGAAAGGCTTGCTGGGGATTAGCCATCCATTGAAGTGGAATTACAATATTGAAAAAGACTTCGCGGACAAAATTCTGTCACCGGAATATTTTAAGCATTATTTTAATCTTCTGGTCTTTCTCAAGGGGGTGCTGCACAAATGCGATTACGCGGCTTCGGCGGCCATTGAACCAGAAAAAAGATACACAGGTGACTATCGAAATGATTTCGACAAATGGCTACGTTATGAAGCCAAGTTTGATTTAAGACCCTTCCAGCAATCGGCAAAGGAGCAATCCGACAAAAGCATTGTGCTTGTAGCATCCACAGGAATAGGAAAGACGGAATATGCGATGAACTGGATCAATGGTTCTAAGGCGTTTTATCTGCTGGGGATTCGTATTGCCGTCAATGAAATGTTTAAACGGTTTACCAATGTATTTGATGAACAGAATGTAGCGCTTCTGCATGGCGAGACATTATTCTTCCTGGCCGCAGATGATAATAACGATGACGATTATAGCATGACGCTTGCCAGAATTCGGCAGTATTCATATCCACTAACAATTGCCACGGCAGATCAACTTGTAACATCCGTTTTCAAATACAATGGTTTTGAACTTGCCTATTTCACTGCTTCTTATTCAAAAATCGTCGTTGATGAAATTCAGAGCTTCGCCCCCGAAGCCATTGCGGCAATTGTTGTCTTTTTAAAAGAAATACACGCATTGGGCGGGCGCTTTCTGCTGATGACTGCAACGTTGCCGCCATTCGTCCGGCAAGAATTTAAAAAACTACCTGACGTCATCATTCCGCCGCCTCAATATCTGGAGAAAAGAAGGCATCGGATAAAATTAATTGATAACCGTATAAATTCCGAGGAGGCAATTTCTCTAATTAAGGGTGAAAGTAAAAACAAAAAAGGTCTGATCATTTGCAATACCGTCGTCAAAGCTCAAGAAATGTATGATGCTCTTACAGATTTGCATCCACAGCTTATTCATGCGCGGTTTATCGGACGGGACCGGAAACAAAAAGAGTTGGATATTATGAACTCTGCACGTCCCTGTATCTGGATTTCTACCCAGATTGTTGAAGCATCGCTGGATATTGATTTTGATATTTTATTTACTGAATGCGCCAGCATTGAAAGTTTATTTCAACGCTTCGGAAGGTGTTTTCGGAAAAGAGAATATGAGGCAGAAGAGCCTAATATCTATATTTTTAATTCTGAAGCTTCCCGGATATATGATTCTTTGCTTTTTAATAAGACATGGGAAATCTTGCATGATTACAATATGCAGTTGCTGAATGAAGAGACAAAACAAATGATTATAGAAAAAGTATTCTCAGATGTAGAATCTAAATATTACGAGCGATATAAAAAAATGAAAGAGCTGCTTGAACTTGGCTATAAGACAGCGTCAAAAGCCGCAGCCCAGCAGGAATTCCGGGCGATCACCAACAGTCATATTGTGATTCCAGAACCGGTATATAATGAGAATCGAAACAAGATCGAGGAGCTGATAAACCAGATTGATTCTATCAATAATGAACAAAGGGACCACATCAGAAAACAGACAGAGTTACGTGATTATACCGTTGGCATTCAGTTATATAGCGATAGAGAAAAACTGCTCAAGCCAATTAATGGGTCAGAATATTGTAAGCGACATTCCATTATGATTATGAAGGGCGTATCATACAGCATCGAGAAAGGCATGGAATTTATCAAAGATTATAAAGACTATGACAATTTCATTTTATAACTCGCCCACTATCACCGGCACGCAGGTAAACTACTATCTGATCTGTCACCGGAAGTTGTGGCTGTTTTCTCACAATATCAATATGGAGCATACGTCGGAAGCGGTGGAAATCGGGGCGCTGGTGCATGCGCACAGTTATGAGCGAAAGAATAAGGAGATTGTGTTCGACGGCATCAAGATCGATTTCTTCGACAAGAATCACGGCGTCATTCATGAGGTGAAGAAATCAAAAAAAATGGAAGAGTCGCATTTCTGGCAGCTCAAATTTTACATTTATCATTTCAAAAAGCTGGGGCTTGACGTATCCGGGAAGATTGATTATCCGCTGATCCGGCGGACGCAAACGGTCGAGCTTACCACGGATGACGAAGCACAGCTTGAGCGGATGCTGGACGATATTATCAAAATCAATGAACAGGAACTGCCGCCGCCGGTGATCAAAGCGAAGATATGCAAATCGTGCAGTTACTATGAACTCTGTTATGCGTGAATATTATGCGTGATTATTACATTTTCAAATCCGGGCGGGTCAGCCGCAAAGACAATTCGGTCATGTTCGAATATACGGAAGACGGGCAGGACCGGCATGTGCCCATCCCGGTGAACGATATTGACGCACTGTATCTTTTCGGCGAGGTGGATTTGAACACCAAGATGCTGAACTTCTTTGCGCAAAGCAATGTGATGGTGCATTTCTTCAATTACTACGGTTACTATGCCGGCACCTTTTATCCGCGCGAATTCCTCAATTCCGGCGATGTGATCGTCAAACAGGTTGCCTCGTACCTGAAGAAACCGACGCGCCTGGAACTGGCGAAGGAATTCGTCAAAGGCGCCGCTTACGGAACCATTCAGAATCTGAAACGATACAAAGAAAAGACGTCGGAAGAACTGGAAAAGGTCGAAACCTATTTTGCGGACATCGACAAGCAATCGACCATTCCGCAAGTCATGGGACTGGAGGGCAACATCAAGGAGACCTATTACGCGGCCTTTCCTAAAATCATCAATCAGGATGTCGAATTTGAAAAGCGCGTGAAGAATCCGCCGGACAATATGATGAACGCGCTGATTTCTTTCGTCAACAGTATAATCTACACGGAAGTGCTCCGCGAAATTTACAAGACGCAGCTCAATCCGACTATCAGCTATCTGCACGAGCCGGGGTATCGGCGGTTTTCCCTTTCGCTGGACATCGCCGAAATATTCAAGCCTATTTATGGCGACCGCGTCATTTTTGCGTTGCTTAATAATAACGAGCTGCAAAAGAAGCATTTCGACAAGGATGTCAATTACGCCTACCTGAAGGAAGAAGGGCGCAAGATTGCCGTCAAGGCGATTGATGAAAAGATGAACACGACGATCATGCACAAGCAGCTCAAGCAGCAGGTCAGTTACCGGAGAATCATGCGGCTTGAGCTTTACAAACTGGTCAAGCATATCCTGGGTGAGGATAAGTATCAGAGCTTTAGAATATGGTGGTGACGCATGTACGTGATTGCGGTTTATGACATATCGACAATAGAACCGACGGGACAAAGACGGTTGGCGAAGATTATGAAGAAGATGAGGCAATACCTGCACCATACGCAGAAGTCTGTTTTTGAAGGCGAGATTTCAGTGGCAAAGTTGATGGCCTTGCAAAAAGAAGCAAAAAGTATCATCAATGAAGAAACCGATTATGTGGTCTTTTTTCGAATCGATAATAAGAAAAACGTGGAAAGAGAGTGCATCGGCATCCAATTGGACCCGACGGAAGTGATTATTTAGTAATCATTATAAAGCGATGCATTATTGATGCATCGAGAAAATATTGCATAAATTAAGAGAAAGAAGAAGAGGCAATTATTGGATTTTGTATATTTTGTTATTTTAAAATTAATGGGTGTTAGTAAACAATGATGGGATTTAAAGTAATCGGTGGTATTCTAAGCGGCGAAACAAGCGGGGTGTTAGTAAACAATGATGGGATTTAAAGAGTATCTATTGTCCAGAGCCGGATAGACCTGTTTTAAGTGTTAGTAAACAATGATGGGATTTAAAGTTTAGGTTGGGCAATCTTGCCTTCAAATTGCGGCGGGTGTTAGTAAACAATGATGGGATTTAAAGCTGAAAATATCTTTGTTGACCATCAGGAAAAAGAAGTGTTAGTAAACAATGATGGGATTTAAAGCTAATCAGAGATATATTTTATTCGACATTTGATGAAGCGTGTTAGTAAACAATGATGGGATTTAAAGCTGAAAGATTCCAAAAATATTTAGCGGACATTAGAGTGTTAGTAAACAATGATGGGATTTAAAGTTATTAAGACGACCAAAGATAAGCATAATTGACCGGGTGTTAGTAAACAATGATGGGATTTAAAGTTAAATATAACAAAGACATGAACGAAAGCAGCATAAGTGTTAGTAAACAATGATGGGATTTAAAGTATCAAAAGACTGGAAGTTCAGCGTGTATCTCATGCGTGTTAGTAAACAATGATGGGATTTAAAGCCGGTAAATGGCGCCTCTTGAAACAACCACTCCGTGTGTTAGTAAACAATGATGGGATTTAAAGCTTATGGTAAAAAGGTATTCACCGCTGGCTTACGTCGTGTTAGTAAACAATGATGGGATTTAAAGAAATATGGGTGACAGTCTTTGTTGCTGTGGCTGCGAGTGTTAGTAAACAATGATGGGATTTAAAGTTGTTATAATATAAGCCTCTATCGGCGTCCTTGTAGGTGTTAGTAAACAATGATGGGATTTAAAGATCCATAATCAGAAGTTGAAGCGTCCCAGACATAACCGTGTTAGTAAACAATGATGGGATTTAAAGTTACCGATACATTGATTGATATTGCGGCAAGCGCCTGGTGTTAGTAAACAATGATGGGATTTAAAGTATTAACGCTAGTGGTGATTGGAGCTTTTAACGAAGGTGTTAGTAAACAATGATGGGATTTAAAGAATTACAGTGTGCGGAGAGGCTGGCTATGGCACTTAGTGTTAGTAAACAATGATGGGATTTAAAGATAAAAGACGCACACCCAGTCGATCCCTTATGCCAAGTGTTAGTAAACAATGATGGGATTTAAAGCTTTTTTGTTCTCGATGAAAAAACGGGAGATATATAGTGTTAGTAAACAATGATGGGATTTAAAGCGCTGGTTCTGGTCTGGCGCAGCGGGTTTTCCACAAGTGTTAGTAAACAATGATGGGATTTAAAGTTAAACCCAAGGCCGGCACGCTGGGAACGGATGATGTGTGTTAGTAAACAATGATGGGATTTAAAGTTTTTTTACCCCGCTTTTGTTATGCTGGTGCAAACGGTGTTAGTAAACAATGATGGGATTTAAAGGTATATCGCCGAAATCCAGAAAAGCGTTTCCATCCAGTGTTAGTAAACAATGATGGGATTTAAAGTCACAACGATACTCAATATTGTCCGTAAGGGATTTTGTGTTAGTAAACAATGATGGGATTTAAAGTACCACACGGTGGCGGTGTAAATGAATACCGCTTGGAGTGTTAGTAAACAATGATGGGATTTAAAGAAATAAAAAAGAAGTATGAAAAATAGGGACGCTTTTGTGTTAGTAAACAATGATGGGATTTAAAGCCAAAACTGTCAGTTGTTACGGTTTTCTTTTTTATAGTGTTAGTAAACAATGATGGGATTTAAAGCCGGCCATTCGCGCAGCTTGGAGGTCTGTGTGATGGGTGTTAGTAAACAATGATGGGATTTAAAGTTTTCCGCTGTCGCTAGAGCTTGCCACACGCGGCTCGGTGTTAGTAAACAATGATGGGATTTAAAGGACGTGGAATGCCGCGGGCGTAGTGGCGGAGGCGAAGTGTTAGTAAACAATGATGGGATTTAAAGGAGCTCAAATTACATCTGCGGGAAATTGAAGTAAAAGTGTTAGTAAACAATGATGGGATTTAAAGCTTGCCAGGCAAGTTAAGCAAAAATCCGCCATAAGCGTGTTAGTAAACAATGATGGGATTTAAAGAAGTTAATTGCAGCCCTCACTGGAACGCCAGTTCGCGGTGTTAGTAAACAATGATGGGATTTAAAGCGGGCATCTGCTCAAGAACGCCGACGATGAAGACAGTGTTAGTAAACAATGATGGGATTTAAAGAAAAATATCGGGGAACTATTAGAATATCTTACGAGTGTTAGTAAACAATGATGGGATTTAAAGTCCGGGTGTTATTGTTGAACACCCCGGCACACTGAAGTGTTAGTAAACAATGATGGGATTTAAAGATTACTACCGAAGGCGGCGGCAAGGGCGGCGGCAGCGTGTTAGTAAACAATGATGGGATTTAAAGTTTTGGAAATGCCGTAATCCCCCCACGAAAATGCGCGTGTTAGTAAACAATGATGGGATTTAAAGATGTAATTGTACACGCGGAACGTCACCTCCGAAGCGAGTGTTAGTAAACAATGATGGGATTTAAAGGAGGCCATTTACGCTCATAAACTGTTAGCTCAAAATGTGTTAGTAAACAATGATGGGATTTAAAGAGTGGAATAATGCCGTGCTGATCGCCCTAAAAGCGAGTGTTAGTAAACAATGATGGGATTTAAAGTTTGTAGAGATAATAAATCGCCAGCTCCACGGAAGTGTTAGTAAACAATGATGGGATTTAAAGCGCCGATATTGACAAAATCCGGTTTGGCATCGATCAGGTGTTAGTAAGCAATGATGGGATTTAAAGCATCTGGTGCGCCTCGAACAACTGGTATTACATGTGACCAAATGGACCTCGCTTGACGATGTTAAATCGGTTGCATTTTTTGCTTCAAAATCTCATAAGGGCTTTTGCCTTTCATCCTTTATATCTTCGTTTCATGAAAATCTGCCACAAATGCCAAAAGGAAATCGCGGATGATTTTTTTGTCGGCAGGCAGGCGCAATGTCCTTCCTGCAGGTCGGATCTGCATTGCTGTCTGAACTGCTCGTTTTATGAGGCGGGCGCGTATAACGACTGCCGCGAAACACAGGCGGAGCGCGTGCTGGATAAAGCCCGGTCGAATTTCTGCGATTTTTTCCGTTTCAAAGAATCAGGGAAGTCTTCCGGCGCCGCTGGCTCTAATATCAAGGACAAACTGGAGTCGTTGTTTAAGAAGGATTGACGTAAATCTTGTGTGTTATTTCGGGTGCAGCCTATAGTCCAGCTGTGCTGGAGAGAAATATTGATATTATCCAGAAAGATTTCTCCCTACGGTCAAAATGACAGGTATTGCTATTGTGATATTTTTCTGCGCCCGTCTTCAGGGTGCCGCTTTACCCAAGGGGCATTTCAGAGAGCCACTGGCTCGCCGCGCGTATTTCCGCGCCGTCCGGATAGGTTTTTTCGCGCTGTAGTTCTTTGACAATCTGGATTTTTTTTATGCCCTTTATGTATTTTTCAAAAAAAGAAAAATTAGCGCTTTTTGCAGAATCACTCCATTTTGCTTCAATCATGCAAACGGGTTTATCCTTCCTGGTAATGAAAAAGTCAATTTCGCGCCCATCTTTGTTTTTCAGATAATAAAGATTCCATTTTTCACCAAGGCAATCTTCTCGAAAATGCATTTCTTTAAGCAAGGAACAGGCGACAAGGTTTTCCAGCTTCATTCCTGGGTCTTCGGGCACCTGACCCGTGTCATAAAAATAATATTTAGGCGCTTTCAAAAGAGAGCGGGATATGTTTTTGTGAAACGGTGAAACTTTGAAAACTATATATAGTGTTTCCAGCACAGCCAGCCAACGCTTTACGGTTTTGTCCGAACACTGAAGATCCTCGGCTAAAGATTTATAGGATATTGGTGTTCCAACTTTTTTCTTTAAAAGCTGGATTAGGGTTTCTATGGAGGTAATTTGCCGCAGATTTTCCAAATCAACCATGTCTTCTTTTAATATAATATCCAGGTGACTCTTTTTCCAGCGATTATAGTAAGTCGTGTTGCCCTCAAGATATGGTTCCGGAAAACCGCCAAGCTGCAAAAGCCGGTTAAGTTTTTCATCGAGATCTCGCGAACCTAAAATGGTTTTAATTTCTTTCAGATCAAGCGGGTGAAGCCGGAACTCAAAAAATCTTCCGGCAAGAGAATCGCCTACTTTTTTATAGGCATCAAGCTTGGCACTGCCGGTAACAATAATGGATGGTGGTATTTTTTCAGTATCGTAAATGCCTTTAAGCCAGGATTTCCAGTTTTTCATTTTGTGAAGTTCATCGAATATAACAAGGGGTTTAGCGCGATCCCATGACTTTCCCAAAAGCTCCAACCGGTGCTCGGCGTTGTCGTAATTGAAATAATCAAATGATTCCGAAAGCATTTTTGCCAGTGTTGTCTTGCCTGCCTGCCGCGGCCCGGTGAGCAAAACTATTTTTTTCTTTAAATCGGCCTGTATGTACTTTTCAAGATATCTGTTCATGGCGACTTTTTTACCATGAACTACGAAAAAGTCAAGACTTTTTCGGAGTAGAGAGCGATATGGTCAAACCTTAACTATTAAATAAAAATAGTAACGGAAGAAACAGTTCATGCAAATTACAGAAGAAGCGTCTTGTCTTCGCCAATGCCGGTTAGTCCGTCCAGAATGTACTTCTTGCCGTCCTCGTCTCTCAGATAACCTTCGAGTTCGCCGAAGGTGATGTAATAGTCGATGTTCACAACAACCGCGTGCATCAGCATGGCATTGAGGTTATAGACTTTGAACTTCAGGTTTACCATGTCATGCTCATCCTTGACAATCCATTCGCACTTGCCGCGGCTCGCAAGATAATCCTTCGTTTCCGGATTCCGTGTAAACGTTACCGGAGGGAGAAGGCTCGTCTCGTTTTCAAACCAGATGATATTCTCGTTATACTTCTCCTGATCGATGGACTGGTTGCGCGTCAGGTTGAAACCGAACCACTTCATTTTACCGTCGATGTTCAGTTTGCCCATTGTGGATACCCAGTCGTAGTGGGCCTTTCTCGGATAATAACCTCTGTGGTCATCCATAATCGCGCCGGCATTCTCGTCAACCTTGAACTCCTCTCCGTTGAATACAAGCTTGCCGGATACGCTGTAAAGGTCCTTCTGGCTGTAAAGCGGCCTGTTGTTAATCGGGCTGCCCGGGAACGGAATGGAAACACAGCACGGCTTTGAAACGCGTGTCAGTTCGAAATCGTATTCGATTGTCGGTTTTTCGCTGTATTCCTTGCTGTCAATAAAACATTTGCCTTTATGAAATCCGCTAAGATACAGCTTGTTCTTGTCGAGTGAGTTAACATATTTGACATGGCTTACCGGTGTCTCGCCTTCGGAAACATCTCTATTTAAGAGTGTCGGCGCAATCTTTGTGTCTTTGCTTTTGAGATTCGTATCCCATGTGTAAACCTTCTTTGCGCGCTTGTCATAAAAGACATTCATCGTCTTTCCGAAAATACCCATATCGCAGACAACCGCAAGTAGTAGTCCATCCTTGAGGTTAACCTCGGTGGCCTGCCACAGTGTCAGCTTGAGGCGGTTCATAAACTGAGGCGCGCTTGTAGGTCTCTTGATCTTCAGGAAATCCATCGATTTGAACTCTTTGTCGAAGGTGCCAAACACAGCCTTGCCGTTTTCATCAACAATGCTGTACGGAGTAGGAACTGCCCTGCGTTCAGGGGCTATATATTTACTATACTCTCCCATGACTTTTCCCTCCTTAAGCTGATTTTCTGGTTATATTTACTCCATAGTTTAACTAATTGCAAACAATCCTATGAAAACGATAGCAAGAATTACAGGAAAAGAATCGGGGTCGAACCTTTATTCTTGGCATTTTGTTTAATCGGAAAAAAATGAATACAATTAGGCAGAAATAACACTCAACGGCAAAAATGTTGACGGTTCTATTTAATATGGAGAAGAAAGAACGCTTTTTACTCCCCGATAATCTGCACGACGATATTGCGTTTTCTGGCGCGGTTGTCAAAATCAATGAAGACAATCTGCTGCCATGTGCCCAAAGTCGGCCTTCCTTCGATGACCGGAATCGAAAGCGAAGGTTTCATTAAAGCGGCGCGGACATGGGAAAAGCCGTTTCCGTCTCCCCATCTCGCGTCGTGGTGATAGGAAACATCCGACGGGGCGATTTTTTCCAGCGCTTCCCGCAAATCCCGCAGGACGCCCGGTTCGTATTCAATGGTGGTGAGCGCTCCCGTGGAGCCGGGACAAAAAAGAGTGATAAGGCCGTTGGCGATGCCCGCCTGCTTTACATAAGAAAGCACGCGCGGCGTAATGTCGATGATGTCGCTGAAGCCTTTTGTGTCGATGGGAATAGTTTCCGCAAATGTCATAGGTCCCTCCTCTTTGGGGATTGTTTATGCGATACGAAAGATGAAGTCAACAGGAGACGGCGCAGGAAAGTTTTGATTTTCTTGCCGCGTGTCGTCCCCGCGGGTATTGACAAACCTGATATCCATTGCCTTATTAAATAAAATTTCCGAAAGGAGTCACACATGATGAGGAAAGTATTTGTAATTGCTTCATTTTTATTGTTGCCGCTTTTGGCCGCGGCCTGTGGGCCTTTCGGTCCGGGGCCGGGACCGGGGCGGGGATGGGAACCAGGTCAGATGATGAATTACGGATTTTGTTACGGAGGCGCCTTTATGTGGGTAATATTTTTGATTGTTTTAGTTGTGGCGGTTTATTTCATTGTGCAGGCTTTGAAAAGTAAAAATTCCGTTTCCGAGGCGCGGGAAACGCCGCTGGATATTCTGAAAAAAAGATACGCCAAAGGCGAGATTACCAAGGAAGAATTCGACCGGATGAAGAAGGATTTGGGATAATTTGCCGCCCGCGGCTATTTTTCGCCGGTGATGCCCAGCGACTCGCAGATGACTTCGGCGGGATCCAGCGCTTCCATGCCGGATAATCCGCCCAACTGCATGCGGCAGGAGCCGCAGTCCGCCATAATGTTTTCAGCTTTGGTTTTTTTGATGAGTGAAACAGCGCGGTTGCCCAGTTGCACCGCCGTGGCTTCGTTGGTCTTTTTGAAGCCGTAGCTGCCGTTGAGACCGCAGCAGGTGTCGTCGAATATTTCACATTCCAGTCCGGGAATCATTTTCATGATTTTTGCCGCCGGATAGCCGATGCCCAGCGCGCGCAGATGGCAGGGAATGTGATAGGCGATTTTGCGTTTTACCTCGCCGAATTGCGGCTCGATGTATCCGTCGTCGATAAGCCCGATAATGTATTCATGCAGGTCGCGGGTATTTTCGGCGATTTTCTTTCCCTGCGGCATTTCCAGTATGCCGGGATAGTCGTGCAGCAGACACAAGCCGCAGGAAGTACAGGTGTAAATAATTTCATAACCCGCGTCGATATAATTGGACAGCGACGCGGCGTTTTTCTGCGCGAAGTAGCGCGCTATGGTCAGATTGCCGTTGCCCAGCGCGGGCAGCCCGCAGCACCACTGCGGCGGCAGGACGACATCCACATTAAACGATTCCAGCAGGCGGATTATTTTTCTGCCGATGTCCGGACGGTAGAAATTGATGAAACAGCCGTAAAAAAGCGCCACTCTTTTTGCCGCTTTGGCTTTCCTTTTATTTTTGCCTCTCATCGTTTTGAAACTGAATTTGGGAAAAGGAATGTAGGTGGCAATGCCCATGGCGTGAAATATTTTTTTGCCGATTTTCATGGCGGCGATTTTGTTGGCCACGGGCGCGGTAAGAGAACCTAATGCGCTCAGATAATAATTATTGGCAAAAAGCAGATGGGCCAGTGTGCGCGGATGCTGCAGGCCGTATTTCTGCTGCGCCCGCAGGATGATTTCCGCCGGCTCCACGCCGCAGGGGCAGGCCATGTTGCAGCGCTTGCACTGGCTGCACAGAAGCACCCACTTGTCCACGGATTTTTCTCTTTCCATCCGGAAACGCTGCGCGTCCGGCCCCGCCTGCTTGGGACCGGGGAAATCGGGATTGACCCGGAAGACAGGGCAGTTTTCCACGCAAATCGTGCAGCGTATGCAGTGTTCGTACTTCATTTTATATACTCCAGGCAGGAGGCCGCCGCCGCGTGCCCCGTGGCCAGCGCCAGGCCGTGCCCGCAGCCGTTTTTCAGAACTTCCGTGTGCGCCAGGATTCCGCCGCAGACAAAAACGTTTTCCCACGGCGCTTCTTTCGGGCGGAAAGAGGAATCGGCGATTATTCCCGCTTTGCCGATGCCGTGATTCAACGCAAAGTAATCGCTGTCAAACCAGTCATCTCTCTTCCCGGGCACGAAAACGGGAAGATTAAAAATATTTTCGACGATGGTATCCCTCCGGGCGTGCAGGCCGCCGCCGACAAACGAACCGGAGGCGAGGATGAAGGCTTTCGCGTTGAGGCTTTGGGGGCGGCCATCGGAGGGGGTAATCACCGCCTCGACGATGTTTTTCGCTTTCTCCACGCCGCTTACCGGCCAGCTCCAGTATATGACGCCGCCTTTTTTACGGAAATAATCCTTGAGGACGTTGAAGAGTCTGCGGCCGGGCATGGAGGGTGGAATAGTGGGAATTTCGAAAATCTTTTTCCCCACGCTGCTTTCTATTTTTTGGGCAATCCTGGCCGCCGATTCCAGCCCCAGCACGGCAGGGAAGGCTATTTTGTTTTCGGGAATTTTTATTTTTTCCAGCCACAGGATGAATTTTTCCAGAAAATCGTGGCGTTCGAAATTCGCCGCCAGTCCCATGGTCGTGTCGGCGCCCGCTTCGTAGGTGGAGAAAGAAGCGTTTCCCCGCCGCGCGATGATGTAGCTGGGATAAAAATCCTTCAGGCCGGAAAAAGTGATGATGTGTAAGTCGTCTTTTTCATCCTGCGGCGCGGCGGCCATGGTGGACGGCACGAGGCAGGTGTTTTTGAATGTGCCCAGCGCGGCAAGGATACGGCGGTTTGTCTCCAGTGAACCCACGTAGGGAAGCCCCATCTCGTCGGTGATTTTTCCGAACCTGTCCACCGCTTCCCGGATTACGGCGCGGGCGACAAGATGGTAGGGATGTTCTTCGGGCAGATGGCCGATGCCGTGCAGCGGCTCATGGTCGAGCGAGCAGATGTCGATACAGCCGGTGGAAAGACACGCGGTTGGCTCCCCCTTGGCGACCAGCGCGACATTGCAGCCTTTCTCGGCAAGCACGGCGCCTGCCGTCAGTCCCGCCACCCCCGCGCCGATGATGATTACGTCATGCTGAGTTACGCTCACTGTTTCCTCTCCATGGCCAGGATGCCCAGGTAGATGTATTCCACCAGTTGTTCTTCCCGCAGCTGGTCGCCCCAGAGGCAGTATCTGATGCCGCGAAAACGCCGTTGCAGAAAATCGCGCAGAGCGTACATGGATTGCTCCGGCGAGAGAAGATTTTTTTCGTGCATGATGCCCAGCGCCCGGAAAGTGCAAAAACCGCCCTGGCAGGGGCCCATGCCCAGGCGTGTCCGGTGCGAGATGTCCCCCACGTAACAGGTGCCCGTTTGTTTGATGATTCTTTCCACCTCGGCGCGCGAAACGAGCTCGCATTCGCAGACGATGTTTTTCATGTTCGATAGTCTTTTGGCCAGGGGATAGCCGCTGAGCTCTTCCTGACCTTCCAGGGGTATCGCCGCCGTTTCACATGTTTTTTTGAGATGGAAATGGTCCATCACGGTATCGACCATTTTTTCCGCCATCAGGCGGAAAGTGGTGAGTTTCCCTCCCACGATGCTGTACATGCCGTCGCCGTGATTGATAATCTGAAAGCCGCGCGTGATTTCCCGGCTGTCCGCTTTTGCCGATTTGAGCAGGGGACGGACGCCGGAAAAGGCGCGGATGACGCGCGTATCGTTGAAATGCGGAACCATTTTTCCCGCTTCGCTGATAATGGTGTCCACTTCATGGGATTCAATGCGGATTTTATCCGGGTCTTCCACCGCCAGCGATGTCGTTCCGGCCAGGCAGACGGCTTCGTTGGGCACGATAATATCGCCGTCGGCCGAGGGACGCATTCTGTTGAGAACCATGTTGGTCAGGCGGTGGTTGGTGATGACCAGGCTTCCCTTGGAAAGGGTGAGCGGCACTTCGTTGCCGGCTAATTGCGCCACCATATGCGACCAGGCGCCCGTCGCGTTGATGATAATGTTGCCGCGGATTTCCCGCCGCTCTCCGGATACCTGATCGGCGGCTTTTACGCCGACGCAGCGGCCGTGCTCTTTGATGATTTCGGTCACTTTGTGACGAATGAAGATTATGCCGTTTCTTTTCTGCGAGGAGACGATGTTGAGCATGCACAGACGGAAAGGATCGATGGAGCAGTCGGGCACTTTTACCGCTTCTTCGATTTCCGGGTTGAGGTTGGGAACAAGTTCCAGCGCTTTGGTGGAAGAAATTATCTCCGTCGGTATGCCGAGTTTTTCACAACTTTTAAGAAAACGGTCGCGGTAGAGCTTGGAATCTCCAGGCAGGCGCACAAAAAGCCCACCCGTCTGCTCGACACATTTTTCGCCGATGTTTCTTAAAATGATGTTTTCTTCGTAACATTCTTTGGCGGCCTGCGGGTCGGAGACGACATAGCGGCCGCCGCTGTGCAAAAGGCCGTGACAGGCGCCGGTGGCGCCCGCGGCAAAATCACCTTTTTCAATCAGGCAGTGCGGAATACCGCGCAACGCCAGGTCGCGGGCGATGCCGCAGCCGGTGGCGCCGCCGCCGATAATGATTACGTCCGTTTTAATCATGATTCATCTTTCTCCCAGAGCATCGCGCGCTGCACCGCTTTTTTCCATCCTTTATACAGTTTTTCTCTTTTTTCTTTGCTCATGCCTGGCTGGAATTTCCGGTTTATCTTGCAACGCTCAGCGACCATGGACTGGTCTTTCCAGAAGCCTACGGCCAGTCCCGCCAGATAGGCGGCGCCCAGGGCAGTTGTCTCGATGATTTCCGGTCTTTCCACCGGCGCGCCCAGAATATCTGACTGAAACTGCATGAGAAAATCGTTGGCGGAGGCTCCCCCGTCCACGCGCAGTTCTTTTAGTTCTATGCCGGAATCGGCGCGCATGATTTCCAGGATGTCTCTGGTCTGGTAAGCGATGGATTCCAGCGTGGCGCGGATGATGTGATTTCTGGTCGCGCCTCTGGTCAGCCCCATAATCGCGCCGCGGGCGTACATGTCCCAGTAAGGAGCGCCTAGTCCCACAAAAGCGGGGACAACATAGACGCCCAGAGAATCTTCGACCTGCGTAGCGAAGTATTCGCTGTCCTTGGAATCGAAAATCAGTTTCATGCTGTCGCGCAGCCACTGCACCGCCGCGCCGGCGATGAAAATGCTTCCCTCAAGGGCGTATTCCACTTTGTTGTTCACTCCCCAGGCGATGGTGGTGAGAAGGCCGTTTGCCGAATGCACCAGCCGCTCTCCCGTAAGCATAAGCATGAAGCACCCCGTGCCGTAGGTGTTTTTCACCATTCCGGGGGCGTAACACGCCTGGCCGAAAAGGGCGGCCTGCTGGTCTCCTGCGTCTCCGGCGATGGGAATTGCCCCGCCCAGAATTTTCGCGTCCGTCATGCCATAAACGAAGCTGGATGGCTTTACCGCGGGCAGCATGGAAGCGGGTATGTCCAGTTCTTTGAGAATTTCTTCATCCCATTTCAGGTCTTTGATGTTGAAAAGCATGGTGCGCGAGGCGTTGCTGTAATCCGTCACGTGCACTTTGCCTTTGGTCAGATTCCAGATGAGCCAGGTATCGACATTGCCGAAAAGCAGCTCTCCTTTTTCCGCTTTTTCTCTGGCGCCTTCGACGTTGTCCAGTATCCATTTTACCTTGGTTCCGGAAAAATACGCGTCGATGACCAATCCGGTTTTTTCCCGGATCATGGCTTCCATCCCTCTGGCTTTAAGTTCATCGCAGATGCCCGAGGTGCGCCGGCACTGCCAGACGATGGCGTTGTAAATAGGTTTCCCTGTTTTCTTTTCCCAGACGATAGCTGTCTCGCGCTGGTTGGTGATGCCGATGGCGGCTATTTCCTCGGCGGAGATTCCGGTGGTCGCGAGAAGTTCGCTGGCCACGCCGCTTTGCGAACCCCATATTTCCATGGGGTCGTGTTCCACCCACCCGGCCTGCGGATAAAATTGGGTGAATTCCTTCTGCGCGATTTTTACTACCTGGCCTTCGTAATCGTAAAGAATGGCCCGTGAACTGGTGGTACCCTGGTCCAGAGCTAAAACGTAGTTTTGTTTCATATTCACACTCCGTGTATTAAGATAAAGATGAAAACGTTATGATATTTGCACGGCATCGGTTTTTCCCGAAGGAAAATATTGGCCAGAACCATATAAAGGCAATAAAAATATAAATTTAATCTGAAGAATGGTTTAGCGGACGGTTATTTCCACCCGACGGTTTTTGGGCTCAGCCACGCCGTCCGGCCTCTTTACCAGCGGATATTCCTTACCGTAAGACGTTATTTCGATATTCTCGCTGGGCACTCCCTTTTCTATTAATATATCGGCTACATTTTTGGCGCGTTTCAGTGAAAGATTGAGGTTATACCAAGCCGGTCCGATGGTGTCCGTGTGACCGACAACAAGAATATTTTTTGAATTACGGGTTTTAATCGCTTCCAGAATCCCTGGAATCAGTTTCAGCGAATCTTCGGTGGGACTGGTGCGGCCGCTGCCGAAAATTAGAATATAAACAGCCGGTTGCGGAGGTTGGGCCGCCAGGGCGTGCTGAAACATTGCCCTGACTTCTTTTTCATCCATAACTTTCGGCGCGCCCAGCGCGCCGGTAAGCGGCGATGTTTTTACCGACTGCCATGCTTGATCGAGTCTTTGGGTTTTTTTTCCTTCGGTATCGGTGACTTCCAGCACGCTTACTTTGTCCTCCTTGTCGGGCAGAAGCACCACTTGCGTTGTGGTTGCGCAGGATGTCATCATCAGGGCGGCAAATAAAACGACAGCCGTTTTACTTATGAATTTTAAGCGTGTGGCGTAACCGTTCATCGTCTTTCCCCTCTTTTTGTGTCTTGCTTCAGCTGAAGATTGTCTTTTAATCTTCCTTCGGCGCGTCCACTTTTATGGCGAAGTGCGTGCCACGCACGCCGCAAACCGCCGTCGGTGTTTCAAAGCGCACCGCTTGGGGATTAAGCTTCGCGATTAATCCGGTCAGATAAACAACCGTGCCTTTTCTTATTTTGGCCACGAAAGATGATTTTTCTTCAACCGGATTGAAAACAAAATTGCTGAAATTGACTTTTGATTTCGGCCCGAGGGATAAAACGCTGTTGTCCTGAAGAATGACACCCACCGATCCGTTCTCGCCGGTGATGAGATTGTCATTGGGAAACAGCTTATCGTTGACTTTGGCCGGAATCATCTCCTGTGCTCTGCCGATTAAAACCTGACCGGATGTGTTTTTGATAAAGCCGATATTTTTTGTTTCCGCCGCCATGGCCGAAAACACTCCGGCAAGAAGAAAGAAACAGGAAGCAAAAACTATTTTTTTCATGGAGAGCCTCTTTAAACTGTTAACGGTTTTCTGGTTTTTTTATAAAAACCATGTTACTATTTCGCCACTACTTTACGAAAATAGCTTTTAGATGTCAAGGCAATTAAAAAGACGTAAACGGTTGATTAGTATTAAATTTTTCTGATAATTAATTAAAAGTTGCAATTTTGCCGGCGGCGGCAAAAAAATATTTTTTTGCAAAAAAGTTTCAGGGAGATGTTTTTAAAAGAGGTGGAAAAAGTATGAGCGATAGGAAAAAGTACAGCATCTTTTTTGCGATTCTGATTTTCGTGTTTTTCCCGCGGATTGTTTTGTCTCAAGGCGCTCTGACGCTGGAGGAGAGCGTCGATATCGCGCTTAAAAACAGCTGGACGCTTAATATCGCCAGGGAAGGAACAAAAGGCGCCGTAGCTCAGAAGAGGGAAGCCTTTACCGGTTTTTTGCCCACGTTCAGCACTTCTTATGCCTACCGGAGGTTGAACGAGGAGCCTTATTTCCGGTCTCCGGGCATTCCCCCCCCTCCGGCGGGAGATTGGGTGATGGGAACGAAGGACAACTACAACTGGATAATCGAAGCCCGGCAGCCGATTTTTGCCGGCGGCGGCATTCTGGCCAGCTATCTGGCCAGTAAAATCGGTGAGGGTGTTGCCTATGCCGAGGAAACAGCTATGTATCAGGATGTGATTCAGGAAGTTAAAGTGGCTTATTTTGATATCCTGCGCGCGCAGAGACTTCTGGAGGCGGCGGCCCAGTCGGTGAAAATGCTGGAAGCGCATCGCGACGTCGCGCAGAATTATTATAAGGTCGGTTTCATCGCGAAAAACGATTTGTTATATGCTGAAGTGGAGCTGGCCAACGGCAGACAGGCCTTGATTAAAGCGCAGAACGCCGTTGCCTTGGCCAAGGCGCGCTTTAACACGCTGCTGAAACGCAGAATATTTGAACCGGTGGAGGTTGTGGACATCCTGGAATACAAGCCGCTGAAGCAATCTCTGGAGGAATGTTTAAATATCGCCCGGGAGAGCAGACCCGAGCTGATCGTGTCAAAGCTCAGGGCCGAGCAGGCGTCGAAGGCGGTGCGCGTGGCGCAGAGTGAGTTTTTCCCCTCTCTAAGCCTGGTGGGAAATTATGCGAAATTCGGCGACGATGCTTCCGTTTCCGGCAGCCGTTATCAGGACGCGGAAAGCTGGTATGTGATGGCGGTCGCCAACTGGAATTTTTGGGAATGGGGCAGGACGAAGTTTCGCGTCGATGCCAGTCGCGCCCGTGAAAACCAGGCGCTGGAAATGGTGAAGGAAATCAACGAACAGATAACACTGGAAATAAAAAACGCTTACCTGCTGCTGCAGGAGGCGGAAAGCCAGATTCTGGTCTCCGAAAAAGTTATTGAGCAGGCCGAGGAAAATTTCCGCATTGCCGAAGAGCGTTATAAGGAAAGAGTGGCCACATCGACGGAAGTGCTTGACGCCCAGACTTTGCTGACCAGGGCGAAATCGCAATATGCCAATGCGTTGGGAGACTATAACATAAATTATGCCAGACTGCAGAGAGCGATGGGCGTCATCGCGCCATGAATGTTTTGTCCGCAGAGTGGCGGAAAAATAATTTGACACGGCTCAAGGAGGGCACGCCATGAAAATGATTTTTGTCATTTACGCCGCATATTTTGATGAGCGCATAACCAATACTTTAAAAAACGCCGGTTACAAGGCTTATACGAAAATGAATGATGTGACGGGCGAAGGGGAGGAAAGCGAACCAAAGCTGGGAACGCATTACTCGCCCGGCAAAAACAAGACAATTTGGATGGCTGTGCCGGATGAAGAAATCAAGCCGCTTGTGGAATTGATGCGAAAAGTGAAAGCCGAACATCCGGGCGCCGGCTTGCGCGCGTTTGTTTTCCCCCTGGCGGAAGAAAAAATTTAACGGGAGATAATATATGGCCGGCCAGAAAATAACGCGAAGGCAGAAAGATATATCCCGTTTGTTGCGGGAGAAAAAGCGCAATCCTCCCGCCTATCCGAAAAAGAAAGAGTCCTTTCCCGCGAAAAAGCGGAAAGGATGAAAGATTGTCGTTGATTCTATTTTCGCGAAAATAACAAACCGATGACAATTCCAATAGCCGCGCCGATGACCGCCGCCACCATCATATTGTTAAATGATGTTTGCGCCATGGGAATCAGCATTTGTTCCACACCTTTAAGGTTCGCTCCTCTGGTTATTACGGTGCTGAAAGGCAACTGACCGATAATCAGCGCCGAAGGGCGGTACAAAAAACCGATTAAACCGCCGGCGAGAAAACCGACGATGCCTAATTTCAAAGCCAGCCAGTCCGATATTCTTGAAGCCATAGTTTTCTCCTTATCGTTGTATGGGAACAGTTTAAATCAAAGTGGTCATTTTTGCTAGTGAATTGTCTGCGCGCCGCTGAGCTGGCCGCAGGCGGCGCAGATATCCGCTCCGCGGCTGGCGCGGAGTATCGTCGTGAAATGTCTTTTTATGAGTATTTGCTGAAAGGCCTGCACGTCCTGCTCGGCGGGCGCTTTTAATCCGGAGCCGGGGAATTCGTTGAAGGCAATCAGATTTATTTTACAGCGTTGATTTTTCAACAGGGCGGCAAGCTTCTCCGCGTCCTGCTCAGAGGAGTTAACGCCGTCAATCAGTATATATTCAAAGGTGAGCAGTCTTCTGCCGGGCATGGGATATTTCCGGCAGGCGGCCAGCAGCGCGGACAGCGGATATTTTTTATTTATCGGCATGAACTTGTTTCTGGTGGCGTCATCCGCAGCGTTCAGCGATATGGCCAGGTTGATGCAGACGTCTTTCCCCAGCTGGATGATTTCCGGCGCCAGCCCGCAGGTGGAGACGGTGACTTTCCTGTTGGAAAAGGCCGCGCCGAAATCACTGGTAAGAATTTTTATCGCCTTGAGCGTGTTTTCGTAATTGGCCAGCGGCTCGCCCATGCCCATCATCACGATGTTTTTAACCAGGGCCCCTTCCGGTGTTCCCTGCCGTAAGGCGATAAGCTGGCCCGCTATTTCGGAAGGATTTAAATTTCTTTTCCATCCCTGGCGCGCGGTAAGACAGAATTTGCAGCCCATGGCGCAGCCTGCCTGCGTGGATACGCAGATTGTCCAGTGATTTTTTCCGGGAATCAGAACGCTTTCGATGAAGCAGCCGTCTTCCAGACGTAGAAGAGCCTTTTTTGTGCCGTCCCGGGACGTCTGGATTTTTACGATTTCGGGGCGGTAAATGCGCGATATACGGGAAAGGCTGTCGCGGAAATCGCGGGAAAGAGAAGTCATTTCCGCAAAAGAAGAGATGTCCTTCTGATACAGCCACTTCATGATTTGCCGCGCGCGGAATTTTTCCTTACCCAGGCCGGAAATGAACTGTTCCATTTCCTCCAGCGTAAAATCGAGTAGGTTGGGCCTGGAATTTTGAGCGCTTCTAACCATGGAGTTTTTTGCGCAGGTTTTCGGCAATGGCGTCGATGAAACCCTGCGTGTTTACTTTTTTGTTGGAAGCTTTCTTTTCGGCCAGCGCCAGCAAATCGCCGGTCATCGTGCCGCCCTCCACGGTGGCGATGGCCGCTTCCTCCAGCTTGTCGGCGAAGCCAATCACTTCCGGTGTCCCGTCGAGCTCGCCGCGCTTGCGCAGGCCGCCACTCCAGGCGAAAATGAGCGCCATGGAATTGCTGGATGTCTCTTCACCTTTTAAGTGTTTGTAGTAGTGCTTCTGCACTGTGCCGTGCGCCGCTTCATATTCATACCAGCCGTTGGGCGAAACCAATACGGAAGTCATCATGGCCAGTGAACCGC